>JBBQIZ010000062.1:0-21678 GCA_038325425.1 Chthoniobacterales bacterium
GCGAAATTCATCGCGCAGCTCGACCCGGCGTTTCCCGACGACACGTTCGAGCTGAACTGGCTGCTCGGCGAAACGCTCGCCTACCTTCAGGCTCCGAACACCGCAGCCAAAGGCATGGCGTTGATCGCCGCCGCTTCGAGCCAGGAGCCGCAGATGGAATTTGCGCGCAGCCTGCGCATGCTGAAGGCGGGCTGGACGCCGGAGCTGCGCACCGCGCAACTCGAGTGGTTCCTCAAGGCCGCCAACTACCGCGGCGGCTCGAGCTTCACGAAGTTCATCGAATTCATCCGCAACGATTCGCTGGCCACGTTCAGCGACGCGGAAAAAACGCAGCTCGCCGAACTCATCGTCAAAAAGCCGGAACAAAAATCGGCGATCGAAAATGTCGGGGCGATGTTTGCCGGGCGCACCCCGACGATGTGGACGCTGGAAGAATTGAGCACCGCCGCGCAGACCGGGCTGAAAGGCCGCAACTTCGAAAGCGGCCGCAAGATGTTCGGCGCCGCCGCCTGCTTCGCCTGCCATCGGTTCGGCAATGCCGGAGGCATGAACGGCCCGGACCTGACCGGCGCGGGCGGCCGCTACAACCCGCACGACCTGCTCGATCAGATCATCAATCCGAGCAAGGAGATCAACGAGCAGTTCGCCCCGATCGTCGTCACAACGACCAAAGGCGACATTCATACCGGCGTCGTCGTCAATCTCAACGGCGACAACGTCACGCTGAACACGGACCTGAGCGATCCCGACCAGCGCGTGAACGTGGATCGCAAGGAAGTGCAGAGCATCGAAGTGAGCAAAGTCTCGCCGATGCCACCGATGCTCCTCGCGATGCTGACGAAGGATGAAATCCTCGACCTGCTCGCCTATGCGCTCAGTGGCGGCGATCCGAAGCACGCGATGTTTCGGAAATGAAACGCGGGCGGTGATTCTTCGGGCAGCGCGGTGATTTCGAGGGCGACAAATCCGGCGCGGCGGAGTTTCGGCTTTTCCGCCCATTCCACCCATGCACACCGATCGCCCCTCCGCCCGCTTTTCGTCCCTCGCCCGTCTGGGGCTGGCGCTGCTCGCCACGCTCCCGCTACCCCGGTTCGCATCGGCTGCCGAGCCCGCACGCCCGCATATCATCTTCGTCATGGCCGACGACATGGGTTGGGGGCAGACCGGCTATCGTGGCCATCCGGTGCTGAAGACACCGAACCTCGACGCCATGGCCGCGAATGGTCTGCGCTTCGAGCGTTTCTACGCGGGCAATCCGGTTTGTTCGCCAACCCGCGCGAGCGTGCTAACCGGGCGCAGCAACGATCGCACCGGTGTGCTCACGCATGGCTATGCGCTGCGCCTGCAGGAAAAGACGATCGCGCAGGCGCTGAAGGGCGCGGGTTACGTCACCGGGCATTTTGGGAAATGGCATCTCAACGGATTCAAAGGGCCGGGCGCGCCGATCCTCGCCAACGATCCGCGCAGTCCGGGCGCGTTTGGTTTCGACGAGTGGGTTTCGGTGACGAATTTCTTCGATCAGAATCCACTCATGTCGCGGCAGGGAAAGTTTGAGGAATTCAGCGGCGACTCGTCGGAGATCGCGGTCGCGGAGGCGGTGAAGTTCCTCGGAAAACATCGGGCCGGTGGAAAACCAATGTTCAGCGTCATTTGGTTCGGCACGCCGCACAGCCCGTTCCGCGCGCTACCGGCGGACAAGGCCAATTTCCCCGATCTCAATGAAGCTTCGGCCAATCATTATGGGGAACTCGTCGCCATGGATCGCAGTATCGGGACGCTGCGCGGCAAGCTCCGCGAGTTCGGCATCGCCGAAAACACGCTGCTCGTTTTCAACAGCGACAACGGCGGACTCAATGGCATCGCGCCGGAGACCACCGGCGGGCTGCGCGGCCACAAGGGCGCAGTCTTCGAGGGCGGGCTGCGCGTGCCGGGCATTATCGAGTGGCCAGCAGTGATCCAGCCACGCGTGACCAACTATCCGGCGAGCACGCTGGACCTTTTCCCCACCGTCGCGGACATCGTCGGACTGCCGGACACCGTTCTGATCAAACCCGTGGACGGTGCCAGCCTGCGCCCGCTCTTCGCCCAGGAACTCCCGGTGCGCGACAAAGCAATTCCCTTCCGCTTCCACAAACAAGCCGCGCTGATCGACAACCAGCACAAGATCGTCGCCACCAATCTGGACACGGGAAGCTTCCAGATTTTCGACCTTGTGGCCGATCCGGCGGAAGCGCGCGATCTCAGCGCCGAACAACCCGAACTCGCGGCGCGGCTGAAGAAGGAGTTGCTCGCATGGAACGACAGCGTCGAGGCGAGCTTCGCGGGCAAGGATTATCTCGAGGGCAAAGTCACGCCACCCGATCCCGAGTCCATCGCGTGGACGGCGTCGCCAGCCTATCAGCCTTTCCTCGCCGAATGGCAGAAGCGCTGGGAATACGAGTCCGCCATCAAAGGCACGCAGCGGGGCGGGGTGAAGAAGAGGAACAAACAATGAGCCCCGCCCGGCCGACGAAACGCCTGATCTCCCCGGCCGCAAACAAGTCCGCGCAGGCAGATGAAGTGAAGGTGTGGAAACTGAAATGACGGCGGCGAAGCCTCCACCTCGATCCCTGTGAACGTCCGGAGCATGAACCTCGCGGCGCTCGCGGTCCTTTTGCTGGCGGCCGCCGCCCAAACCGCGCTCGGCGCACCGCCAAACGTCGTTTACATCATCGCCGACGATCACACGTATCGCGACTTCGGTTTCATGGGCAGTGGCGAGGCGATCACCCCGCATCTCGACCGGCTCGCCGCGCAGTCCGCGCGCTTCGTAAATGGCTATGTGCCGACGAGCCTGTGCAGCCCTTCGCTCGCGACGCTGCTCACCGGGCGTTATCCGCATCAGAGCGGCCTGCATTACAATCATCCGCCGCCGGGCAACAGCGCCTTCAACCGGATGACCAGCCAGGAGGAATACGAGCGGGCGCGCCGTCCGTCGTTTGGATTGATCCGCGCGCAACCCACGCTGCCGCGCACACTGGGCGAGTTCGGCTACCGTTCGCTGCAGACGGGGAAATTCTGGGAAGGGCATTTTTCCAATGCAGGCTTTACCGACGGCATGACGGTCTTCGCGCCACGGGCCGGCCAGGACTACGGCGGCAATCGGGTGCTGCGGAGCGGTGAACTGGCTGCGCATGGCAACGGCGATCACGGGCTCCAGATCGGCCGCGAGACGATGCAGCCGATCGCCGACTTCCTCGATCGCGGCGGCAAGGCGCAGCCGTTCTTCGTTTGGTATGCGCCTTACCTTCCACACCAACCGCACGACTCGCCCCGACGTTTCCACGACCTCTATCGCGACCGCAAGATTGCCGAACACCGACTGCCGTACCTCGCGGCGGTCAGTCAGTTCGATGAGACGGTCGGGCAGCTGATCGCGCTGATCGAAGCGCGTGGATTGGCCGCGAACACCCTCTTCGTTTTCGTCTCGGACAACGGCTGGACGCCCGACCAGCAAAGCGCCAAAAAACATCCGCAGGAATTCCTGCAGACGCGCGAAAGCAAATATTCCCCTTTCGAAGACGGAGTGCGCACGCCGATCCTGCTGCGCTGGGATGGTCAGATCGAACCCGGCACGCACCCGCAACTCGTGAGCAGTGTGGATTTACTGCCGACCGTACTCACCGCGATCGGCCGACCCGACTCGATTGCCGGTCTTCCGGGACGCAGTCTGCTGGCCGCGGCGCGAGGCGAGGCGAAGCTCGAAGACCGGCCCGTCTTTGGCGAAATCTACCCAGGTGATGCAACCAGCCTCGGCCAGCCTTCGCGCGACATCGCCTATCGCTGGGTGCGCGACAGGAGCTATAAATTGATCGTCCCACATGCGCCCGACGGAGAGAAACCGTGGCGCGGCTACGTCACCGAACCTGCGCTCTACGATTTACAGACCGATCCAGGTGAAACGAAAAACCTCGCGGGCGCGGCCGATCATGTTGTCACCGTCCGCGCCCTGCGGGATAAACTCGACGCCTGGTGGACGCCCGGCGACGACCGTGCGGTGCCGCAAATCACCCCCGCTTCCGAATGAAACACCGCATTCATCTCTGCATTTTTCTGGCGTCGTTCGCGTTCGCCGTGTCGTCATCCGCGGCACCGAACGTCCTGCTGATCCTCACCGACGATCAGGGTTACGGCGACCTTTCCCTCCACGGCAATCCGCACCTCCAAACGCCGCACCTCGACCAACTCGGCCGCACGGGAGTGCGTTTCGATCGCTTCTATGTGAACTCATTTTGCGCCCCGACACGGGCCGCGCTGCTCACCGGGCGCTATCCGCTGCGCACGGGTTGCCACGGCGTGACGCACAATCGCGAGGCGATGCGCCCTTCCGAAATCACGATCGCCGAGGCCCTGAAGAGCGCGGGTTATCGCACCGGCTGCTTTGGGAAATGGCACAACGGCGAGCAGCATCCCTTCACGCCACCGGGGCAGGGCTTCGATGAATTCTTCGGCTTCAACAAGGGCCACTGGAACGACTACTTCGACGCCACCTTGTTACGCAGCGCGAAAGCTGAACCGACCAAGGGTTACATCACCGACGTGCTCACGGACGAGGCGATGAAGTTCATCGCGGCGCAGCGGGGCGAGCCGTTCTTTTGTTACCTCTCCTACAACGCGCCACACTCGCCGTATCAGGTGCCGGACCAATACTTCCAGAAGTTCAAGGCGCAGGGTTTCGCGGACAACCTCGCCGCATTTTACGGCATGTGTGAGAACATCGACGACAACGTCGGCCGCCTGTTCGCGCATCTCGAAGCGCTGCAGCTCACGGAAAACACGATCGTGCTTTTCCTCACGGACAATGGCGGTACTGCGGGCGTGAAGACTTACAACGCCGGCATGCGCGGCGGCAAAACCAGCGTGCATGAAGGTGGAAGCCGGGTGCCGCTCTTTATGCGCTGGCCAGCGGCGCCGTGGCCACCGCACGTCGTGCAGCCGATCGTCGCCCACATCGATCTCTACCCCACCCTGCTCGATCTGTGCGGCGTCAAACCGCCCGCGGGCCTGAAGATCGACGGCCGCAGCCTGCGACCACTCTTGGAAATGAAGGTCGCTGCCGACTGGTCCGAACGCGTCCTTTTCACGCACAATCCGATCGACGAAACAAACCGCTTTCCCGGCGCGGTGCGCACTCAGAAGCACCGCCTCGTGCGCGAGATCAAAGGTCCCGCGGGTGGCTCGAAAGCGAAGGCCAACGACGCCAGCGCCACGCCCTGGCAGCTCTACGATATGGAAGCTGATCCCGGCCAGAAGACGAACATCGCCGCGGCGCATCCCGACCTCGTGCAGCAACTCAGCGCGCAATACGACGCCTGGTTCACCGACATTTCCCGCGATGGCCTCCAGCGTTTTCCCCTACCCGTCGGACACGCCATGCACAATCCGGTCGAACTCCACGCGCCGCAGAGCTACTTCGATGCGCCGCTGCACTTCGCCAGCGGCCCCGGCTTCGCCAATGACTGGCTGATGAACTGGACCGACGCCATGGCGAAAGTGTGGTTCGAGATCGAAGTCGTCACTGCCGGGGAATACGACATCGCGCTCCGCTTCGCCTGCCCTCCCGAGGACGCCGGATCGAAAGTCCGCGTCACCGTCGCCGGGCAGTCGCTCGAAACGGCGATCCCCGCCGCTCCCGCTCCCGAATTCCCGCTAATGCATCGCGACGCCGACGGAAAAACACGATACCGCAATCGCGACTGGGCGACGCTGAAACTCGGCACGCTCGCCCTTCCGTCCGGTAAAACGACCCTCATCCTCCAGCCTCTCTCGAAGCCCGGCGCGCGGGTGATGGACTTGAAAGGAGTGCAGTTGTTTCGCCGCTGAGCCACGCTACCGTCCGCGAGATATTTTCATGAAACGCCTCGTCTTTTTTCCCGCGCAGTTCCCGGCTCCCCGCCCGCAGGTCGCCCGGTTGGCTGTTCTGCTTTGCTGGTTGGTCCTCGGCGGGATGGCACTCGCCGCACCGCCGCCAAATATTCTCTTCGCCATCGCCGACGATTGGGGACCGCACGCGGGTGCCTACGGCACGCCGTGGGCGAAGACGCCGGGGTTTGACCGCGTGGCGAAGGAAGGGCTGCTTTTCAAGAACGCCTACACGCCGGTGGCCAAGTGCGCGCCATCGCGGGCGATCGTCCTCACCGGCCGGCATGCCTGGCAGAATGAGGAGGCGGGCAACCACATGGCGTTCTTTCCGGCGAAGCTGAAAAGCTGGCCGGAGGTGCTGATGGAACGCGGTTGGCACATGGGTCTCACCGGCAAAGGCTGGGGGCCGGGCATCGCTCATGACACCACAGGCAAACCGCGGCAGATCACCGGCAAACCTTTTAATAAACGCACTGCGCCACCGCTCACGACCGGCATTTCCAAGAACGACTACGCCGGCAACTTCGCCGATTTTCTCGACGCCGCGCCGTCAGGTGCACCGTGGTGTTTCTGGTTCGGATCGACGGAGCCGCACCGGGGTTACGAATTCCAATCCGGCGTGAACAAGGGCGGCAAAAAGCTGAGCGACATCGACCGCGTGCCCGCCTACTGGCCGGACACCGAGACGGTCCGCCATGACATGCTTGATTACGCGCTGGAGGTCGAGCACACGGACCACCATCTCGTGCGGATGATCACGGAATTGGAAAAACGCGGCCTGCTCGAGAACACGCTGATCATCGTGACCAGCGATCACGGCATGCCCTTCCCGCGGGTGAAAGGTTACGCCTATCACGATTCGAACCATGTGCCGCTCGCCATCCGCTGGCCGGGCGCGGTGAAGAATCCGGGGCGCGTCATCGAGGATTTTGTCGATTTCACCGACCTCGCCGCGACACTGCTCGACGCGGCCGGCATCGCCCAAACCGACAGCGGCATGCAGCCAATCACCGGCCGGAGCTGGCGCGAGATCTGGGAAAGCGCGAACGCCGGGCAGGTAATCGCCGGGCGGGATCACGTGCTCATCGGCAAGGAGCGGACCGACGTGGGCCGGCCGCATGATTGGGGTTACCCGATCCGCGGCATGGTCACCCGCGAGTGGCTCTATTTGAAAAACTACGAGCCGGACCGCTGGCCCGCGGGCAATCCGGAGACCGGCTATCTCGACACCGACGGCAGCCCGACCAAAACGCTGATTCTCGAGATGGGCCGCAAAGATCGGACGGACAAATACTGGCAGCTCAATTTCGGCAAACGACCGGGCGAGGAATTCTACGACCTGACCAGCGACCGCGACTGCGCGAACAACCTCGCCGGCCAGACCTTTCACGCCGAGCGGATGCAAAAGCTCGCGACGCGCATGACCTCCGAACTCAAGGCGCAAAACGATCCGCGCATGTTCGGGAACGGCAAAGTGTTCGACGAGTACCGCGCCACCAACGGCGAGGGCTTTTACGAGAAGTTTATGCGCGGCGAGAAAGTGGGTTCAGGTTGGGTGAACGAAACAGACTTTGAAAAGCTGCCTCTCGAATAGATAGCAATAGAACTCCACATTTTTCCGCTCCATGAAACCGCTCCTCCGCCTCCTTGCCCTGGTCCTCCTCAGCAGCACCGCGACGCCGCTCGCCACCGCTGCGGAAAAGCGCCCGAACGTCCTCTTCATCCTCACCGACGATCAACGCTGGGACGCGCTCGGTCTCGGCGGCAACAAACATCTGCAGACACCGAACATCGACCGACTCGGCAAGGAGGGCGTGTATTTCAAAAACGCCTTTTGCACCACGTCGCTCTGCTCGCCGAGCCGCGCGAGCATCCTCAGCGGGCTTTACGCGCACCAGCACGGCGTGGTGAACAACTTCACCGAATACCCGGCGAACTTGAAGAGCTTTCCGATGGTCCTCCAGTCGACCGGTTACGAGACCGCTTATTTCGGCAAGTGGCACATGGGCGAAGACAACGATGAACCGCGCCCGGGCTTCGACTGGTTCGTGACGCACAAGGGCCAGGGCAAATATTTCGACACCGAATTCAACATCAACGGCACGAAGCGGGAGGTGAAGAAGGGCTACTACACCACGGTCGTGACCGACATGGCGGAGGAATGGCTGAAGCGTCCGCGCAACGACAAACCGTGGTGCCTGATGATCGGCCACAAGGCGCCGCACAGCTTTTATTTCCCGGAGCCGAAGTATGAGAAATCGTTCGAAAAAGTGCGCGTGCCGTATCCGGAGACGGCTTTCCTGCTCGACGACAAACCGAAGTGGATCAAAGAGCGGCTCTACACCTGGCACGGCATCTACGGCCCGCTCTTCGAGTGGCGGAAGAACTTCCCCGATGACCGGCCCGAAGCGGTGAAAGATTTCGAGGCGATGATCCGCGCTTACTGGGGCACCATTCTCTCGGTCGATGACAGCGTGGGCCGCCTTTACGAACTGCTAAAGACGCGCGGCGAACTCGACAACACCATCATCGTCTTCATGAGCGATAACGGCATCCTCAATGGCGAGCACGGCATGGTCGATAAACGCACCGCCCATGAGCCCAGCATGAGGATCCTCAAGATCGTCCGCTTCCCCGGCCTCACCGCGGCCACGCAGCCGAAGATCGTCGAAGAACAGGTGCTCACGCTCGATGTCGCGCCCAGCTTGCTCGAACTCTGCGGCGCACCGCCGCTCCCCAACATCGCCGGCCAATCCTGGAAAAAACTCGTCCAGCAAGGCGACGACGCGTGGCGCAAATCGTGGCTCTACCACTACAACTACGAGAAGCAGTTTCCCTACACGCCGAACGTCCGCGCGGTTCGCACGGAGTCGTGGAAATACAGCCATTCGCCACACGGCGATGGGAAACCTGATCGGCACAAGGCCGAACTTTACAACATTGAGTTCGACCCCGAGGAACGGCACAACCTGATCGACAAACCGAAATACTCGGTCGTCCTGAGGGAGATGCAGGACGAACTGCTCAAGGTCATGCGCGAAGCCGGGCTCACGCCGGAAACGGATAAGATGCCCCTCGATGAGGGGATCAAACAGGAACTGCCCGACGCAAAAATCCGCTGACCCGCACCACCTCCGGTCCCCCATGAAGCTGCTCCCACGCTTGATCTTCGCGTTTGCGCTGACCGCTCCTGCGGTCCGTGCCGCGGAGCCAGCGCGGCCGAACATCGTCTTCATCGTCGCCGATGATCTCGGCTACGGCGAACTCGGCTGCTACGGCGGCAAGGACGTGCCGACGCCGCACATCGATTCGCTGGCGCGGAACGGTGTGCGATTCACCAGCGGCTATGTCACCGCGCCGTTCTGCGCGGCGTCGCGCGCGGCGCTGCTCACCGGGCGTTATCAGACGCGCTTTGGATTCGAATTCAATCCCATCGGCCCGCAAAACAGCGACCCGGCGATCGGTCTGCCGGCGAGCGAACAAACCCTGGCCGACGCGCTCCGCGAAAGCGGATACTCGACGGCACTCGTTGGCAAGTGGCACCTCGGCGGGACCGCAAAGTTTCATCCACAGCGCCGCGGCTTCGATGAGTTTTTTGGCTTCCTGCATGAGGGCCACTTCTATGTCCCGCCCCCGTGGACCGGCGTGACGACCTGGCTGCGCCGTAAGACGGTGCCCGATGGCGGCAAAGGCCGCTGGACCTCGCCCGATGGCCGCACCATTTGGACCAGCCACATGGGCAGCTTCGAGCCGGATTACGATGCCGACAATCCGTTGCTTCGCGGCAGCCAGCCAGTCCAGGAGAAGGCGCATCTGACCGACGTCTTCACGCGCGAAGCGGAGAGCTTCATCACACGGCACCGCGCGCAGCCCTTTTTCCTCTACCTTGCTTACAGCGCGCCGCACAGCCCGCTGCAGGGGGCGGACGCTTACACGGCGAAGTTTGCCAGTATCCAAGACATCCACCGCCGGATCTTCGCGGCGATGCTTGCCCAACTCGACGACGGCGTCGGCCGCGTGCTCGCGCGATTGCGCAGCGAGGGACTGGAGGAACGCACGCTGGTCGTTTTCCTGAGCGACAACGGCGGCGCGACGCGGGAACTCACTTCCAGCAACGCGCCGTTCCGCGGTGAGAAAGTGCAGCTCCTCGAAGGCGGCATCCGCGTGCCGTTCATCGCGCAGTGGAAAGGCCGGCTTCCGGCCGGGCGGGAAGAGGCACGGATGATCAGTGCGCTCGATCTTTTCCCCACGGCGCTCGCCGCCGCGGGAACGAAACCGCGCGCGAATCTCGATGGCGTGAATCTACTCCCACACCTCACCGAGCCGAGCGCCGCACCGATCCGCACGGAACACTATTGGCGGCTCGGTGCGCAGGCCGCGTTGCGCCAGGGCGACTGGAAGATCCATCGCGGGCGCACCGACCAAACCTGGCAGCTTTACGACCTCGCTGCGGATCCCGGCGAAGCCCGCGACCTTGCGACCGAACAACCCGCGCGCCTCGCCGAACTCGAAGCGGCGTGGAAGGAATTTGACGCCGCAATGAGCGCCCCACTCTGGGGCGGCCCGGCTCATCGGGAAAAGCCATCCTCCGCACGCCCATGAATCCTCGCCTTGTCCTCACCCTCTTCGCCCTTTTATTCACCGGTGTGTCCGCGCTTTCCGCCGCCACGCCGCGTCCCAATATCATCGTCATCTACGCCGACGATCTCGGCTACGGCGACCTCGGCTGCTACGGTTCGCCCACGATCCGCACGCCGCATCTCGATCGCATGGCGGCGGAAGGCCTGCGCTTCACCGATTTCTATTCCGGCGCGGAAGTCTGCACCCCGAGCCGCGCGGCCCTGCTCACCGGACGTTACGCCACCCGCAGCGGCATGTCCGGGGCGCGGCGCGTGCTTTTTCCCAACTCGAAAGGCGGACTGCCGCCCGCGGAGATCACGCTCGCCGAGGCGCTGAAAGGCGCGGGCTACGCCACCGCGCACATCGGGAAATGGCACCTCGGCATTCACGAAGGTTCACGCCCGCAGGATCAGGGCTTCGACGAAACCTACGGACTCCCCTACTCGAACGACATGGACGCCCGCGCCGGCCTGCCCAAGGGCGCGACGGGTTCGCCCACGCCGCCCGCGGACGGCTGGAATGTGCCGCTGATCCACAACGGAAAGGTGATTGAGCAGCCCGCCGATCAAACCACGCTCACGCGGCGCTACACCGAGCAGGCGGTGAAGTTCATCCGCGAGAAAAAGGCGGCACCGTTCTTTATCTACTGCGCGCACACCTTCCCGCACGTGCCGATGTTCGCGTCGCCAGAGTTCAAGGGCAAAAGCCGCGGGGGCATTTACGGCGACGCCGTCGAGGAGATCGATTGGAGCGTGGGAGAAGTGCTTGCGGCCTTGCGGAGCGAGGGACTGGCGGAAAAGACGCTCGTCGTCTTCAGCAGCGACAACGGCCCGTGGCTGATCATGGGCGATCAAGGCGGCAGCGCGGGGTTGCTCCGCGACGGCAAAGGCAGCACCTGGGAAGGCGGGATGCGCGTGCCGGGGATCGCGTGGATGCCGGGAAAAATCCAGCCCGGCGTCACCTCGCAAATGGCCTCGGTGCTCGATCTTTATCCCACCGCGCTGGCGCTGGCGGGCGCGCCGTTGCCGAAGGATGTCGCGCTCGATGGTCTTGATCTCGCGCCGCTGCTTTTCGATCGAAAGCCGCTCCCCGAACGCCCGTTTTTTTACTACCGCGGCGACAAAATTTTCGCCTGCCGGCTCGGCGAGTGGAAGGCGCACTTCCAGACGCAGACCGGCTACGGCCAGCCGAAACCTGAGCAACACGAACCGCCGCTGCTTTTCCATCTCGGACTCGACCCTTCCGAAAAACGGAACGTCGCCGCCCAACAGGACGAAGTCCTGATGCTGATTCAGAAAGCCGTGAATCTGCACGAGTCCGGAGTCACTCCCGCCCCGCCGCAATTGGAATGATCGACCAGTGCGAATGAAGATGAACTCCTCTCCGATCGCCGCCCTGCGGGCACTCGCGCTGATCGCCGCCGGGTTGACGTCCGCCGCCGCGGCCGACACTCCGCCGAATATCGTCTTCATCGTCGCGGACGACATGGGCTACGCCGATCTCGGCGTGCAGGGCGCGCGCGGATTCAAGACACCGCACCTCGATCGCATGGCCAAAGAAGGCACGCGCTTCACCGACTTTTACGTCGCGCAGGCCGTCTGCACCGCCTCACGCGCCGCGCTCCTGACCGGGTGTTATCCCAATCGCATCGGCATGCAGGGCGCTTACAATCACACCAGCCGCGACGGGATGGCCGATGAGGAATGGCTGCTGCCGGAGATGCTCAAGGAGCGCGGCTACGCCACCGCGGGAATGGGCAAGTGGCACCTCGGTACGCGGATGAAGTTTCATCCCATGCGGCACGGCTTCGATGAATGGCTGGGCATTCCTTATTCGAACGACAATTCGAAATATCACCCCGCGCTCGCCGCCGAGATGCCGCCACTGCCCTTCTACGACGGCGAGAAAGTGGTCGAACTAGATCCCGACCAGTCGCAGTTCACGCGCCGTTTCACCGAGCGCGCCGTCCAGTTCATCGAGCGCAATGCCGCGCGACCTTTCTTTCTCTACCTGCCGCACGTCATGCCGCATGTGCCCATCTTTGCTTCGGAAAAGTTCAAGGGCCGCTCCGCTGCGGGGCTTTACGGCGATGTGATGGAAGAGCTCGACTGGTCGGTGGGCGAAGTGCTGGCCACGCTCCAGCGCCTCGATCTCGATCGGAGCACGCTCGTCATCTTCATCTCCGACAACGGCCCGTTCCTCTCCTATGGCGAACACGCCGGCTCCGCGGCCCCGTTGCGGGAGGGCAAACTCACCACCTTCGAAGGCGGCGTCCGTGTGCCTTGCATCGCCCGCTGGCCCGGCACCGTGCCGGCCGGCCGCGTCTGCGCGGATCCTTTCATGGGCATCGACTGGCTGCCCACGCTCACCGAACTCGTCGGCGGAGAAGCCCCCGCACGAAAGATCGACGGCCTTTCCGCGAAAGCGCTCGTCCTCGATGAACCCGGCGCGCGCCCGCCGCACGAGGATCTCTTCTTCTACTCCGGCACGGCACTGCAGGCGGTGCGTAGCGGCGGGTGGAAGCTGCACTTCCCGCATCCCTACATCACCGTCGCCGCCGAACCGGGCCGCGGCGGCAAACCGTCGAACTGGGGCAAGCTCGCGCCGACCTCCATCACGCAATCCGGCGTCGAAGGCATCGCCACGCGGCACGGCTACCGCATCGAGCAACTCAGACTTTCGCTGTTCAATCTCGAGACGGATCCCGGCGAGACGCACAACGTCGCGGCGGCCCATCCCGACATCGTTCAGCGCCTGAGCGCCGCCGCCGAAGGCATCCGGCGCGAACTCGGCGACGCGCTGCAAAACCAGCGCGGCGCGGAATTGCGCGCCGTCGGCCTCGATCCGCAAACGCCGCCCTGACCTCCTCATGAAAACGCTCCTCTCCTTGCTCTCCGCGTTCGCTCTCCTCGCTTCGGCCGAGGCCGCGACGCAGCCCAATCTGATCTGGATCATGGCCGACGACCTCGGCTACGGCGACCTCGGCTGTTACGGCCAGAAAGTCATTCAGACTCCGCACCTCGATCGCATGGCCCGCGAAGGTCTGCGCTTCACGCATTTCTACGCGGGCGCGACGGTCTGCGCCCCGTCGCGCAGCGTGCTGATGACCGGCCAGCATCACGGGCACACGCGGGTGCGGGGCAATTCCGGCAAAACGAATCCCGCGGCACAGGCGTTGAAAGCGGAAGACATCACGGTCGCGAAGGTCTTGCAGCAGGCGGGTTATAAAACAGCGTTGATCGGAAAATGGGGGCTCGGCGATGTCGGCGCGGCGGAGAGCGGACTGCCGCTGAAGCAAGGCTTCGACAAGTTCTTCGGCTACCTCAATCAGACCCACGCCCACAATCACTTCCCCGACTATTTGTGGGACGGCGACAGTCAGCGGACGCTGCCCAATGTGGTCACGCCGGTGGGCGAAAACGGCGGTGGTTACGCCACGAAGCAGGTGGTTTTTTCCGATGACCTCTTCGCGAACGAGGCGATCAAGTTTGTCGGCGAGCACAAGGAGCGCCCGTTTTTTCTCTACTGGAGCATGGTCGTCCCGCACGCGAACAACGAACGCACGCGCACGCTCAAGGACGGCGCGAACGTGCCGGATTACGCGCCGTATGCCGATCGCGACTGGCCCGATCCGGACAAAGGCCAGGCGGCGATGATCACGCGGCTTGACGGTTACGTCGGCCGGATGCTCGCGGAATTGCAGCGCCTCGGCCTCGCGGAAAACACCCTCGTCATCTTCACCAGCGACAACGGCCCGCACAACGAAAGCAACCACGACCTCTCGCGCTTTCAGCCGAGCGGGCCGTTCACCGGCATCAAACGCAGTCTGACCGACGGCGGCATTCGTGTGCCGTTCATCGCGTGGTGGCCGGGGAAAGTGAAGCCGGCCGGCGAGACCGGACACGTCGGATATTTCGGCGACTGGATGGCGACCGCAGCCGAACTCGCCGGAGCGAAGACGCCCGCGAACGTTGATTCCATCAGCTTCGTTCCTACGCTGCTCGGCAATTCGGAGGAGCAGAAGAAGCACGAGTTTCTCTACTGGGAATTCCACGAAGGCGGCTTCAAACAGGCCGCGTTGTATCAAGGCCGGTGGAAGGGAATCCGGAGTGGCGGGCCGGATGCGCCGGTCGTGCTGTTCGATCAGCAAAACGATATCGCCGAGAAGACGAATGTCGCCGCCGCGCATCCCGAGATCGCGGAAAAGATCGGCGCTTATTTGAAATCCGCCCGCACCGCATCCCCGGAGTGGGAGCCGCGCTGGCAGGCGGCGAAAAAAACCAAACCGTAACCGTTCCACCCAACCAACCCCCGCCATGAAACGCACCTCTCTCCTTCTCGTCGCTCTCGCCGCCTCCTGCGCTTTGCGGGCCGCGTCCGTTGCCGCGCCGCCGAATATTCTCTTCATCTTCTCCGACGATCACGCGCAGCACGCCATCTCGGCCTACGGATCGAAGGTCAACCAAACGCCCAATATCGACCGCTTGGCGAAGGAAGGCGCGCGGTTCGCGAACTCGTTCGTCACCAATTCCATCTGCACGCCGAGCCGCGCCACCCTGCTCACCGGGCAGTATTCGCACCTCAACGACGTGCCCGTTTTCAACCGTTTCGACGGCTCGCGCGACAATGTCGCGAAGCGTCTGCAGGCCGGCGGTTATCACACCGGGATGATCGGCAAGTGGCATCTCGGCAGTGATCCGACGGGCTTTGACCGCTGGATCGTTCTGCCCGGCCAGGGCGCCTACTGGAATCCGACGTTCCTCGTCTCCGGGCGCAAGTTTGCGGTCGAGGGACACTGCACGGACATCACCACGGACCTCGGCCTCGAGTGGCTGAAAACGCGCCCGCAGGACCAGCCGTTCTTTCTCATGCTGCACCAGAAAGCGCCGCATCGCGCGTGGGAGCCGGATGAGCGGAACAAGGCGCTTTTCAAAGACAAAGTCATCCCGGAACCGGAGACCCTTTGGGACGATTACCAGACCCGCCCGACAGCGCTGCCGAGCAATGAACAAACCGTTGCGCGCGACCTGACCCGCCGGGATTTGAAGCTCACCCCGCCGCCCGATCTGAAAGGCCCGGCGCTGCAGAAATGGAACAACTTCAAGCCAATGGAACTCGAAGTGGACGGCCAGACGCTGACCGGAAAGGAACTCGTGAAATGGAAGTATCAGAAATACATGCGCGACTACCTGGCCTGCGTGCAGGGCGTGGATGACAGCGTGGGCAAGGTGCTCGATTACCTCGATGAAACTGGGCTCGCGAAGAACACCATCGTCATCTACTCCGCCGACAATGGCTGGTATCTCGGCGACCTCGGGCTCTACGACAAACGCTTTATGTATGAGCCCGGGCTCAAGGTGCCGCTCCTCGCGCGCGGGCCCGGAATCAAGGCGGGCAGCGTGCCCGCGCAGTTTGTGGCGAACATCGACCTCGCGCCGACGTTCCTGGATCTGGCCGGGCTGCCGATTCCGGAATCAATGCAGGGCCGTTCACTCGTGCCGTTGCTGCGCGGCGAGTCGCCCGCCAGTTGGCGGCAGACGGTCTATTACCGCTACTACCACGATCCCGGCCATCACAACACCGCCGCGCATCTCGGCGTCCGGACAGCCACGCACAAGCTCGTCTATTACTGGAAACACAACGCGTATGAGATGTACGACCTGACCAAGGATCCGACCGAGCAGCACAATCTGCTCTACTCCGACATCGATGCGAAGAAGCCCGAGGTCGCGGCGAAATTTGCCGAGCTGAAGGCGGAGATCACCCGCCTGCAAAAGGAATACAAGGATGACGGGCAATACGCCGATTCCGCCACCTGGCCGGCCGGCAGTGCCGACGGACCTTTTAACGACAAAGAAACCATCGCCGACAAAACCGTCGCCGAAGCCATCGCCGCGACCGCTTCCAAATGAAAACTTCCCTCCTCGTCTGCACGTTCCTCGCCGCACTGCACGCGACCCTCACCGCCGCCGAGCCGGTGCGCAAAAACGTCCTCTTCCTCATCTCGGACGATCTGAACAACTTCCTCGGCGCCTACGGCGACAAACGCGCGAAGACACCGAACATCGACAAGCTCGCCGCCCGCGGCGTGCGCTTCGACCGCGCGTACTGCGCCTTCCCGCTCTGCGGGCCGAGCCGGAACTCGATGCTCACCGGGCTGTATCCAAACAGCACCGGCATCCTCGCCAATGCGCAAATTTTCCGGCAGACGATTCCGGCGCAGGTCAGCCTCTCGCAGGCCTTCCGCCATGCCGGCTACTTCGCGGCGCGCATCGGTAAACTCTATCATTACAACGTGCCGAAATCGGTCGGCACCAACGGCCATGACGATCCCGCGTCCTGGGAGCTGGAGCTGAATCCGGCGGGTGTGGATCGCCTCGAGGAAGAGCCGCAGATCTTCTCGCTCACGCCGGGGCAGTTTGGCGGCACATTGAGCTGGTATGCCTCGCCGAAGGACGATGCGCATCATACCGATGGCCTGATGGCCCGCGATGCCGAGTGGGTGCTGGAGCGGTGCGCGCAGCAGAAGGACCGGCCGTTTTTCCTCGCCGTCGGTTTCTTTCGCCCACACACGCCCTACGTCGCCCCGAAGACGCCGTACTTCGACTGGTATCCCGAGGCGCAGATGCCGGTTCATCCGCCGGTGGACCAGAATCCGCCCGAGGTGCCCGCCGCCGCGCTCGGCAGTTACAAAAAGGAGCAGGACAAGCTGACCGACGATCTCCGCCGCCAGGCCGTGCAGGCGTATTATGCGAGCATCAGCTTCATGGACGCGCAGGTCGGTCGGGTGGTCGATGCGCTCGACCGGCTCGGCCTCGCCGAGAGCACGATCATCGTCTTTACCAGCGACCACGGTTACCACATGGGCGAGCACGGGCTGTGGCAGAAGCAGAGTCTTTTCGAGGAAAGCGCGCGGGTGCCCATGCTCATCGTCGCGCCGGGCGTGGCCAAAAAGGGAACCGTCGCGGCGGCGCCGGTCAGCCAGGTCGATCTCTATCCGACGCTCACGGAACTCGCCGGCGTGAAAGCCCCCGCGAATCTTCAAGGGCAGAGTCTCGTTCCGCTCCTCAAGGATCCCACCGCCACCGGACGCGGCTGGGCGCTGACCCAGGTGGTGCGCGGCGGCAATTTCAACCGGCAAGGCGCAGCCGCGGCCGTCGCCGACAGGGGCAACCGCTTTTTCGGCTACAGCCTCCGCACCGCGCGCTGGCGCTACACCGAGTGGGATGAAGGCGCGCAGGGCCGCCAGCTTTACGATCACGACGCCGACCCGAAGGAGATGACCAATCTCGCGGAAAAACCCGAACACGCCGCGACCGTCGCCGAACTTTCCGCGCAACTCCGCGCCGCGGCAAAATCGACCTTTCCCGCCGACGGCAAAACTCCGGAGATCGTCAAGGAAGGCGCACTCTGGGCGCCGACGCTGGTGGACTGAGCGACGCCTCACGATGAATCCTCCGACTTATCCCATCCTCACCGGACGGCCTCTCGATCGCCGCACGTTCCTCGTCGCCGGGGCGTCGCTGGCGAGCGCGGCCCTGTGGTCGAATCACGTCTGACCAACCCCCTACCTCCCACGCATGCCCGTCTCCCGCCGCCTCTTCCTCAAGCTCGCCGCCCTGCTCGGCTGGAGCACTTCGCCCACGCTGCTCCGTGCGGTGGAAGCGACTTCCGCCCAGCCTTTCGGTGCGCAGTTCCCCAACCTCGATTCCCTCGCCGTCGGCGAGTGGTGGACGAAAAAACCCGGCCGGGGACCGTCCGCGCCGCCGTCAATGGACGTGCCGCGCGAGGACGTGGTGGCCTTCGCGCTCTACACGCAGGATCGCGGCGTGCTGAAGCTGACCGCGCAGCTTTATCCGCTGAAGCCCGGCGAAGCACGCGAGGCGCGGCTGGAATTTCAGCGCGAAGGGACTTGGACCGAGGCCGCGAAAGTGCCACTCAGCATGCCGGGCTGGAGCGCACATTTCCGCATCGAAAAATGGGACGCGACGAAAGACGTGCCGTATCGCGTGCGGCACGGCGAGCAGGCGATGTTCGAAGGGCTGATCCGGCGCGATCCGGCGGACAAGGACGTGATCGTGGTCGCGAACATGTCGTGCAATTCCAGCCGCACGACCGGGCAGCGTCCGGAGATCATCGAGAACCTCAAGGCTCAGAATCCCGATCTGCTCTTCTTCGCCGGCGACCAGACTTACCGTCACACCGAACACACCGCCGGATGGATCGAGTTTGGCCTGCAATTCCGTGAGCTGATGCGTGACCGGCCGACGATTGCGATTCCCGACGATCACGACGTGGGCCACCCGAATCTGTGGGGCGAGAACGGCAAACTTTCGCTGCGCAAAGACAACGCGGACGGCGGCTACTTCTATCCCGTCGAATACGTGAATCAGGTGCAGCGCCAGCAATCGTGGCATTTGCCCGACCCGGCCGATCCGCCGGCGGTCGAGCGCGGGATCACCGTCTATTTCACCAGCCTGCGCGTCGGCGGCGTGGACTTCGCCATTCTCGAAGACCGTAAATTCAAGTCCGGTCCCGAAGGCAAAATCCCGCAAATGGGGCCGCGCCCCGATCACATCAACGATCCCAACTACGATCCAAAATCCATCGATCTGCCGGGCCTGCAATTACTCGGTGAGCGGCAGGAAAAATTCCTGCGCGCGTGGGGTCAGGATTGGACGGGCTCCGTAATGAAAGCGGTGCTCTCGCAGACCGCGTTCTGCGGCGCCGTCCATCTACACGGCAAGGATGCCGACCGCCTCCTCGCCGACCTCGATTGCAACGGCTGGCCGCAGACGCCGCGCAACCGGGCGCTCGAAGAAGTCCGCCGCGCCTGGGCCGTGCATCTCTGCGGCGATCAGCATCTCGCGGTCGTGGTGAAAAACGGCATCGAAGAATTCGGCGACGCGCCCTACGGCTTCACCAGCCCGGCGCTCGTGAACACGATCTACGGCCGCTGGTGGCATCCGCTCGACGAAAAGCCTGGTCCAAATCCCGTGCCCGGCAGCCCGCTGCCGTGGACCGGCGATTTCAAGGACGGCCTTGGCAACAAAATCTCGATGCTGGCCTACGCCAACCCCCCGGACATCAACGACGAGAAGCAACGCGCCGACGGCTACGGCATCGCGAAGTTCGACAAAAAGAAACGCACCATCACGTTCGAATGCTGGCCGCGTTTTTCCGATGCGAAGCAGGGCGACAAAGCACAGTTCCCCGGCTGGCCGATCACCGTCGCGATGGATGCGAACGACGGTCGCAAGATCCTCGGTCATCTGCCCGAGTTGATCTTCACCGGCGCGCAGAATCCGGTCGTGCAAGTCATCGCGGAAGCCACCGGCGACATCCTTTACACCGTGCGGGTGCAGGGGGACCGCTTTCAGCCGCGCGTTTATGCCGCCGGCAAATACACCGTGAAAATCGGCCGCGAAAAGCCCGACGGTCCCACGATTGCCAACCTCGAAGCCGGCGACCGGGCGGCGGCGGGGCAGCGGACGATCGCGCTTTGATTCGATAATCTCCCCCGGCGTCCGCCGAGTGCGATGCTCGCTTGGCCGCGCGCCGGACGCCTGCTACCTCACAGCCATGCACACGCTCCCCCGTCGTATTTTTCTGCGCCGCACCCTCGCCGTCGCCGGCCTCGCCGTCTTTAGCCAAACCCTCTCCGCCCAGGATAAGCCGCGCGCCAGCTTCGGCCTCGGCTTCAGCCTCTACGGCATGAAGTCGCTGCCGCTCGAGGAAGCGCTGAAAGCCTGCGCCGAGATCGGCTACGGCAACGTCGAGTTGTGCCTGCTGGAAGGTTATCCGACCGAACCGAAGCTGCTCGCCCCGGCCGATCGCCAGCGTCTGCGGGAAACGATCCATTCGCGGAAACTGCGCGTCTCCGGCTTGATGGAAAATTTCACGCTGCTCGCCGACGACGCCAAACATGCGCAGCAACTGGAACGCATCAAAGCAGCCGCGCAGCTCGCCCATGACCTCTCGCCCGACTCGCCGCCGCCGATCGAAACCGTGCTCGGCGGCAAACCCGCCGAATGGGAGCAGGTGAAAGAAAAAATGGCGACGCAGTTGCGCGCGTGGGCGGAGACGGCCGCGGCGGCGAAGGCGGTGATCGCAATCAAGGCGCACATCATGAGCGCGGTGCAAAATCCCGAGCGACTGCTCTGGCTGATGCGCGCCGTGGACAGCCCCGCGATCCGGCTCGCCTACGACTTTAGCCACTTCCAACTCCAGGGTCTCCCGCTCGACAGCACGCTCGCCGCCCTGATTCCCCACACGGTTTTCATCCACGTCAAAGATGGCCGGATGAACGCGGAAGGCAAAGTCGAGTTCCAGCTTCCCGGCGAAGGCACGACCGATTACGGCGCGCTGTTCGGGCAACTCCAGAAGCTCGGCTATCGTGGGGACGTCGTCGTCGAAGTGAGCGGGATGATCTTCAAGCAACCCGGTTACGATCCGCAGGCAGCGGCCGAGAAATCTTTTGCCGCACTGACTGCCGGGCTCGCAAAAGCCGGACTTGGACGCTCGCAATAGCTTCCGCTGAAGCGCTCCCTTTCACCGCAAAAAGAAGCGCCGACGAAAACTGGCTATCGGCCTGCTAAGGGGGTTCCCAAAAGCGCTTTCGTCGGCGTCGGGCAAGTTGTATTCGATTTTGCCAGCGATGCAAATTTTTTATCACGCGAACTGCGGCCGGATCGAAGAAATCTGATCAGGCTCACGAATTTCCACGATCGAGGGACTCTGCGACGGCGTCAGTGGCGGACCGGAGGCGTAATTTGACGGCCGACATGAAACTTCTTGCCGCCTCTCGGGTTGTGGAAAGCAATTCGCTCGTGAGTTCCCCCTCCTCTCTTACCTTTCCGCCGTTTCGGCCACCGCCCACGGTTGTTTGGGAGGACGCTTCACTCCTCCCTCCTTAGTCAGCTCGACCTCCTCGCGGGCCCGTCGCCACGACGCGACTGCGGTCCATTTCTCTCGCAATCTTCCCAGCACAGAAATCATCCTGCAGCGGCCCATTTTCCTTCAACCCGTCTTTCCCATGCCCCTCCGCCCGACCCTTCTCCTGCTCCTCGCACTCGCCACGCTCTCCATCACCGCGCGGGTGGCGGCAGCCGAAACCAAACGCCCCAACATCCTCTTCGCTTTCGCCGACGACTGGGG
>JBBQIZ010000063.1:0-21641 GCA_038325425.1 Chthoniobacterales bacterium
TCGATGGTCCACAGTGGATGCCGGACTTTCTTGCCGGCGACTTTCTTGACGGCGTAGTAATTGAGGTTGCCGCTGTGGCGATAGAGGCAGGTGGCAATCGGCTTGAGGAAGGATGTGAGGGAAGTAGTTTTCATGCGGGTCACTTAATGGGGTCACTTGAGTTATTGATGACGCTTCCAAGACTCTCCCCTCGTTCCTCTGTGGCAGAGGTGGTCGGGCTGGCGGGATTCGAACCCGCGGCCTCTTCGTCCCGAACGAAGCGCTCTACCAAGCTGAGCCACAGCCCGTATCACGGCCAAAAAATTAGAAGCTTGGCTGGGGGGTGGTCAAGGGAAAGGTTCGTCGTCCTGGCCCGCCACGAGCGACAGCGCAACTCCGAGGCCGAGCGCCAAAGCAAGGAGGAAAATCCGTCTCGGTCCATCCAGCACGGTTTCAGCCGGCGGGACCGCTGGTGTTGCGGGCTCGATCACAGGCCGAAGAGGTCGCGAGAGGCGCGCCGGTGGTAACTGGAATGCCGCTTTTACGCGCTCGAAGGATGGGGTTCTCGAACTGCCCCGCTCGGGACGGTGGTCAAGTGCCCTTGGTGCGAAGTTGCCGGCGCAGAACGAAATGCAGCAGTCCGAGGAGCAGCAGCGACGAGCCGACGAGGATGACCGTACTGTAAAGATACACACTCATTTTGATCATCCGATGATGGCCGAAAAGATGGAGGTCGTAGTGCTTCTCCGGGCTGAAAAACACGTTGATCGCCTGCTGGCGCCGGTAGTCGTTCTGCTCGGTTTCGGCTTTGGCGACGAGATCGGAAACTTTCTGGTTAGTGAACAGGCGGTCGGCGGTCAGGCCCTTCGGCCGTCCGCGGAGTCCGCTGATGTCCAGCGGTTGCCCGCCGATCACTTGATCGATTCGAGCGAGCCGCTTTTCGATCTCGCGGACATTGGCCGCCTCCAAGCCGCTGAGCAGGGCGAGGGTGTCCTTCAGGTCTTCCAATCGGGCGGCTTCGGCTTCGGAGCGTTCGCGATTGGCCACGAGCGCATCCATCTGCTTCTGCAGTTTTTCCTGCCGGATGGCGAGCGGGTTGAGCTTGGCCTGGGCGACGACGAGCGCTTCGTAGCTGTAATGGGTGGCCACAAAACGGCTGATCACCGGCACCCGCAGCGAGGCGTCGTCCCGCGTGCCTGCGGCCATCATCTCGGGATGGCGGCTGAGCCAGCGGTTGAAGGTGTAGATCATGTCGAGGTCGCGATTCATTTCCTCGTACTTGATCAGCGCCCCGCCAAAGATGAGCTGCGGGATCAGCACGAGTGGCACGAAGTTCGCCGCGGTCTTCGCGTCCGCGACGAGCGAGGAAATCAGCAGGCCGAGGCTGGTCCCACTTGCGGCGGTGATGAACATGAAAAAGAAGTAGTCCCAAAACATCCCGCGGATTTGCAGGATCTTGTTGCCCACGAGCACGAAGAGCGCGCATTGCACGGCGGTGAAGAGGGCGAGGGTGACGAATTTCGAGAAGATGTAATACGGCAACCGCACATCGAGATTGCGCTCGCGGTGCAGCACCACGCGGTCGCGGATGATGTCGTCCACGCTGTTCACCAGCGCGAGGAACATGGCCACGAGGAGACTGATGAAGATGTAAGTCGGGATGTGAAAGGCGCTCGCGAAGTCGTATTTGACCGACGGATCGTCGTTGTAATAGAGCGCCCAGCCGATGAGGCCCGCGAGCGCGGGTGCGACCAGTAGCGTGATGAAAAGGTTCCCGCGGTTGCGGACCTTCGACATGAAGGCGCGGCGGAGCAGGGTGCGAAACTGCGTCCATTCGTCGTGCCAGCGGATTGGCTCGCGCCGGCCAAGCAGATCGGGGGGCGGGATGGGCGCGGGCGGCTGTTTGCGCAGGTTGACCTGCTTCATGTCCTGGAGCAGGCGGAAGCTTTCGTATTTGTCGCGCCAGTAGTCGGGCGAGAAGCGGCGGGCGGGCACGAGCTGGCCCTGCGAATTCTCCTCGTAGATCACGTCGCCGCTGAGATCGCGGAGCGGCGTCTCGAGGACGTCGAAAATGAATTCCGGTCGCGTCGTGCCGCAGGCCGGGCAGCCGCCGAGTTCGGTGCCGAAGTGCTGCTCGTGCTCCGCGGCGGCGAAGTAGGCGAGCATCTCGCTCGGCGTCCCGTAGAAAACCATGCGCCCGCCTTTGTCGAGCAGCAGTGCCTTCGAGAACATCTGGAAGAGCTTGCTCGTCGGCTGGTGGAGCGTGACGAGGATGATTTTGTTGTGCGCCATCGAACGGATGATGTCGATGACGTGCTCGCTGTCCTTCGAGCTGAGGCCGCTGGTGGGTTCGTCGAAGAGGAAAACGTCCGCGCTCGAAACCATGTCGAGACCGATGTTCAGCCGTTTGCGTTCGCCCCCGGAGAGCGTCTTTTTCACCGCGCTGCCGACGATGTTGTCGCGCCGTTCGCTGAGGCCGAGTTCGGTGAGTTTACCCTCGATCCGTCGTCCGCGGTCCCGCCGCGAAAGGTGCGGCGAACGGATCGCCGCGGCGAAGCTCATGTTTTCCTGAATCGTGAGATGATCGTCGAAGGCGTCGTCCTGCGGGATATAGCTGACGAACCGTTTGAGGTGTTCGACGTCGGCGTAGAGCGACTGGCCGTTGAGGAGGATCTCCCCTTGGCCCGGCTGGAGTTGGCCGGCCATGGCTTTCAAGAGCGTGGATTTGCCGGACCCGCTCGCGCCCATCACGCAGACCATTTCGCCGCGCATGACATTGAAGGAAATGCTGTCGAGGCCGATGTCGCGTTTCCCAAAACGATGCGTGACGTCGCGCACTTCGACAGAGGAAATGATGTTCCGCTCTTCCTCGATGAGGCGCTCGCTGAAGTTGCAGCGCAGCACCTGGCCGGTGTCGATGCGGATGGTGTCACCGTCTTTTAAATCCGCGGTCTGCCGCACTGGGACGTCGCCGACGAGGATCGGGCGGTCGGCGTGGAGGACTTCGAGTTTGCCGACGCGATTTTCGTAGTCGCAAAGGATCTTGAGCAGCACGTCGCCGCTCGTCCCGGGCGAGAGCAGGATGTCGTCGGTGTCGAGCAGCGACGGGTTATTTGAGACCAGATAGCTAGATTTGTAGGCCTTGAGCTGGAAGCGTCCGCCGAGGGCGCGGGCGCGCCGGCGCAGATCGCTGAGCGGGAGTTCGGAGTCGTTGTGAAAGATGATCTTGTCGTCCAGCGTCGCCTCGACGCTGACCCCGGCGCGGAGGGCGACGCCGCTGAGCAGCGCATCCACGTCCTTGAGCGCCTTGACCTGCACCTTCAACCCGAAGCGCACTTCGAGCGACGACTCGCGTGTCCGCTCCTTTTCGAGCTGCACCTCGTCGCGGTTGTCGATCGTCAGAAAGATGTGCGCGAGTGAGACGTTTTTCTTCGCGTTGAAGTAATACGCGAGGTCCTGATAGGTCAGCACCTGCTCGCCAAGCACGATGCGCTGCCCGGAATAAACGCGGCAAAACGACCCCGGCCCGAGCGGACGCCCGCGTACCACGATGCCTTTCGAGCTCTGGTTTTTGAGCAAAATGAGATCGTGATAGCGGAACGCGACGAGGCGCTCATTGCCCGACAGACCTTTCAATTTCACGTCCGACTGGCCGTTCGTGCCAAAGGTCAGCGATTCTAACGGCGACTGCCCTTGCTGGTAGATGTTTTTGTCGGACTCCTCGGCGGCGTTGAGTTGATAGACGATGTCGATGGCTTGCGCGGCCATGCCGAGCTGCGTCATGAAACCGTAAAACGTGACCACCTGCTGCTGCTCCATGCCGGCCTTGGAGATCAAATCGTAGAGTTGCACACCGAGCATCACCTTGCGCTCCGTGCTTAGTTCCGCGGCGAGTTTTTGCGCCATCTCGCCCAGATCCTGGTGTTCGTTCAGCGCCTGCCGGAAAAGTTTGCGCAGCTCCGAATAGACGGCCTCCGGATAATCGTAACGGAGGAAACCGAGCGAAGAGTCGATCTCCTCCTCGAGCACCTCGCCGTTCGCTTTGGAAAAAGCGGCCAGCACCTGGATGAGCAGCGGAAGCAGGTTCGGGCTCTCGGTGACCGTCCGGGGCTTATGCAGGACACGGCGGCTGACATTGTCCACAAGGCGGCGGACGCGCTGGAAAATGGGCAGGCCGCGGGGGCGCTCGCTCAATTTTCTGGTGTATCCGGTGTTGGGATTGCTCATGGATGATGGACGGGGCGTGGATGGCGACCGCAGTGGGGCCGGAAAAACTATAACCCGGTTGACCAAATGTCGATACGCCCTAGGTTTTTGGTCCCGGTGCCATCCGTTGCGCTCGTTGATTCGTTCTGTTACGTTGCTCCGCTCTCGCCCGGAAACCCAAAACACACTCATGGCACAGCCCGAACCTCGCTCACCTAAAGGCAACCGCCCTCCCAACGGCGGCGGCCCCGCCGAACCCAACTTCAACTGGAAGGGGCTCGTCCTACTCTCGATTGCCATTGCGCTCTTCGGCGCGGCTTACGTCTTCAAAGGCGGGCCGATGGGCAACGTAAAGGAAGTCTCCTACCCGGTCTTTCTCGAAATGCTCAAGCGGGACGAGATCGACAAGAAAAAGGGACTCGAACTTATCACCGAGCCCGGCTCGACCACAGATTTCTTGAAGGGGCATCTGCTGACCCCGCCCGATTCGCAGGTCAAGGCGCAGGTCAATCTTCAGTACGACCAGTATTTGAAGTCGACCTTGGAGAATGACTTCGGCGTCATCGTCAGCCCGAAATCCGAGAACAATTACCTGGCTTCTGCCCTGCTCGGCATGACGCCGATCCTGCTGTTCCTGCTCATCCTTTACTTTTTCTTCCGCCAGCAGATCCGCATGGCTGGGAAGGGCGCACTCAACTTTGGCAAATCCAAAGCCCGGATGCTGGCCCGCGACAAAAACAAGATCACCTTCAAAGACGTGGCTGGCGTGGAAGAAGCGAAGGAAGAAGTGACCGAAATCGTGGAGTTCCTCCGCGATCCGAAGAAATTTCAGAAGCTCGGCGGCCGCATTCCCAAGGGCGTGCTCATGGTCGGTTCGCCCGGCACCGGCAAGACGCTGCTCGCCCGGGCGATCGCTGGCGAAGCGGATGTACCGTTCTTCTCGATCAGCGGTTCGGACTTTGTCGAAATGTTCGTCGGCGTCGGCGCGAGCCGCGTCCGCGACATGTTCGAGCAGGGCAAAAAGTCCGCGCCCTGCTTGATCTTCATCGACGAAATCGACGCCGTCGGCCGCCATCGCGGCCACGGCATGGGCGGTGGTCACGATGAACGCGAACAGACTTTGAATGCGCTGCTTGTCGAGATGGACGGCTTCGATACCCAGGAAGGCGTGATCATCATCGCGGCGACCAACCGGCCCGACGTGCTCGATCCCGCGCTCTTGCGTCCCGGTCGTTTCGATCGCCAGGTCACCGTTTCGCTGCCCGACGTAAAAGGCCGCGAGGAAATCCTGCGCGTTCACGCCAAGAAGGTGAAGCTCGCCGAGGACGTGGATATGGGAGTTGTGGCCCGCGGGACGCCCGGCTTTTCCGGAGCGGAACTGGCGAACATTATCAACGAAGCCGCCCTGCTCGCCGCCCGCCGGGGGCTCAAGGCGATTACGCTGCCCGAACTCGAGGAGGCCCGCGACAAAGTGCGCTGGGGCAAGGAACGCCGCAGCCTCGCGATGAGCGACAAGGAAAAGGAAAACACCGCCTATCACGAAGCCGGCCACGCGCTGCTCTGCGAGTTGGTCAAGAACATGGACCCGCTCCACAAGGTCACGATCATCCCGCGCGGGCCGTCGCTCGGCTCGACGATGTATCTCCCGACCGAGGACAAATACACCCATCGCAAAAACGAACTGCTCGACCGGCTCGTGGTCATCATGGGCGGGCGCGTGGCGGAAGAATTGATCTTCGGTGACGTGACCAACGGCGCCCGCGGTGACATCGGTCAGGCGACGAACATTGCCCGCAAGATGGTCTGCGAATGGGGCATGAGCGAGAAGATGGGCATGGTCGAGTATGGCAAAAACGAGGACTACGTCTTTCTCGGCAGCAACCTCGGCCAGGGCCGCGAATACAGCGAAGCGACTGCGCAGGAGATCGACAATGAGGTGCGCAAACTCTGCGACGATGCTTACACCCGCGCCGTGAAACTCCTCACCGAAAACCGCGACAAACTCGAAGCCATCGCCAAGGCCTTGCTGGAATACGAGACGCTCGACGGTAAACAGATCCGCGAGATCATCGAAACCGGCACCATGCGGACGCCGCCGTCCTTGCCGAAGTCGCGGTCCACGCCGAGCGAGCCGCCACCGTTGAAGCGCGAAGAAGGCACGACGATTGCGCCGGATTATCCGGGCGGTCTGACCCAGGCTCCAGCGTAACGTTTGCCGTTTCGTCCCCGTGCCCGGGCCTGCTCCGAAGTCGATTGCGCCGGCGGAACTTCCCGCGCTCGCACGCGGCGTCATTGCGCGCGCGAGGTTTCCTCAACTCGCCACGATCGATGGTGATCAGCCGCGGGTGCGCCCCGTCTCGCCGGTGCGCGTCGATGAAGACTTCACCATCTACGTCGCGAACCTGCGCAGCTACGGCAAGACGCACGAGATCGCGGCGAATCCAAACGTCGAACTCTGTTACCTCGACGAGCAGCACGATCAGGTGCGCATCACCGGCGTGGCCGAAATCCTCACCGAGGCGGCGTTGATCCAGGAAATCTGGGAGAGCAATCCGCTGCTCCGCCGCTATCTCGGAACCCCCGAAAATCCCGAGTTGATCATCTACCGCATCCGCCCGAAGCGCGTTCGATTTATGCGTGAATGGGCGCTCGAGTATCACGAGGTGCCGCGAGCGGTTTAGCCAGGGGTCGCCGCCGAATTGGCAGTCGGCGCCTTCGGTAAATTCGCCCTAATGCTTGCTTCTTCCGGTGATTGCACTACTCGGCAACCATGCGTGCTCCGCTCGTCATCCCCCTCAGCGCACTCCTCCTTCCGGCCTGGGTCGGGGCGGAAGAAATCGACTTCCAACGCGACATTCAGCCGATCTTTGCCGAGCACTGCCTGGAGTGTCACGGGCCGGATAAAGCGAAAGGCGGGCTGACCCTGACCACGCGGGCGGGCGCGCTGAAGGAACTCGAAAGCGGCGCGCACGGTGTGGTGCCGAGCAAAGTCGAGGAAAGTGAATTGATCGCGCGGCTCATCACCACGGAGGCGGACGACATCATGCCGCCGAAAAAGAAGTCCAAGCGACCCACGATACGGGAGATCGAGCTTTTGAAAAATTGGGTCGCCAGTGGCGCGGAGTGGGGAGTCCATTGGGCGTATCGCCCGATTATGCGGCCAGTTGTTCCGGTTGGTGGTGATCATCCGGTGGATGCTTTCGTCCGTGCGACGCTTGCGAAAAAGAAGATCACACCTGCGCCCGATGCGGATCGCCCGACGCTGATCAAACGCCTTTCCTACGACCTGCTCGGTCTGCCGCCGAAGCCCGAGGACGTGGACGCCTTCCGCGCCGACTCCGCGCCGGATGCTTATCCCAAGCTCGTCGATCGGTTGCTCGCCTCGCCGCATTTCGGTGAACGCTGGGGCCGGCACTGGCTTGATCAGGCGCGTTATGCGGACAGCGATGGTTATGAAAAAGACAGCGCCCGGCCCGATGCATGGCGCTATCGCGACTGGGTGATCGACGCCATCAATCGCGATCAGCCTTTCGATCAATTCACCATCGAGCAACTCGCCGGCGACCTCCTGTCCGACGCGACGCCCGAACAGATTCTTGCGACCGCCTTTCATCGCCAGACGCTGACCAATCGCGAAGGCGGCGTGGATCAGGAGCAATATCGCGTTGAGGCCGTCTTCGACCGCACCGAAACCACCGGTGCGGTCTGGCTCGCGCACACCGTGAGCTGCGCCCGCTGCCACACCCACAAATACGACCAACTCACGCACGCCGAGTACTACGGGCTCTTTTCGTTCTTCAACAATGCCGACGAAGCGATGGGCAACGTCGGGACATCGGCCGCTGCGCTCGCAGAGTTCGAGACAAAAAATACCATCCACCTCGCGAAGCTGCGCACGCTGCAAACCAAGCTGGCCAAAGCGCGCGAGCCACTCGCGGAGAATTTGCCCGCTTGGGAAAAGGACACGGCGGCGCGGTTCGTGGCGCTCCGTGGTGGCAAAGGTGAGGCGAAACCGCTGGAGATCGCGGCGCTCACGAGCGCCGGGAAAACGCCTTTCACAAAACTCGACGATGGTTCGTGGCTGGCTGGCGGTCCTTCTCCGGATAAGGACACTTACACCGTCCAGGTCAATCTTCCGGCTGGCCTCGTCAGCGCGTGGCGTTTGGAGGTGTTGCCGGATGATTCGCTGCCGGGCAAAGGCCCGGGCCGCAGTGGCAGCGGGAATTTCGTACTCTCGGAATTTGTGGTGAAAACGCCGGGCGGGGAGAGCCTGGAATTCCATTCTCCAAAAACCGACTTTGCACAGGCCAATTTCCCGGTGGCCGCGGCCGTCGATGGACGTGCCGAGACGGGCTGGGGAATCAGCGGGCAGGCCGGCAAGGCGCATCAGGCAACTTTCCAACTGGTGCGTCCCCTCGACGGCGCGGAGACGCCGCGTGTGACGATCACACTGCGGCAGGACTACGGGAAAAGTCACACCATCGGGCGGTTTCGTCTCGTCGCGATCGTCGGAGAAACCGAGGAGAGCGTCGTCCCCGCGGAGCTGAAGCGGTTGATCGCGACCGGCGCGGAAAAATGGACAAACGAACAACGCGAGCAGGTCGTCGAGTGGCTTGGGCGCTTTGATCCCGCGGCTTCCGCGGCTGCCACAGAATTGGCCGCGGTCGAAGCGAGTGGACCGAAACCGCCGGTCATGGACGTGCGCGTGCTGAAACAGCGTGCGCAGCCGCGCCAGACGCGGGTGCTGCATCGCGGCGAATTTCTTTCGCCCGCCGATCCCGTGCAGCCGGGCACGCCGGCGATTCTGCCGCCGATCGGGGCGCGCAATGGCAGCAAGCCTGACCGGCTCGATCTCGCGCGCTGGCTGGTCAGCCGGGAGAACCCGCTGACCGCCCGCGTGATCGTGAACCAAATCTGGATGCGGCTTTTCGGCGAAGGCATCGTGCGCACGCCGGACGATTTCGGCGTGCGCGGGGAAAAGCCGACGCACCCGGAATTGCTCGACTGGCTGGCCAGCGAGTTCGTGGATCGCGGCTGGAGCCGCAAGGAAATGATCCGACTGATCGTCAACTCCGCGGCCTATCGCCAGCGCTCGGAAGTGCGCCCCGAACTCAATGAGATCGACCCGCGCAACACGCTGCTCGCGCGGCAGAATCGGTTGCGCGTGGAAGGCGAGATCGTGCGCGATTTACACCTCGCGGCGAGCGGCCTGCTTTCGACGAAAGTTGGCGGGCCGAGTGTTTTCCCACCGATGCCGCCGGAGATCGCGACGCTCAGCTACGCCAACAACTTCAAATGGAATGAGAGCAAGGGCGACGACCGCCAGCGGCGCGGCATGTACACCTTTTTCAAACGCACCTCGCCGTATCCCGATCTCATGGCCTTCGATTGTCCGGACGCCAACGTGGCCAGCATCCGCCGCACGGTCTCGAATACGCCGCTGCAGGCACTGACCACGTTGAACGCATCGACTTTCAGCGAAGCGGCCCGGGCGCTCACGCGCCGTGTCTTGACCGAAGCGTCGCCTGATGATCGTGCGCGTCTCGTGCACGCCTTCCGCCTCTGCCTCGGGCGTGAGCCGCAACCCGCGGAGGCTGCGGCGTTGCTCGGCCTGCTGCAGGAAGCGCGGGCCTACTACGCCTCGCACGAAGAGGCGGCGAAGAAGATTTCCGGCGCGGCGGAGATGCCCGCCGAGGCTGCGGCGTGGACGACTACCGCGCGCATCCTGCTCAACACCGACGAATTCATCACCCGCGAATGACGCCATGAACCCCCTCGAACAAGCCGTCCATCTCACGCGGCGCGATTTTTTCACCACCACCGCGAACGGCCTCGGCATGCTCGCGCTCGGGTCGCTCCTGAATCAGGACCAGCTTTTCGCGGCGCCCGCGGAGACCGATCCGTTGCGGCCGAAAGCGCCGCACTTCGCGCCGAAAGCCAAGAACTGCATTTTCATTTTCATGGAGGGTGCGCCGAGCCAGCTCGATCTCTTCGATCCGAAGCCGAAGCTCAATGAACTCAACGGCCAGCCTCTGCCCGAATCGATGACGAAGAACGTGCGCTTCGCGTTCATCAAAAAGGAGTCGGCGGTGCTCATGGGCTCGCCGCGGAAGTTTGCGGCGCACGGGCAGAGCGGCATGGTCTTCAGCGATCTGCTGCCGCATCTCGCGACCTGCGCCGACGACCTGCTGATGGTGCGCTCGATGCACACCGATCAATTCAACCACCACCCCGCGCAGCTCGTGCTGACCTGCGGGCGCTCGACCTTCGGCCTGCCGTCGATGGGCGCGTGGCTGAACTACGGCCTCGGCAGCGAGTCGCGCGATCTGCCCGGCTACGTCGTGCTCACCGCCGGGCGTGGGACGAGTGCGGGCACATCGCTCTGGCAGTCGGGCTTTCTGCCGAGCGTGTATGCCGGCGTGCCGTTTCGCAATCAGGGCGACCCGGTGCTGAACCTGCGCAATCCCGACGGGCTGCCGATCGAGTTGCAGCGCAAAGGCCTCGACGTGCTCGCGCAGCTCAACCAAGCGCGCTTCGAGCAGGTGCGCGACCCGGAAATTGCGTCGCGCATTTCCGCCTACGAACTCGCCTTCCGCATGCAGAGCGCGGCGCCGGAATTGATCGATCTTTCCGGCGAATCGCGCGAGACGCTGGACATGTACGGGATCGATCGCGAGGAGCCGAAAATCAAGGCCTCGCGGGCGGGCGGCCCCGGCCAGTACAAAAACTACGCGACGAACTGCCTGCTCGCGCGGCGGCTCGTCGAACGCGGCGTGCGCTTTGTGAACATCGTGCACGCTTCGTGGGATCATCATTCCAATCTCGATGCCGAGCTCGCCTTCAACTCCGGCATGGCCGATCAGCCGATCGCGGCGCTGATCAAGGATCTCAAAAAACGCGGGCTGCTCGACGAAACGCTGGTCGTGGTTGCGGGGGAATTTGGCCGTACGCCGCTCGGCGAAAACCGCGGTGGCAGCAAAAATGTGACGGGCCGTGATCATCACCCGACCGCCTTCACAATCCTGATGGCCGGCGGAGGATTAAAAGGCGGACTGACCTATGGCGAGACCGACGAGATCGGCTGGAACATCGCGCGCGACCCCGTCCACATCAACGATCTGCACGCCACGATGCTCCATCTCTTCGGGCTGGATCACCTCCGCCTCACGCATCGCTTCCAGGGTCGCGACTTCCGTCTCACCGATGTCGCCGGCAAGGTGGTCAAACCTTGGCTGGCGTAAGTGCGGTGTCGGGCGCGTGAAGCGTGATGCGGACTTCTAGTCCGGTGGGCTGAACGTTGCGGCAGCGCGGAAGCGAGGCGGCCGCAGGCTGATCTTATGTCAGTCCGAACGCGGCGGTTTTGTAGGTCAAAAGCGGTAAATTTCACTTCGCAGGACTTGGCGTGGATTAGGCGCTTGACGGGGTAGGGGACGAACGCTTGAACCAAGGTGCGCCGATGAAAACCCCCGCGATCATACTCTCCGTCGTCACGGTAGCGACCGGGCTCATTAGCTCAGCATCCGCGCAGTCGCCAGGGGCGGGCAGCGCGCGGGTCGAGCAGGCGCAGCGGTTCCGCATTGGCGAATCGAGCCGGGCCGAATCCCGTCGGCGGATGGACGGGGTGATCGACGAAATTCCTTCCAGCCCCGGCGATCCCGATCTCGGTCAGCAAGTGATTCTCCGGAAGCGCGAACAAGTGACGCCGTTCACGGTCTTTGCGAATACCTCAGGATTTTACACCGATAACGCGGCGCTGACGGACTCCTTCACCGTCAGCGACTACTTCTTCGTCGCGGAGGCGGGTGTCAGCTACCAGCGGCAGATCGTACGCGATCTGTATGGGGAAATGACGATCCGGCAGGCGGTGTTTCGGTATGCGGAGTACGACGAGTTGGACTTTGACAGTCTGAACGTCGGCGCGGGGCTGACTTACGTGATCCGCCCGCTGTGGGGTATCGCGGCGACCGCGCGCTACAATTACAACCGACTCACCGACGGCCAGGAGCACGACGAGTTTTTCAAAAATCAGACGCTCACCCTGAACCTGCTGAAGACCTTCGAACTCAGCAAGGCGCACTACTTCTACGCGGGTTATTCAAGCGTGTTCGGCTGGAGCGATCCGGTCGCTCCGCAGCGCGATGAACACGGAATTTTCGCGGGTTACCGCGCGAATCTGACGCGTTCGCTGGCCGCCGAGATCTTTTACCGCGGAGCGTATTTCGATTACGTCAACGACCGCGGCGACTGGAACCAGACGCTGGCGCTGAGTTTTAGATGGGAACCCGTGAAGTGGGTCAGCCTGTCGGTGTCCGCCTCGCTCGGGTTCAACAATTCCAACCGTGACGTCTTCGATTACGAAGTTTTCAACGGAGGCCTCGGCTTCGCCGGGACCATCACTTTCTAGTTCGCGACTCTTCGCGCGCCCCCGACAGGGCGTTTTCCGGCGCAGCCCACCCAGATTCAAACGCATGAAACACCACGCAAGATCCGTTTTCGGAATCGGAAGTTTTCCAGCGATCAGCCCCCGAGCCGCAGTTTTGTTGGTCGCCGGTTTGGTCTTCTCGAGCGTCCAGACTTCCCCAGCCGCCCTGCTGAAAAGTGCGGAAGTGACCGCGGTCGTCAACGACGTGAAAGTCGTGGACCCGACGAAGGGCGAGCGCCCCGCTGGGGTGAAAGACGTGGTCCGCGGAGATGTCGGTCTGAAGACCGGTCTGAAGAGCCGCGCGGAGCTGCTCTTTCAGGACAAAACCCTGACCCGGTTGGGCGCGAATACGCTCTTTTCCTTTAACCAGGGGACGCGCGAGCTGGAACTGGAGCGCGGGACGATGCTCCTGCAGGTGCCGAAGAATGTCGGTGGCGCGAAGATTCGCACGGCGGCGGTGACCGCCGCGATCACCGGCACGACCATCCTGCTCGAGTATTCGCCGGTGAAATGGAAACCGCGGAATCCGCCGGGCGTGTCGCCGGATGTGGTGCTGATGGCGCCCGAGCAAAGCCTGCTCGAGTTGCAGAATCCGAAGCGCCGCTATTCCGCGCCTGACCTGACCGAACTACGGCGCAAAGCGGCCTTGGCCCGGAAGAACGCCGCGCACGTCAAAGTCATGGTCCTCGAAGGAACGCTGCGGCTTTACCTGAACAATCGCGTCGGTGAATCGGTCCTCATCGGGCCGGGAGAGATGATCATCCTCAGCCCGACGGCGTTGACCATCCCACCGTCGGTGAATTTCGACATCGCCCAACTGGCCCGCACCTCGCTGCTGGTGAACAATGCCAACTGGCCCACCACGCGCTCGCAAGTCCAGATGGCGCAGGTCGCCCGCCAGATCGCCATTCAGGAAAAGTCGCTGCAAGGCGGTGATCTCCAGCCAACCAATCTCGTGATCTTCGGCAGCGGGACGGAAGTTTTCCTCACCACGCCCGACATGCTCACGGTGCTCAACCTCGCGCGCACCGCTGCGCCTTTCATCCCGGACGGCTCCCGGCCCGCCGGGGATCTGCAAAAAGACGGCTCGTCGGGATCCTCCGGCGAAGACGAACCGGCCACCTCCGGATCGGCGGACGGCGGCGGCACCAGTGTGGGGACAAACTTACCCGGCTTCCTGGCGCAAGGGTCGACGACCGTCACGACGGGATCCCCACCGGTAACTTCCGCGCAGATCAGCAGCAATTTCACGATCGCAACGATGCTGCCCGGCGCTGTCCCGGTGACACCGACCGAGGGGAGCGACTTCCTGCTTTTCTCCACGGCGGGGACCGACTCCGGCTCCGGTTCGAATCTCACGGGCACGCAGGTGGTCGGGACGGTGAACATTCCGGCTGTGGCGAGCGGGCAGCGCCAGGCGCTGAACTTCGATTACCGATTCCTGACCGATGAGATCAGCCAAGGCGCAAGCTTCGTCGATCAATTTTTGGTGACGATCGTCAGCGGCGACAACTCCTTTGAGCTGTCTCTCGATCGCGACGCTCTGCGCACCGCGGTGAATGTCCTCTCGCCGGTCGCTCAGGCGGGCGTCGGCGGATTTCAGGGTGGCACCGATTGGCTGCCGTTCTCGCTCGATCTGACCCCGCTGGCGGGCAGTGCGGCGACCGTCAGTTTCTTCATTTTTGACGTCGGGGATTCGGTCGTGGATTCCGCTTTTACCGTCGATAATTTCCGCTTCGGTGCGCCGCCGGTCGCCGCGCCTGCCATTCCGGGCAAGTTCGTCATGAACCTCAATGCGCCGGGAACGGACGTGACGCTCGGAACCGGCGCCGGCGAATATGGAGTCCCGACGATGGAGGGCCTGCCCGCGCGCAACAATCTCGGCGAGGCGGCAGACGTCGGGACGCTGGTCATCAATTCGCCGGACTCGGTGAATGTGAATGCGCCAATCCTGGCCAGCACCGGGATCAATGGGGCCGGGACGACCTTCGGCGGTCGCGGCGGTAACGTGCAGATCAATTCGGACGCGGCCATCAACGTGAACGCCGCCGTGAAGGTTTCGGAGAGCTCGGTCGTCGGCAATCGAGCGAGCCGGGCGGGAGGAAGGATCGCGCTCACGAGCCAGAAAACTGCGGGCACCGCGATCAGCATCAGCAACACTGGAGAGCTGCTTTCGCTCCTCAATGCCGCTGCGCCTGGGCCCGGCGGCACCGTTCAGGTGACCTCGGCGGGAGGCGATATCTTGATCAACGGCAAGGTCGTCGCGGACCGTGGCACCGTGGATATCCGGAACAATGGGCCTTCCGGTCAGATCTTCCTGAACTCCACGGCGCATCTCGCCGCCGACGTCGTCAAGGTGGGCGCGCTGGGCACGAACGGGCAACTCACGGTCAACGCCGGTTCGCAGATCAGCGCGGTCAATACCCTCAAGCTCTACGGCGGAACGGGTTCACTGGGCAAAGTCGCGTTCACCGGTTCCGGCACGGTCAATCTGTCCGGCAGCCAGATCCACATCCGCGCCAACACCGTCGAAATCAGCGGGTCCACGAACGTGAACAACAACGGGGCGACCGCGGTGCACGCTACCAATCACAACTACAACGCGACGCCGGGCAACGGCGGCGGCCAGTTCCGCAATCCGGTGACCCAGGGGCCGGCTTCGGGCGCGCCGGACTTCGATTGAGGCGCTGCGGTTACAGCCCGCTGCCGATGTATTCCGCGGAGTAAGTCTCGAAACGCGCCATTGCGCCGACGGTCGGCGCGGACTCCACGTCATAGACATTGTTGCCGACGATGGATTGCGATTGGGTGTCCCAGAGCATGACGCTTTGCGCGGATTTGTGGGCGCCGGGGGCGGCGCTCCGCTCCGTCGCGACGGCCAGATAGCGGACCTTCTTCCGGGTGATCGCGCTGGTCTTGTTCATCCGGCGAAAGGCCGCCCTCGCCCGCTGCTCCGCGACTTGGCGCTGGCGCTGCGTGGCGGCGCGCACGGCGACGATCCGTACGTAATTGACGAGCAAACTTTCGTCCGCTTCGGCCATGTCGCCGGATGTCGTCAGCTTGACCCGCACGACACCGTCGCCACGCGGAGCGGAGTCAATCCGCTGCACGGTGAAGGCGCTGTCGGCCGCCTGCTGGGCGCAGCCGCCGGCGAAGACCGAGAGGAGAACTAGGAGGCCGCAGCCTTGCCGGAATACGGATTTCATACGGCGTGGAGCGTACGGTTGACCCGCCGAACGAACAAGGCTGGAGCGGGTGCGCGCGGATGATTTCTAGCGTCGGCAGAAACAGGCTGGGCGCACGCGGGGTGATTTGTTAACCGTCCGCACCGTGCGCATCCTTCACCAGCGGAAATATCAATTGGCGCTGATCTGCCTCGTCTGCACGCTGCTGGTCCTGGCCACGGCGCTCCTCGCCGGGCAGCGCGGATTTGGCTGGCTGGTGCGCTGGGAATTGCGCTTCCGCGATTCGCTCGTCAAACACGGGCAGCGCGTCGCGCCCGATCCGCAACTGGTGTTTGTCGGCATCGACAACGACTCCGTGTCGATCGAAGACGTGGATCTCGATTCGCTCTTCGCCGATGTCCCGCGGGACGGGGCGGACTTTCAGGCGCTCTCACTCATGTCGCGCCAATGGCCGTGGTCGCGCGAGGTGTACGCGCTGATCACGGATAAACTCATCGCCGCCGGGGCGCGCGCCGTAGTTTTCGATCTGCTTTTTCCGAAGTCTACGGCGAATGACGCAAAGTTTGCCGCGGCGCTCGATCGTCATCGGGACCGCGTGGTTTTGGGGAGCAATTTTGAATCTCCGGAGTCGCTCGTGGACGGCGTCAGTTGGGTGCATTCGCTGCCGGCGGATACCGTGGTTCCGCAGACCCATCCGCTCGATTCGCGCGTCGCCTTCGTGAATTTCTGGCCGGATGACGCCGATGCCCGCATCCGCCGGGCGCGCTTTCGTCTGACTGCGGAAGGCTTGGGCGGCTTTCGTGCGCCGCCCGAATCCGAGGTGTTTATGTCGCTGGCCGCGCGGGCCGTGACCGCGGCGGGGCGCGGCGATCTGGTGCCGCCGTCGCCGAATTCGGATTGGTTGTTTCGTTACACCGCGCCGCCGCACCAAGGCTTCCGGCCGATCTCCGCCTACCAGCTTTTCGTGCCGCGCTATTGGGAGGCGAACTTCGGCGCCGATCATTTCCGCGATCGGATCGTCCTCATCGGCCCTTCGGGAAACTGGCAGCACGACGAGCACGAAACGCCGCTGGGAAAAATGCCCGGCCCGGAAGTGCACCTCAATGCGATCAACGCGCTGCTCCACCGGGCATTTCTTTTCGAAGCGCCGCTCTGGTTGGATCTGCTGCTCGTGCTGCTCGGCGGCGGGATCGCTTGGGCGATCTCGCAATTTAGCGCCCGACCGGCGGTGCAGGTGATCCTGCTGTTCGGCGGCAATGGACTCGCCATCCTGCTGGCGCTCCTGAATTACAATTACTTCGACCGCTACACGGCGGTCATCGCGCCCTTGCTCGCGTTCAATCTGAGCGGCGGCGCGTGTTTCGTTTACGAGTTCATCACCGAGCAGGTGGAAAAGATCCGTACGCGCCGCACCCTCGAGCGTTACGTCTCGAAGGATGTCGTCCGCGAGCTGCTCGACAACCGCGAAAGTGTGCTCCACGCGATGGGCGGCGCGCGCCGCTCGATCACCGTGCTGTTCTCCGATCTGCGCGGCTTCACCACGCTGACCGAGACGGCCGATGCCGTCGCGCTCGTCACGCAACTAAACCAGTATTTCCAGCGCATGGTGCGCATCGTTTTCCGCAATGCCGGGACGCTCGATAAATTCATCGGCGACGGACTGATGGCGCATTGGGGGAGCATCGTTTCCGCCGGTGAACGGGCGGATGCCGCGCACGCCGTGCGCGCCGCGCTGGAGATGCGCGAAGCATTGCGCGATTTAAATACGGAGTGGAAGGAGCGCGGCCTGCCGGAACTGGCCTTTGGGATCGGGATCAACAGCGGCGAGGCCATCGTCGGCAACCTTGGGTGCGAGGAAAAGATGGAGGTGTCGGTGATCGGCGATCCGGTCAATCTGTCCGCCCGGCTCGAAGGGGCGACGAAACAATTTCGCGTCGATCTGCTGATCGGTGAACCGGTGGTGCAACTGCTCGGCGACACCTTCCTGCTGCGCACCGTCGATCTCCTGCGGGTCAAGGGGCGCGCGCGGCCGGTTGAAGTCTTCACCGTGCTGGCCGAGCGGGAGGCCGGCGTGGAGCCGCCCGAGTGGCTGCGGCTGTACGAGGAAGCGATCGCGCAGTACCGGCGGCGGGAGTTTGCGGAGACGATCGCGCTCTGCGAACAGGCCGCGCGGTTGCAGCCGGACGACTGGCTGATCGAGGAGTATCTGCGGCGCGCGCAAATCTACGCGGTCCAGCCGCCGGGGCCGGAGTGGAGCGGCGTGTCCGTCTTGAGCCAGAAATGATGGGCGGCTGAGGGGGCGCGGGCGGCTATTCGTCGTCCGACTCTTCTTCGGCGGGTGGGGGCGGGAGGAGCGTGACCAGGCACTGCCGCACGCCGCGATTGCGGGTGGCGGTGACCTGCAGGCGCAGGCCGTTCCATTCCACGACGTCGCCGACGCGCGCGGGACGATTGAGCATGCTGAGAATGAGGCCGCTGACCGTGTCCACTTCCTCGTGGGCGAGCTCCCGGCTGAGCCGCTCCCCGAGTTCGTCCAGGCGCAGCGTCCCTGGCACGTGGAAGACGTCGGCGCTGGTCGGCGGGGCGCTGGCTTCCGAAGCTTCGCGCAGGTCTCCGATTACTTCGGCGGAGAGATCAGCGGCGGTGAGCATGCCCGCGACGCCTCCGTGTTCATCCATCACGATGGCTACTTCGGTCCGGGCTTCGTTCATGGCGCGGAGGACCGAATTCAACCGGGCTGTTTCCGGGACGAAGGCCGCACTGTGGACATCCTCTTTGCCGAGCGGGCGATCTTCTTCGAGAAGCTGGAGCAGACGTTTGACATGAATGACTCCCGCGATGTCATCGAGATCCGCGCCCTTCACCGGGTATCGCGTGTGCGGGGATTCTTTGATGAACTGCCGCAATTCGCCCGGGGTCGATCCGAGCGGCAGGGCGACGATCTGCACGCGGGGGATCATCACCTCGACGGCGCTGAGCGCCGCGAAGTCGAACAACTCCCGCAGCAGCCGTCCGGAGACGGCGCGCAGCAGGCCGCCTTTTTCGCTCTCCTCGACGATCATTTCCAGTTCCTCGGGCGTGTGATACTGGCCGCTCGTCAGTTCGCGGCGGACGCCGAAAAGCCGCAGCACGGCATTGCCGGTGCCGTTCAGGAGCACGACGGCCGGATACGTGAGGCGCTTCAGCAGGAGCATCGGCGGCGTGATCCACAGGACGGTGCGCTCGGCATGGGAAAGGGCCAGGGACTTCGGAACCATCTCGCCCACGACGATGTGAAAGTAGGTGAGCACGCCGATGGCGAGGATGCTGGCCAGCGTGTGCGCGGCCAGCCAACTCGGCGTGCCCCAGGATTCCAAGCCGTGGGCAATCCAGCCGGCCAGAGCGTGTTCGCCGTACATGCCCAGCCCGAGCGAGGCGAGAGTGATGCCGAGTTGCGCGGTGGCGATGTAACGATCCTGCTTCCGGGGATCGCGCAGGATCTCATGGACGAGGCGCGCCGCCCGCTGCCCCTTCGTCGCGCGCCGCTCGATGGACGTGCGCGGCGCACCGATGATGGCAAACTCCGCCGCGACAAAGATGCCATTGAGGAGGATCAGAACGATGATGACGAGGATGGGGATCAGGATGTCCATGACTGCCTAACTGAGGTTCGCGCCATCGGGGCGCGGGTGGTCCGAAGCGGGATCTGCAGAGGTGCCCGCCGGGATCAGGACGACCGCGATGGCATGGTTCGCCACCCGCTCGATGGTGATCGCCAGGCCGTCGATCGTGACGTTCTCGCCGGTGTTGGGAATGCGGCCGATCTGCGCGATGATGTAGCCTCCCAGAGTCGTCACGTCGGGACTCCGCCACTCCACGCCGGTCAAGCCGGAGACTTCATCGAGCCGGAGCGATCCGGGAAGGCGAAGCCGCCCGTCCGCCGCGCGCTCCGGGCGTGTTTCGAGCGTTCCATATTGATCGGCCACATCGCCGATGAGTTCGGCCATCAAATCCTGGAGCGTGACGATTCCTTCCACGCCGCCGAATTCATCCAGGACCAAGGCCATCCTGCGGCCCCGCTGCCGCAGCGCGGGCAGGAGGCGTTCGACTTCGAGCAGGCTGGGCACGGCGTGGAGTGGCTTCAGGAGTTCCTCCACCACGATGGGGCGCTCCTCCGCGATGCAGGCCGCCAGATCGCGCGTGTGCAGAAAGCCGATGATGTCGTCCACGCTCCCGCGATAGACGGGGAGGCGCGTGTATTGGCTGGTGGTGACGATGCGGACGATGTCCCGGGTCGGCAGATCGGCATCGATCATCCGCACCAGCCGGCGCGGCACCATCAGCTCGCGCGCGGTCCGGCGACCGAGCCGAAGGGCCCGGCGCAGCCGTTCCTTTTCCTCGGGCTCGAGGAGGCCCCCATCGCTGCTCTCGGCGACCAGCATCTCGATTTCCTCGGGAGAATGGATATGCCGGTGGCCGGCGCCCGGCGGAAAGCCGAGCAGTTTTACGAGGAAAAGGCCGCTCCCATTCATCACGAAAATGAACCAGGAGTAGAACGCCAGCGACCAGCGCATCGGGAGGTAGGTCCAGAGCGCCACCTGGGTGGGATATTGAAGCGCAAGAGACTTTGGAACGAGCTCGCCGAAAACCACCTGCACGGCGGTGAGAACCACCAGCACGGCGGTCGCCATGGTCGAGATGGCCGCGGTTTCACCCATCCCGGTCCAGCCCTGCAGCAGCCGGGCGAAGTCGAGAGTGAGCGTGGCCTGGCCAAAGGCACCCAGCACCAGCGACGAGAGCGTAATCCCGATCTGGCAGGCGGCGATGTAGCGGTCCAGCAGGTGCGTATCTTCGAGGATGGGAAGCAGGCCCTTGGCGAGCCGATGACCATCCTTGGCGAGCTGCCGCACCGGTCCGCGCCGGACGCCCACGGCGGCAAACTCGGCCGCGACGTAGAACGCATTCACTGCGATGAGCAACAGGATGACCGTCCATGCGAACGGGTTCATTCGTGGAGCAGGGAAGAAGCGCGGGCGGTGGTCATGAGTGAAAGGTCAGCAGTCTCGCCAGAAAAAACGTCGGGCGGGGTTCAACCGGTCGCGAAATCCGTGGCGGAAACGTCACTACTTCCCTACGACCGCGACTAATCGAGCTTCTTCTTCGGCGGGGCGATGTTGATCGCGTTCGGATCGGCGGGCTTCGGCTCTTCGAGGCGGTTGACTTCGAACTCGGTGATGCCCTCGGCATAGACCGGCGTGTTGAGCGCTTCCCAGCCGGCGGGCAGGCCTTGCGTGTCGCAAATGTCCCGAGCGCGGAGATAGCTCTCGAAGGCGTCGCGCGCGACGTGGAACCAGACGACGTTGTTGCCCCTCTTGAACTGGCGCAGATCGTTCTGGAAACGCGAAGTCATTTGGGCCGCGGCCTCGATCGGCTCGCCCTGGCCGACTTTCGGGACGAGCTGCAGGCTGGCGCGGTTGGAAGTTTTGTTGACCGTCACGCGAAGATCGAAGTTGCGGTAGGAAAGTTTCCGCTGCTCGAAGTGTTTCGCCACCTTCTCCTGGTCGTAGATCGTCTTGTTCGAGCCGTCCGGCGCTTTGACCCGCGAATGTTCGAGGCGGCTGCGGTTGGCTTGGAAATCCTGGAGCACGACTTTTTTCGCGCCATCCATATCGATGTAGAAAAGCTGTCCGGCGGTGATCAGATAACGCTCCAGTTTGGCATTCTCCGGGACCGGGCGGCTGTTCGGGATGCGGACGACTTTATCGACCGGCGGCGCGACGACCGGGGTGGTGTCGAGCAGCGCCTTGAGCCGCTGCTGCTCGGTCAGCAACGCCGTTGACTGTTTCTTTTCCTCTTCGACAATTTTGGTC
>JBBQIZ010000064.1:0-21518 GCA_038325425.1 Chthoniobacterales bacterium
TCGGCGCTCTTTCGGCAAAAAGGCTTCACCAATGTCTTCCAACTCCACGGCGGCATCGTCAACTACCAGGAGCAGTTCGGTAACGCGCACTGGCTGGGAGAATGTTTCGTCTTCGACCAGCGCATGACCGTCCGCGTGGACGAAGCGCTCGTGCCCATCGGCCGCTGCGCGCACACGGACCGCCGGACGAATCGTTTCGTCAATTGCCTCCACGATCCCTGCCACATCCTTTTCCTGCTCGCCGAGGAAACGGAGCATGCGAATACCGAGACGCGGCTGTGCCCAGCCTGTCTGGCCAGCGGACTCACTTCCGCGACTGCGGATTACAAAGGCAGTCCGGCGCGTGCGGTCACCGCCTGATCCGGACGCTTACTTCGCGAGTTGATTCGCGGTATAAGCGACCGTCGGATGGACCAGCGGACGGCCCGCGGCGGAGATCAGGCCGACGAGATCGAGCTGATAAATGCGTCCAGCTTTCATCTCGCCGAGCGTCAGGCGCACCTTGCGACCGTCCGTGCTGATCGCCGCCTGCGTGGGCTCGATCTTGGTCAACTCGGCCTGCGAGGCGCCATACTGCTGCGAATACGGATAGTAATAGCGTTGCACGTGATAACGCGCCGCTTCCGCGGCAAATGTTGGCTCGACCGGTTCGGTGAAGGTCAGTTCAAAGCCGTCCGGCTTGAGGCGAATATCCTGAATCTCGAACAGCGGCTTGCCCGTGTAAATGATCCGTTGCAAACCCTCCACCGGTCCGCCCCAGCCGCGCATCGTCTGCCCGGAATAAAGCGCGGTCCCATCGGGCGAGAAGACGGCGCGGTTGTTGCCCGCGCGCAGGCCGCCATCGTGCACGAGATACGTGCAGGCGCCCTGCCACTGGCCGCCGACTTTTTCCAGCATCACCCGCAGGATGCGCTGGCCGCTCTCGTCCGGCACCAGCATCTGCCCTGCGAAAGGGCCGAACTTGCCGCCGCTCAAATCGAAGATCGGATCGCCCGGCGAGTTGATCATCGTGCCATGAGGAAACTGGATGGCGGGTTTGGTCCGCATGGCGTCGAGCTTCTCTTTACCTTCCTTGAGGGGGTCGCGCTGCGGATTGTCGCGCGTGAATTCCTTGTCCCAAACGAGCGACGACGGATGCCCATAAAACTTGCCCTGCTCGACGTGATATAGCGGGCTGGTCGGGATGTAATCTCCCTGGTTGTCCGTCGCCCACAGGTTCCCATCCGGACCACGGCAGAGCCCGTTGTTTGCCCGAAAGCCGCTGGCCCACGGAATCATCGTCCCGTCGGGTTTCACCTTCACCACCCAGCCGCGATATTCGACGGACGAGAAATTCCGTCCGCGGCGACCGACCGGCGAATATTTTCCGCGCGTCCGGTCGAAGGTGATGCCGTTGTACGAAGCGGTTCCAATGTTCAGAAACCAGTTCCCCTCGCCGTCCGGCACGATGTTCCCCGCATTCTCGTGATACCCGCCACTCAAGCCCCACGCGTCGCAGACCGTCTCGTAGGAATCAGCCAGGCCGTCCCCGTCGGTATCGGTAATGCGGGTCAGTTCCGGGAACTGCGAGACGAGAAGCTGATGATCCTTTTCGACCAAAACCCCGAGCGCTTCGTGCAGCGATTGGTCGGAAAACACCCGCCATTCAAAAGCTCCCGGATCTTTGCTCGGCTTGCCGATCAGGATTCCCGAACGGCGCGTGACGACGACCAGTTCGCCTTTCGAGTTGAAGGCCAGGCCGCCAATTTCCGGCGCGATTCCTTTCGGCATCTTGATCTCTTCGACGATGTAGGCGTCATCGGGGCCAGCGCTGGCAGGCCCAGACACGGCGGCGAGGGCCGCGGACAGGAGGGCGAAAAATATGATGCGCATGGTTCAGGGTTCTTCGGAGACTTTGCCATTCTTCAGCTTCGCCGGATCGACCTTGAAGGTTTCACCCGGCTGAAAGCGGACGAGGAGCATGAAGTGGTCGGAGTGATCGACCGGGATTTCGAGCGTGTTGTCCTTCCACCCGCCCTGGTCGCAGGAAATCTGCGGACGGATCGCCGGATCGAAAACCAGGCGCACCGGCTCGCGCGCATTCTCCACGCGGTAATGAATCATGAACGTGCCGGGATCGGTCGGCGTGATGTGCTCGTGAATCTTCAAATCACCAAGCTCGTAGCTGAATTCGGGATTGCCGCTGAGCACGCGGTAGCCGCGAAACTTCGGCTTCACCGGTTTGCCACTGGTCTCGATCGGCGGCGCGCCGGCCGCTTTGTAAATCAGCGTTCCTTCCAGCCACGGCACATAATCACTGGACCGGCGGCCGCCGCCCGTCCCGCCTCCCCAGTACGGCGTCATGTCGAGAAAGCCGCCCGTCCACGCGTAGAGCAGACGGCATTCGGTCGAGTCCCAGACATAGGCAAACTCCGGACCAAAACTGACGGCGATGCCCGTGGGCAGGCCGGGAATCGCGGCCACATCCTTGCCCTCGACATCCTCGCCCGTACTCACGCTATACGCTTTGGCCGGCAAGCCGCGATCGTAGTGGGTGAGGACTGCGTCGCCGAGATTCGGGTTCGGCACAAAACTCCGCATGACAAATGGACGCTCGCGCGTGCCCATCGGCTTCGGACTGACGCCGCTCTCCCGGAGCGCATTGACGATCTCGGGCGCGTTGATCTTTTCGATGATCGGCGCCTCCAGTTTTTCGCCCGTCGCTTTCACCCGCATGATGCCGCGCATGATCGTGCCGTGCCCCGGATAGGTGCAGAGATAGGGATATTCGCCGGGCGCCTCGGGGGCGACGAGTTCGAGCGCCTCGGACTGGCCGGGATTGACGATCCGGATCGCCGCCACCATGTCCGGCGTCTCCGGCACGAAGCTCTGCGCCATCCCGCGATCCCCCAGCGCCATCGCCGCCTGAAACAACGCGTCCGCTTTCCCGGGCATCCCGAGCACGAGATTGTGCGGCATGATGCAGCTATTCTTGAGCGTCAGGATCACCGGAGCGCCAGCCGTCACGTCGAACCGCGTCGTGGCATAGCGCAACGCACCGGGCACCACGGCGATTTCGATTTTCTGCGGTTTTGGCGGTTTCGACGGTTTCGGTTTTGCCGCCCAAACTTCACCGACCAGCAGTGCAGCGGAGAGCACGGCGAGGGTGGGGATCGAGAAATGACGCATGTTCATGAAATGGAGGAGCCGGGCAGCCCGGCAGGTGCTTCGTTGACCGAGAACACAGCGGCACTTTGGCCACCCAGCGGGTAAAGGGCCGGAACTTCGCCAGAACGCCTTTCGCTGTAAAGCACGAGCTGCAGCGCTTTGTCGGAAAAGCCCCATCAAGAATCACGGCGAGGTTCACCGAGCGACTCCCCTTTCAGAAACTCCGGCATGATCCGGAGCTGGCGCGAGGGCGACGCGGCCCCGCGCGCGAGCTGGATGACGAGCTTCGCTAACCGCCGCGCATGCACATCGGGATCGGCCCGATAGCGGGCCAGCGCGGGCGAAACAAATTCGAGAAAATGGTCGCTGTCACGCGCGATCACCGCCGCGTCGCGCGGCAGTTGCCAGCCGCGTCGCATCAGCTCGCTGGCCACCATCAGCGCCGGCATCGATCGGCCGACGAGATAAGCCGTCGGCGCAAGCTTTTGATCAAGCAGAGCGCCGATGCGGTGGCGGATATTCTCGGGCGTGCCGTCATGCTCGACGATCAGCGGCGTCGCAGCGGAGCCTGCCGCCGTGTTGAACGCCTCCAGAAATCCCGCTTCGCTTTCGCGGTCGCCCGCCGCGCCGCTCGCTTGCAGGAAGAGCACAATGCGCCGATGGCCGCGCTGCAGGAATTGCCCCGCCGCGTGGCGGCAGACCGCACGGTAGTCCAAATCCACCGATGGCAGCCCCACGCCGGCGTGACTCGATCCCGAAAGCACGCCCGGCAATCCGCTCCCCGCAAACCACTGCTGCATGCGTTCGTTCGCCACGAACAGCACCCACGCCGCTGCCGGCATCTGGTGCGTCAGCGCCGCCAGATCTTTCTCCGGGCGGCGCGAATACCAGCGGCGCCCGCTGTGAATTTCGAGTTGCAGCCCAGCCGCCGCGAGCAGCTCCCGCAATTTGTCCATCCAGCAAAGCGCAAACGGCGGAACCTCCTGCAAAGGCAGCGGCGTCAACAATCCCACGACCTGCGAGCGCGGCGCGGTCCTGCCTTTGGCCCGGTGGATGATGATGCGCGGCCGCCCGGGCGCATTCTTCAGCCAGCCCTCGCGGCAAAGTTGATCGAGCGCGAGGCGCAACGTGGGGCGGCTGACATTGAGTTGTTTGCTCAGTTCACGCTCCCCAGGCATGCGTTCCCGCCAAAGCCCTTTCTGCAAAGCATCGCGCAGGAGTTCGGCAGTTTGCTCGGCGAGCGATGGACGATGAGGGGCGAGATGCATAGACGCGGCGAAGGCAAATCGCCGCGCCCACTCATTTCATCTCACGCCAGAAAGTGGAAGAGCAACGTGACCGACCAACCGCCGGTCGTTCCCTTCATCGCGGGCGGCCCACCCAGACGATCGTCAGCGATACGAGCGAACTCAGCGGCATGAGCACGGCCGCAGCCACGGGTGTCATGTGCCCGGCGAGGCACAGCGCGACGGCGACCGCGTTGTAGCTCAGGGCAAAAGTGAGAACGTGCCGCGTGGTGCGGCGGCGCGCGGTGGCTGTCTCCATCAGGCGGCGCACGCCGGACAGGCCGCGGCCGAGGAAGAAGAAATCAGCCTGGCGCTCGAGCAGGCCACGGTCGATAGCCGGGGTGCCGGTGCACCACGCGGCTTGGAAAGCGAGGCTGTCATTGGCGCCGTCGCCGATGAGCAAGGTGTCGTGCGCATCGTGCTGCCGCACCCAATCCGCCTTTTCCTGCGGCGTCATCCCGGCGTGACCATGTGCGGCCGGCAGGCCGAGACGCGCGGCCATCGCGGCCACTTTCGCCGGCCGGTCGCCGCTCAGGATGAAGATATCCGCGCCTCTTGCCCGCAGCGCGGCGATCTCTTCGACCGCATCCGCCCGGACGTTTTCGCCAAATTGGAAAGCGGCCAGAACCCGCCCGTTGCGGCTGAAGACACAGTCGCCATCGGCTTCGCCCGCCCAGCCACTGCGCCCGAGCAGCCAGACGTCATGACCCATCACGAGTTCCAGTCCGACGCCGGGCGTTTCTTCGGCCCGGGTGGCGGAGGCTGGGATGACGCCCTCCGCGAGGAGCAGCTCGCGCAGGCAACAACTCACCGGATGCAGGCTGTCCTGCACCATCCCGAGAAGGAGCGCTTTTTCCGCTGGCCCAAGCGCGGCGAGCGACTCGGGATTGCGCAACTCCATCGTCTCGAGCGTGAGCGTGCCGGTTTTGTCGAAGATGATTTTTCGCACGCTCGCGAGCCGCGGCCAGAGGCTGGCTTCGCGGAGGAAGACGCCGGCCTTGCGCAGCGCCCCGGCGGCGAGATCATCGGCCAGCGGCAGAGCGACCCCGGAGGCGCACGGACAGGAGACGACGAGGATGGAAATGAAAACCTGCAGCGCCGCGAGGAAGTCGCCCGTGCCCAGCCACCAACCGGCAAAGGCCGCGGTGCCAAGACCGAGCACGACGAAAATATAACCGCGGATGAAACGCTCCAGCGTGCGATGGCGATGCGCCGGAGCGGGCGCGACGGCGAGCAACTGCGCGAGGAGTGAATCAGGCCACGCTTCCAGCGCTTCGAGTTCGATGGGCTGCGCGCCGTAATTGACCGCGCCGGAGGGAACGGTGCGCCCGCGCGGCGCGGTGATCGCGTCGCTTTCGCCGTTGATCCATTCGAGGCCGAGCGTCGCCGCCGCGGAGCGGAGTTGGGAGCGAACGGGGACGGGTTGGCCGGGCTCGACGGCGTAGGTCAGGCCACGTGCGATCTCGGTCACCGCGACCTTTTCTCCGGATTCCAACCGGCGCACCGGCGCGGGACCGCCCGGCGCCGCGAGGAGGAGGTTGCGGTTCCGTGCGACGGCCTTTTGCTGCAGCCAACGGCCGCCGAGCATGAGGAAGACAAACACCGAGACGAAATCGAAATAGACGAATCCGCCGACGCCTTTGATCCACGCATAAACGGAGCCGCTGTAGGCCGCGATCAGGCCGAGCGAGATCGGCAGATCGATATGGAGCACGCCCTGCTGCAGGCTGCGCCAGGAACGGGTGAAAAAATAGCTGCCGCCGATGAGCAGACTGAGCGTGCCGAGAATGAGCGTGAGCCGCGCGAAGAGTCCGGCAAACTGCGCGCCGGCTTCCATGCCCAGATAGCCGGGCAGCGTGAAGAGCATGGTGTTCATCGCCAGCGCCGCGCACAGGCCGAGGCGGACGAGCAGCGCGCGGCTGGCGGGCCGTTCGCCGGCGACGCGCGGGCCGACGAGGTAACCAAACGACTGGAGTTGGCGGGCGAAGGCGACGACATCGAACGCACCCGGCCGCCAGCGCAGATCGAGCGTGCCTCGCGAGGAATCGATGTGCAGCGCGAGCGCGCCGGGCAATTGCGCAAAGACTTTCTCGATCAACCACACGCAGCCGATGCAGGAGACGCCTTGCAAATCGAGCGGCAGCGCGGCCGAGGGACGGTCCGCGGCCTCGGCTGCGTGCACGAGTTCTTCCAGCCACGCGTAGTCGCGCTTTTGGAAGACGAAGGATTTGACCGGTTGCACGCCGCCCTCCTGCAAATCGTAGAACTGCCCGAGGCCATTTTTCGCGATGAGATCGTGGACAAACTGGCAACCGGCGCAGCAGAAGTCGCGCTGCCGTTCGGTCGGTTTGAAAGCGGTGCCGCAATGGACGCAGACCGCTTTCGCGGGCGCGGGTGGGAGGGCGACGCTCATGGACAGAAGAGGCACTTGAGCGGTTCGATCAGCGTGCCGTCGTGGAGCAGCGCGCGTCCGCCGATGAGTGCGGCCGAGAGAAGCGCGAGGCTGCGGCGGGTCCACATCCACGCCGTGGGCGCGAGCCGCGTCTGCCAGCGCCAGGCGCTGAATTGGGCGACGGCGTAAAGCGGCACGGTGCCGAGCGCGAAGGCGGCCATCAACTGCGCACCCGCGAAGGCGCTGCCCGCGACCAGCGCGACGCCGAACGCGAGATAGAGCGGGCCGCAAGGCAGGAAGGGCGTGGCGAAGCCGAGCAGCGCGGCGGTGCGCGGGAGCTTCATCGAGCGGGCGCGAAGATTCAGGCGGAACAGCCAGCGGCTGATGAACAGCGGGCGCGGCAGCTTTTGCTCCCAGCCAAAGGCGACGCAGACGAAAAGGACGGCCAAGGCCCACGGCAGCAACCGGCTGATCGGTGCGTTGAAGATCCCCGCGGCGGAATTGCCGAGCCAGCCGAGCACCCCGCCGATCGTGGCGTAGGCCAGCGTCCGCGCCCCATGATACCCCGCCGCCGCGGTCACCTGTTCGCGCGGCCGGGCCTGCGACGTGCCGAGCAACGCGCAACCGAGCGGGCCGCACATCGCCGCGCAATGCACGCTGGTCACCAACCCGGCGGTGAAAGCGGCGAGCGGCGTGGCGAAATCGGCGGCGACGGACATGCGCTCAGCGCGGCGCGGTGGCCACGACGGGCACCGGTGGATCACGGTGTTGGATGGCAATGGCGACCATGACGATCCACGCCGACATCGCGAAGAGATAGCCGCCGAGGATGAGCAACCAGGGACGATTGAGGAGGGCTTCTTTCATAATGGGATTTTAGTAACCGGGCCCGATGAAGGGCACGATGGTTTCGATGACGGTGCGGTGTTCGACGGAATGCACGCGGACGTTCAGGGGAAAGGTGCCGTGCCCCTCTTCGCGCGAGGTGGTCACGACGATGCTGCGCATTTCCTCGCCGAGTGGCCCGACCAACACACCGCCCTCCGTGCCGCTCCAGCGCAAGGTTGGCGGGCCATCGCTGATCGTGACTGTGAAGGTCTGCGGCGCGTTGCGTTTGTTCAGGATGCGCAGGAGGAATTGGTTGCGAACTTCCTCCGCCGCCAGCACGTAGGGCGTGCCGCGCACGCGGGTGAGGCTGACCGTGACGGGGCGGAGCGTGGAGAGCGCGTAGGTCATGGCCGCGGCGCCGAGCAACAGGAGACCGGTATAGAGGATGAGCCGCGGGCGCAGGATGCGGCGCACTTTGCCGGCAAAACCATGGAGCGAATCGTAGCGGACCAGTCCGCGCGGGCGGTCCAGCTTGGTCATCACTTCGTCGCAGGCATCGATGCACGCAGCGCAGCCGATGCATTCCATCTGCAGGCCCTGGCGGATGTCGATCCCGGTCGGGCAGACTTTCACGCAGCGCAGGCAGTCGACACAATCCCCCGCCCCGGCCGTCCCTTTGCGCCCTCGGGGTTCGCCGCGGTTGGCGTCGTAGCCGATGACCAGCGAATCGTTGTCGATCAGCGCGGATTGGAGCCGTCCGTAGGGACAAAGGACGATGCAGAACTGCTCGCGAAACCAGGCGAAGTTGAACCACATCGCGCCGGTCATGAGGAAGACGAAGACAAACGAACCCCAGTGCTCGCGCGGCGGTCCGTGCATCATGGCGAGGAGTCCGGCGGGGGAAACGTAGTAGCACAGGAAGACGTGTGAGAGCGCGGCGGAGAAAAGGAAGAACGCGAATTGTTTGCCGCCGCGGCGCAGGGTCTTCTCCAATGTCCATGCCGAGCGATCGAGCCGCTCCTGGGCCATCGCGTCACCTTCAAACAAGCGCTCGATCCGCCGGACGACATCGAGATAGACGGTCTGCGGGCAGGCCCAGCCGCACCACACGCGCCCGAGCAGGGCGGTGACATAGAAGAGCGAGAAACCGACGCCGCTGATGAGGAAAAACGCGACCCATAAATCCTGCATGACGAAGGTCAGCCCAAAGAGATGGAACTGCCGGTGGGCCACGTCGAGGAAGACCGCGGGATTGCCATTCACGGGGATCCACGGCAGGCCGGCATAGACGGCGAGCAAGAGCCATCCGAAGATCGCCCGCCAGCGAGTGAACCGCCCGCGAACGTCCGCCGGATGCAGCATGCGCCGCGATCCGTCGTCGCGGATCGTCGTCACCGAATCGAGCGTGGGCGTCTCCATCGGCAGGGTCAGTGGCCGGCGGACGCGGGCGGTGCGATCTGCCCGGGAACCCACGGGGGCGCCTGTTGGACCGGTTCGCCTTCCCGGTGATAGCTGAGGATGTAAGCGGTGACTTCCTTGATCTTCTCCTGTCCGAGCACCGACGCCCACGCGATCATCCCTTTGGGGACCACACCTTCGTTGATCGTCCTGACCACGGCGAGCGGGTGGCCGCCGTGCAGCCAGAATTCATCGATCAGATTCGGGCCGATCTGGCCAGCGAGCGTGGGCAGGTGGCACGACGCGCACATGTTGTCGTAGGTCGTCTTGCCTGCGGCGACGATCTGCGGATCGCGGCTCAGTTTCCAGAGCAGTTCGTCGCTCAGGATGCTGGCGTTGCGGGTGGCCGTTTGCTGGTTCTCGCGCATCGTGATTTCGACCGCGAGCCCCGGCTCCATGCCGATCTCGAACTGGTGAAACAGAACCCAATAGCCGATGGCGTAGACGATCGCGCCGTAGAGGGTGAAGAGCCACCAGTTCGGCAGGCGTTTGTCGTATTCCTGGATGCCGTCGTAGCTGTGCGGACGCAGCGGTTCGGGATCTTCAGCGGGACTTTTCATCGGTGTCGTTTTCGAGTGGGAGATTTTCCAGATGCTGCACCTTGGAGCGCGGGAGGCGCAGCGTTCGGACGATCGTGAGGAGGAAGACGAGGCCGAAGATGGCGAAGCTGATGATGGTCAGCGTGCGTTGCCAATCTTCGACGAGGAGGCGGCGGAACATGATGGGTTATGGGGCGGCGGCGTGTTTGGCGGGCTCCGTCGGCGTGACCTTTTCGGCCTTGCCGAGTTTTTGCAGGTAGGCGATGAGCGCGACGATTTCGCGATCCGGCGGGACCTCGGCACCGGCGGCCTGGAGATCGGCGGCGATGATTTTTTCCTGCGTGGCGACGAGCTGCGCGACTTCGGCTTTCGTCATTTCGGGATACGGCACACCGAGGCGGCGCTGGACGGCGATCTTGTGCGGAAGCAGGTCGGACTCGGTCGGCTGGGTGAAGAGCCACGGGTAGTTTGGCATCGTCGAGCCGGGGCTGATCTGCCGCGGATCGCGCATGTGATGGAAGTGCCAGACGTTGGGGAAACGACCGCCTTCACGCGCGAGATCCGGCCCGGTGCGTTTCGAGCCCCACTGGAACGGATGGTCGTAGATGGTCTCGCCCAGCTTCGAGTAGTCGCCGTAGCGGAGCACGTCGCCGACGAGCGTGCGGATCTGCTGCGAATGGCAGTTGTAGCAGCCTTCGCGGACGTAGATGTCGCGACCCGCGAGCTCGAGTGGCGTGTACGGGATCTGCCGCATGCCTTCCACGTTTTCGGATTTGTTGATGATGATCGTGGGCACGATCTGCACGACGCCGCCGATGAAAACGGCGAGCGCGGTGAGCGCGGTGAAGGGCAGTGAATTCTCCAGCAGGCGGTCATACCACTCGCCCCATTTCCCACCGGTCAGCTCGATGTGCCCGACTGCGCCGAGCACCGTGGCGATCAAGCCGGTGAGACACATCCCGCTGGCGAAGCCGGTGAACGCCGCCCAGCCCGAGGCGAAGACGATGACGAGCAGCGAGTAGATGACCGGAGGATTGAGGAAGCCGCCCTTCAGTCCCATCGGCGCGTGGTGCGGCGGCTCGATGAAGACTTCGATCGTGCCATTGACCGGCTCCGCTCCCCGCGCGGTTTTCCAAATATTCCACGCCATCATGCAGAAGCCGACGAGATACATCACGCCGCCGAGGGCGCGAATGTGCATCAGCGATTTCGTCGAAGTGACCGCATCGATGAAGTTTGGATACGCGAGCACGGTGCCCGCTTCCTTTGTCGCGCTGAGCATGAGGCCCTGCGTGACCCCGCTGACCCACATCGAGGCGACGTAGAGCAGGATGCCGACGAGGCCGAGCCAGAAGTGCATGTTCGCCAGCGAGGTCGAGTGCAGCTTCCGATTCCACAGCCGCGGCGTGAGCCAGTAAAACATGCCCGCCGCCATGAAGCCGTTCCAGCCAAGCGTGCCGCTGTGGACGTGGCCGATCGTCCAGTCGCTGTAGTGGGAGAGCGCGTTCACCGCGCGGATCGACATCAGCGGCCCCTCGAACGTCGCCATGCCGTAGAAGGTCACGCCGGCGGCGAAAAATTTGAGGACGGGATCGGTGCGCAGCTTGTGCCAGGCGCCGCGCAGGGTGAGCAAACCGTTTAACATCCCCCCCCAGCTCGGCGCCCAAAGCATGAGCGAAAAAAGCATGCCGAGCGATTGCAGCCAGCCGGGCAGCGAGGTGTTCAGCAGGTGATGCGGGCCCGCCCAGATATAGACAAAAACCAGTGACCAGAAATGGACGATCGACAGCCGATAGCTGTAAACAGGCCGCTCCGCCGCCTTCGGCAGGAAATAATACATGATCCCGAGGATCGGCGTGGTCAGGAAGAAGGCGACGGCGTTGTGCCCATACCACCACTGCACGAGCGCATCCTGCACGCCGCCGAAGACCGGATAGCTGTGCGTCCAACTCGTCGGCAGCGAGAGGTGATTGACGATGTAGAGCATCGCCACGGTGATGATGGTCGCGATGTAGAACCAGATGGCGACGTAGAGCGACGGCTCATTACGTTTGGCCAGCGTCCAGAAAAAGTTGATCGCAAACACCACCCAGATGACCGCGACCGCGATATTGATCGGCCAGATCAGCTCTGCGTATTCCTTGCCGCGGGTCAGCCCGAGCGGGAGCGTGATCGCAGCCGCGACGATGATCGCCTGCCAGCCCCAGAAATGGATTTTCGAGAGAAGATCGGAAGCCGTGCGCGCCTTCACCAGCCGCTGCGTGGAGTAGTAAATGCCGGCAAACATCATATTGCCGACGAAGGCGAAGATTGCGGCGTTCGTGTGCAGCGGGCGCAGGCGGCCGAAGGTCAGCCACGGCAGATTGAAGTTCGCCTGCCACCACGCGAGCTGCGTGGCGACGATCACGCCGACGAGCAGGGCGACGATGCTCCAGAAAATGGAGGCGATCATGAAATAGCGGACCGTGCGGTCATCGAACTCGATCAGCGTTTTGGAGGCGGTCGTGTTCATGGAGACCGTGCGGTCAGCGAACTCGATCAGGGTTTTGGAGGCGGGCGTGGTCATGGAGAAAGGGGCGGCTCGGCGACGTGCGGGCGCGGTGGAGCTGGCGTTTCCGGAGCCAGCGGGAGGAGCGCATCGCGCTCGCTGGAGCCCCGTTTCCGCGCGGTTTCGTGCAGGAACAGGCCGACAAAGAAAGACACCAGGACGATGCCTACGAAGACGGTCAGCAGGAGGACGTTCACCGGTCCGCGGGCATCGTCTGGTGTAGGGGAATTTCGGGAGGGGGGGACGCGAGCGTAGGCGATGGAGCGGCGGGGGATTTCCGCTCCCCGCAGCGGCAAACCTCGCACCGGCCACAACCGGAGGGCGTGGCGGGCGGTTGGTGAGCGGAGCGGTGTTTCATCGGCACGGAGAGAATGCCCTCGTCCGGTTCCGACCGCTCACCCGACCTTGTGCAAGACTAGCCATTCCTTGGCTTGTCCCCTCCTCCAGAGCGCAGTAGAGGTAAAGACGTGAGCCAGCACGATGTTCATCAATTGGCCGCCCGGCTTTCGCAATCGCAGATCCTGCGAGACTACGAAAGCGCGTTCAGCCGCGCCACCGGCCTGCCCCTTGCGTTCCAACCCGCCGGCCAAATGGAGCCCGCGCTGCGTTCGAGCGAATTCGCCAATCCGTTTTGCCTGAAACTCACGGCCAATGATCCCGGCTGCCAGCTTTGCCTGGAGATGCAGGAACGCCTCACCGACTCGCAATCCGCCACCGCCACCCGCAGCGCGACCTGCCGCGCGGGGCTCACCGATTCCGCGGTGCCGGTGCGCTTCGGGCAACAGACCATCGGTTATTTACAGACCGGCCAGGTGGCCCTGGAAAAGATGGGCCGCGGCAGCTTCCGCAAGCTGGTCCGCTGGATGGAAGCCGGCGGCGCCCACGCCGACTGGCACGCGCTGGAAAAATCATATTTCGAAAGCCCACACCTCAGCCCGGAACGCTACGCCGCGATGCTCCATCTGCTGGAAGTTTTCGCCGGACATCTCTCGATCGCCGCCGAGCAACTCGCCACGCAGCAGGACAATGCCGAGCCTCCGATGATCCGCCATGCGCGGGAGTTCATCTCCGAACATCAGACCGAAGACATCGCGCTCGGCGACGTGGCGCGCGCCGTCCACGCCAGCACCTTCCATTTCTGCAAGATGTTCAAGAAGGCGACCGGCATGACCTTCACGGAATACCTGTCACTCGTCCGCGTCGGCAAAGCGAAGAAGCTCCTCGCCAACCCACAACTCCGCATCTCGGAGATTGCCTACGAGGTCGGCTTCAATTCCCTCACCCACTTCAACCGCGTCTTCCGCAAATCCGTCGGCCAGTCGCCGACCGCTTACCGGATCGAGTTGAGGAAAGCTTCACGCGTCGCGGTTGGGCCGACGGGGCGAGTGACCTGAGCGGTGCGGACCGGGGGCGCGGGTTGCGCGACCGCGACCCGGATTGGCTTGGCGGCAGCGGCGGGCCGGGCGACGGCGACGGCGCGGACCGTCGGCACTGACTCGGGTTCGGGCGCGGTGGCCGGCGTTGGTGCTGGCGTTGGCGCCGGTTCGGTAGAGGCCAGTTGCGAAGAGGAATCGTCGCTCATCCATCCGGACATCCGCTTCTCCAGTTGATCAGCCATCAGTTTGGTGTGCTTGAACTTCGAGCGTCCGCGCAGAATGGCGAGGCTGCGCTGCGGATCGCCCCAGCGCAAATTTTCGATCGTCACCCGGCGCACACCCCAGCGGTTCATTCCGCCGCGCGATGACTTGTAGAGGTCGATGGTGTTCGTGCCGGCGAGCGCCCACCCGTAGTCATCGACTTGGAAAAGTTCGCCCGTCTCGCGGACGCGGAAGATCGACCCTGCTGGCCAGCGCGACCAATCCGCCGCCGCGCTGTGCATCGGCCCGTTCTGCAACGTGGTGCCGAGTGCGGTCTTGCGTCCGTATTTGATGTGATCCGCTTCGCTGTGCGTGTAGGCGGTCGTGCGCACGTTCATCACCGCGGCGCGGGCCAGCGGTTTTTCGTACTTAGGCAAAGGCCGCGAGGAAGAGCAGCCAACGATGAAAAGACAGCCAACGAGAGGGAGCGCTCGGACGATCAGGTTACGCATGCGCGGATGCTAGATGCATTTTCCGTGCTGGCCAGCCCAAATCCTTTGCCAGAGCCATTTTCCAGCGCCTGTCCGATCACTGCGCCACGACGCGTTCCGGAAAATCCGAGAACACGCCGTCCACCCCCGCGTGCCGCAGGCGGTCGATTTCCGCGGGCGCATTGACCGTGTAGGGAAAGACGCGCAAGCCGCGCCGATGCGCGTCTTCGACGAATTTTGCGCTGACGTAACGCGCCGCCGGATTGACCGAGGACGCGCGCACCCGCCGCGCGCTCAAGCCGTAGAGCCGCGTCGGCCGCGTGAGCAGCAGGCCAATCGGGATGCGCGGGTCGCTGACCGCGCGCAGTTCGCTGCGGTTGAACGACGAGACGAGGAAATCCTCGTACTGCCAGCCGTGCTGCTTGATGTAATCGCCAATCAAGGCGGAGACAGGTTTAGCGGTCCGTGCGCCTTTCAGTTCGATATTGATGAAAGCGCGCCGCTGCACCGCGTCGAAGACCTCGCGCAGCGTCGGAATTTGTTCCCCTTTTCCCGCGTCGAGCGTGCGGAGATGGGCGAAGGTTTTCCGGGCGACGTAGCCCGTTCCGTTGGTCGTCCGGTCGAGCTTGGCGTCGTGGATCACGATCAATTCGCCATCGACGAAATACACATCGATCTCGATCCCCTGCGCGCCGAACTCCAGCGCGCGGCGCACCGAGCGCACCGTGTTTTCCGGTTCGTGTCCGCAGGCGCCGCGGTGTCCGATGCAAATCATGGCGCGCATGCTTCGTGGCGGAAGGGGGATTGAACAACCCGGAAATCATCGCCAGCTTGTGCGCCCCATGATTCCGCCCCCGCCCCCGCCCCGCCCCGAGCGTGTGCGTATTTACCAGCTTTTGCCGCGCCTCTTCAGCAATACCAACGAAACGCGCCGTCTCAACGGCACCCTCGCCGAGAACGGCGTGGGCAAATTCGCCGACATCAATGGCGCCGCGCTGACATCCCTGCGCGCGATGGGTTTCACCCACCTCTGGCTGACCGGCGTGCTCCGCCAGGCGACGGCCACGGATTACGCGGACATCGGCCTCTACGCGGATGATCCCGACGTGCTTAAGGGCCTCGCCGGCAGCCCGTACGCGATCAAGGATTACTTCGATGTCTGTCCTGATTACGCGAATGATCCCGGGCGGCGGCTCGAGGAATTTTGCGAGCTGCTCGCACGCATCCACGACCACGGCCTGCACGTGCTCATCGACTTCGTGCCAAATCACGTCGCGCGCAGCTATCGCTCGCTCGTCCGCGCCGATCTCGACTTCGGTGCGCACGACGACCGCACGCGTTTCTTCGATCCGCAAAATAATTTCTTCTATCTCCAGCGCGACTCACCGGGCGGCGGCCCGCCGCTGCGTCTGCCGACTTTCGCCGACGGGCGCGCGCTCACCTCGACCTGTCAGGTCGCCGGCGGTTGCGACGGCTTTTTCATCGGCGAACTCGATCACGGTAAAGTGACCGGCAACAACGCCGCGACGTGGACGCCGGGCCCGCACGATTGGTATGAAACGGTGAAGCTCAACTACGGCTTCGATTTCACCACCGGCACGCGCGCTTACCCGCACGCCGAGCAACCCGGCCAGGCGATCCCCGACACGTGGCACAAGATGGACCTCGTGCTCGCGCACTGGCAGCAGCTCGGCGTCGATGGTTTCCGCTGCGACATGGCGCACCTGGTGCCGCCGGAATTCTGGACCTGGGCCGTGGCGCGCGCTCGCGAGCGCCAGCCGGAAGTGCTCTTCATCGCCGAGGCCTACGACAACGACCCGATGAAGGTCGGCCGCGGCAATGTGATGCACGACTTGCTCCACGCAGGCTTCGCCGCGGTCTACGACGACCCGGCCTACAATATCCTCAAGCACATCTACGACGGGCCGAAGTGGGCGAACGATCTCGATACCGTCGCCGCGGACGCCTTCGTTTTCGAGCGGTCGCTGCGCTACGCGGAAAACCACGACGAGGTGCGACTCGCCGGCGCCAGCCAGTGGGGTGGCGTCGGGCCGGCGGTCGGGCGCGCGGTGTCGGCGATTCTCTACGGCCTGTCGCGCGGCCCGGTGCTGCTGTGCAGCGGGCAGGAAGTCGGCGAACCCGCAGCGGGCGCGGAAGGCTTTGGCGGCGACGACGCCCGCACCACGATCTTCGATTACTGGTCGATGCCCGAGCTGGCGAAATGGGTGAACGGCCAGCGCTACGACGGCGGGCGCCTCTCCACCGAGCAACAAGCGCTGCGCGCCTGCTACGGACGGCTGATCACGCTCGCCGGAGAACCCGCCTTTCGCGACGGCGCCTTCTTCCCGCTCAATCCCGCCAACACCTGGAACGAACATTTCGGCCGCCTGCCCGGCGAAACCGCCAGCGGCCACTGGCTCTATGCCTTCCTGCGTTTTGATGCGGTGAGCGGCCAGCGATTCCTCATCGTCGCCAATCTTCACCGCGAGGCGGTGATGCTGGATGTCTTCATCCGACTGCCCGCCGAGGCGCTCGCCTTCCTGGAAATCGATCCGCAGAGCCCACCGCAGCTCATCGAACGGCTGAACACCATGCCCTCGGCGCCTCCCTTCATCACGCCCGATGGCGAGGGCGGCATGATCGTCCATCTCCCGAAGCTCCCACCTCTCACGCCCCACTATCTCGAACTGATCCGGACTCCCGCCCGCCTCGCCTGATCCTTTCGTTTCACCGAAGCCGGCTCGCACCCGTGCCTCACAAATCTTTGACAAACTCCGCACGGCGTCCTGACACATCGCGCGAGCTTCCGGCCTAGCGTGCGGGCATGAAGACACTCCCATTCCTTGCCCTGCTGGTCGGCGCCCTGGTGCCCGCCGCATTCGCCGCCCCGACCGAACTCACCCTCCGCGTCACACCCGAGCGCGACCTCATCTACCAACGCGGCCCGCGCGAAGTCGTCGTGCAAATCGACCTCGACGGTCGCCGCCCGGACCGCGGCCATCGCACGCCGATGAACCTCGCCGTGGTCCTCGACCGCAGCGGTTCAATGGGCGGCGCGAAGATCGAGAAAGCACGGCAGGCCGCGTGCGTGGCGGTCGATCAACTGAGCGACGACGACTCCTTCTCGCTGGTCATCTTCGACAACGAAACCGAAGTGCTGATCGCGCCCGAGCGCGTCGGCGGGCCGCGGCAGCGCGAAACGTTGAAAGACCGAATCGACGGGATTCGCCCGCGCGGCGGCACAGCCATTTATGACGGCGTCAAAATCGGCGCGCAGCAGCTCCGGCGTTTCCTCGATCGCGAGCGCGTCAATCGCATCGTGCTGCTCTCCGACGGCCTCGCGAACGTGGGCCCGAGCCGCCCCGCCGACCTCGCCCGGCTCGGCAGCGACCTCCGCCGCGAGGGCATCTCCGTCACGACGATCGGCCTCGGCGACGACTACAACGAAGACCTCATGACCGCCCTCGCCGAGTCCAGCAGCGCGAACTACTATTACGTGCGCGACGCGGAAAAACTGCCCGGCATTTTCGCCGAAGAACTCGGCGCCGCCCGCTCGGTCATCGCTCGCGGCGTAACGATTCGCATCACCGTGCCGGACGGCGTGCGCATTCGCGAAATCATCGGCCGCCCGGAGATCGACTGCTCGGACCGCACCGTCGAGATCAGCCTTCCCGAATACTTCGGCGGCGACAAACGCCGATTCCTCGCCCGCGTCGTCGCTGAAAAGGAGGTCAGCGAGCCGCTCGAAATCGCGATGGTCGATCTGCGTTACGATTCAGATTCCGGCAAAGCGGAGCCCCAGCGGCAGAGCGCGAAGATCGGCTTCACCGACGAGGAGCAAAAGGCCGACGACAGCTTGCGCGCCGAGGTCGTCCGCGAAGTGGCGGTAATCAACAACCGCCTCGCGAAGGAACGCGCGGTACAGCTCGCCGATGAAGGCCGGAGCAAGGATGCCGCCGATGTGCTGCGCCGCCAGGCCGCGGCCAACGCCGCCCTGCCCGCGCCGATGCAACCGCCCGAAGCCATCGCGGAAAACCGCAAGCTGGAAGCAGCCGCACGCGAGGTGGAAACGCAGGGCCAACTCGGCAAATCGAGCCGCAAGCAAATGCAGTATGAGAACTGGCAGGACAAATACCAGAAGCGCTAAGGGGCAGTTGAGAGTTGAGGGTTGAGCCTTGAGAGGCGATTCCTCTCCAGCGCCAATTCCCGCCCAGCGCGCTCACCCACAACCGCACCACCTTGCGCGCCACTCAACGCTCAACCCTCAACTCTCAACCTCTTTGAAAAAGAGCGTCTGGATCTTCCTGCTCGCCGTGCTGCTGCCCAGCGCCGTCCTTGGCTGGCTGGCGCTGCGCAGCGCGGCGGAGCAGCAGATCATCCTCGAACGCCGCACCGCCGAGCTTTATCAAACAGAAACCGAGAACGCCGCCGCGGCAGTGCGCGCGTTGATCGACGAAGAGCGGCGCGCTTTCAACGACACCGTGCGCCGGTTGCTCGCCGCGGAATCCGCACCGCAGGTCGCGAGCGAGTTTACCACCGCGCTGAAGACCGCGTGGCCGCGCAAGTCGATCGGCTTCGCCATCGGCCCAGACGGCCAGATCCGATCACCGTCGCCGCAGCTCGCGCGCAGCAACGCCGAGTGGCAGTCCTTCCTCCTCGGCAACGGCTCCTTTCTCGCCGGCACCACGCCCGCCACGGTCTATTGGGTCTCGGGCGAAGAACTGGCCAGGCCTTCGCAACTGCGCGCCGCGGGCAAGGCCGGTTTCGAGAAGCAGCTCACACACTCCCAAAGCATGCCCGCGGGAAACAAAGCCGCGCCCGGTGCGCCCAAGGAGGCCGAGATGAAAGCGAAACTGGAGGAAGTCGCGGTCCCCAAGAGCAAGGCGGAGGGCTCCACCTCAGAGCGCGCGGCCCTCCCTCCACCAGCCCCTGCCACCGCTGCTGCGCCACGCAAAGAGTTCAGCGATCCACGTGAAAAATCGGTGGCCAGCGACCGCCCCGCGGGTCCCTCTGCGCCCACCGCCGCACCCGCGCCAGCCCCGCCGATGGAGCCACAGACCAAACTCGACGCGCTGACCCGCAATGTCTCTCCGCAGCGCCTGCCCGACGATTCCAGCCAACTCGCCGTCTCGCAGCTCGTGACGGCGACCACGGATTTCCGCGCGCTCACCGCCGAGACCGATGAAGGCGTGGTCACGCGCTTCGTGCAGGACCAGCTCGAGATCATCTTCTGGCTGCGCCCGGCGCAAGCGCCCGGCATGATCTTCGGCTGCCTCATCGCGGCGAAAGATCTGCGGGAGCTATGGCCGGCGGCGTTTCTGCAGACAGCCGGCAATTCCAGCTACGACCAGCTCAACCGCAGCGTGCCGCCAGATGTGATCCTCGCGTTGCTCGATGACAAAACGCGCCCCGTCACCACCCAGCCTGCCATCACCAACGGCCGCGATTGGAAACGCCCGTTCGTCGCCTCGGAAGTCGGCGAAGCATTGCCGCATTGGGAAGTTGCACTGTATCTCATGCGGCCCGAGCAGCTTCGCGAATCGGCGCTCGTCGTCCGGCGCACGCTCGTCTTCCTGATCGCCGCGGCGCTCGCGATCATCGCCCTCGGCGGCTGGCTGGTGGCTGCGGATGTCCGCCGCCAACTCGCGCTCGCACAACAGAAGACCGACTTTGTTTCCAACGTCTCGCACGAGCTAAAGACGCCGCTCACCTCGATCCGGATGTTTGCCGAGCTGATGCAAAATAGCCGCGACGAAAACGCGGCGAAACATCCGCAGTATCTGCGCATCATCATGGTCGAAGCCGAGCGGCTCACGCGGTTGATCAACAATGTCCTCGATTTTGCGCGGCTGGAACGGAAGCAGAAGCAGTTCGACAAAAAGCCGCTCGATCTCCACGCGGTCATTGAGCGGACGTGGGAAGGGCTCGAACTGCACTTGCAGGAAAGCGGCTTCACCACGCGCTGGCAGGCCGCGCCCGGGCCGTATCCGGTGATCGGCGACGAAGACGCGTTCGCGCAGATTCTCGTCAACCTGCTTTCCAACGCCGAGAAATACGCGGGCGAACGCAAGGAAGTGGAGTTGCACACTTACCTCGACTCCGCCCACGCCTGCGTGAGTGTGCTCGACCGCGGCCTCGGCGTGCCGCCCGGCGACGAACGCAAAATTTTCGAGAGCTTCTACCGCGCGCATGATTCGCTGAGCAGCGGCATCCAGGGCAGCGGCCTCGGCCTCACTCTCGCCCAGCGACTCGCCCGCGAGCATGGCGGCGAAATCCTTTACCAACCGCGTACCGGCGGCGGCAGTAATTTCACCCTACGCCTGCCGCTGTCCGCAGTTTCGTAGTCTTACTCCTGCTCTTTATCTTCCGCTTACTCTTACTCTCCACCATGAACTGCGCGCATCCGTTCCGTTTTGACCTCCGCCCGGGAGTAAGAAAAAGAGAAAGAGTAGGAGTAAGGAGAGCGGGCAACGCTCCATGAAGAAACACCTGCTGGTCGTGGAAGACGATACCCACATCCGCCTCGGCCTGTGCGACGCGCTGCGCGGTGAGGGATACGAAGTCAGTGAATGCCGCGACGGCGCGCAAGCCGGCCCAATCATCCGCCAGCGCCGGCCCGACCTCGTCATCCTCGACATCATGCTGCCGGGCAAAAGCGGCTTCGACCTCTGCCGCGAATTGCGCGCGGAGAAGAACCGCACGCCCATCCTCATGCTCAGCGCCAAGGGGCAGGAGATCGACAAAGTCGTCGGTCTCGAACTCGGCGCCGACGACTACGTCACGAAGCCCTTTAATCTGCGCGAGCTCGTGCTGCGCATGCGGGCGGTTCTGCGCCGCTACGAGGAGCACGCCACGACCCGTGGCGGAGACCTGCTCCGCGCCGACGACTTCCTGCTGGTGGACCTCCCGCGTCGCGCCGTCACCGTGGACGGCGAGCGCGTCACGCTGACCGTCATCGAGTTCGACCTGGTGGTGCACCTGCTGCGCGTGCGCGGCCGGGTCCAGACGCGCGAGCGCCTCCTGCGCGACGTCTGGGGGTACGACTACGCCGGCTACGACCGCACGATCGACACGCACGTCGCCCGCCTTCGGAAGAAGCTGGGGGCCCGGGGGGACTGGATCGAGACCGCCTGGGGCGTGGGCTACCGCTTCCGCGAGTAGTCCGTGCCTCTTCCCGCCATCGCGCCCTCGCCGCCCCGCCGTCCGCTCGTCCGCAAGCTCTACACCGCCTTCGTCGTGGTCGCGCTCGTAG
>JBBQIZ010000065.1:0-21457 GCA_038325425.1 Chthoniobacterales bacterium
GGAAGCGGTGCTCGTTCCACGGAACCATCGGCGTCGAAACATAAACCCCCGGAAGAAACCCGACCGGACGATCTTCCGTGGATACAACAAAAACCTTGTCAGGATCCCCAACAGCAGCGGCTTCGGTTCGCAGTTTGGTGCTGACTGTTTGCTCGGTTTCTTGATATTCTTCCCAAAAAACAACCAGATCAGCGTCCGCTTTAGAATCGACCAAACGAAAGGGGCGTTTTGGCCCAGCAAGATAGGCGTTGCGCATGCGTTGAGACAGATCTCCCCCACCCCAAACTTGCCGCGTAAAGGCGGTCTGCGTAACACGAATTCGCGGCAGATTGGAATCGGTCGTCATCTTGTGACTAATCGTTGCGCGATGCTCCCATATAAGAGCGATGCACGAACAAGGCATCCGCCCAGCGCAATTCGGGCGTGTACGTCATGTGCCTAGTGTCATAAATACCGTAAAAAAAGAACCCACAATCAGTTAGCTCGTCCACCACATCGCCGAGAAACGTGTTTCCGGAATTCCGTGCTGAGAATCCTATCTCTGAAAGGACAAATCGAACCCTTCCACTCGTCAACATTTCTTTCGCACCGCGCAACACCGCGAGATCGTTCCCCTCAGTGTCGGTCTTTAATAAGTCGATCCTCGCCACCCCTGACAACCTACAGTAATCATCGACCGTAGTTGTAGGGACAACTTCTTCTTCTCCACTTACAGGTGGAAGCCCGTCATTCGATCGGAGATGAGATACAAAAGAATTTTCGCCGAATTGCATGATGCCCTCGCCAACGCTATCGCTTACGGCAATTCGTTCGCATGTCACTCTTTTTTCCCCCGCAAATCGTGCCGACAGCTGTTTGAAAGTAGAAGAAACCGGCTCGAAAGCGCGAACCTCGGTTTGAGGAGACAAACTTAAAAAACTTTCGGCTGTTTCTCCGATGTTTGCGCCAATATCGAAGACTGTTCGAATTCCCGAGGAACCGGCCAATCGCAACAGATCACAGGATAATTCCAAATTTGGAGGCAAAGACCCCGAGGTAAAAACGTAAATGCCACGCTCACGAAGAGCGTCACGCACAGCAGTTTTAAGGAAGCGTAATGGACTCATATATTAGATAAGGTCTTCAATCGTCAACAGCGGCAGAAATTCACGTCATTATCACCAATACCCACCTTGATCGACACGTTTCGCTTCCTGCGGAGTTTCTGTAGGAAGTGCACGGACCCAAGCCTCGTTGAAGAATTGTTGATACTCAGTCCGCCGATCCCATCGACCTCCACGAATACCGAATAGGAGTTGAGTCGCGCCGCCCATATGGATTCCGATAGCCCCAAGCTCTTTCACAAAGCCCGCCAGCGGAACACCCGCCGCACCACAGCCGATTAATGCCACGTCAAAAGGCTTCTCGCGATAACAACCCTCCACCTGCTGTTCCAGCCAACGATTCATCTCCAGCCAATCCGCAAAATCTGTCTTGGAAAATCCATAGGGGGCTTTGACGATTTCAATCTCGCAATCTGGAAGCACTGATAGCCGATCCGGCCAGATCTGGTCGCGCCGCGCAAATTGATTACGAATGCTTTCTTCAAACGGATGGACGACGAGAACCCGCTTGCCAGCCAGCGCGGCCGACCAAGGCGGGTTAAAGAAAAATGGATCCAGGCATCGCAGATCAAGGCGACGCGTCTGCGGGCAGTAGCGACTCAGCACCTCGGTCTCTCCGAGATTGTACCACACGGCGATGCCATCGAAGAGCTGCAATCGTTCCAAATACAGTTCCGCAAATTGACGGAAGATTGTCTCGGTATTCGGAAAAACACCGGACTGTTCGGCGAGATCCAGGTCGCCAAATGCGGGACTGGTCCATGTGTATTTATAGAAGCGCTTCAGCCCGCAGTGCCAAGCCAGCGTCCAGCATTCAGAAGAGCCGAGCTTTCCTATCGCGGCGGGCTTGCCGGCCTGCAGGATCTGCCCAATCCACTCATTCGCCGCCTCGGCGGACAAGACCGGGAAGGGCCGGGCCTGACGTCGCTCGCGCCAAGCGTTAATCGCGTCTGCATCCACCCGTTGATCAAGTCCGGTGGAGTCCATGAACCCGTGCAAAGCTTTCCGGATCGGATTCATATTGTGACGGCCCGAGTGTGGTCCGCGGCAATCTTCATGGCGTATCTCAGGCATTGCCAATTCCGCCGCTCCAAAGGACGCAGCAAGCAGGCCAGCCACGCGTTCTTTTTGGCAGTTCTCGATGAACCGCCCCTCACGGCGTCGTAGGCCCAGTGCCTCCGCCAATCGGCCTTGCAGGACGGAGCTTTCGGGTCGGGCACGGCATCCGGCAGGTCCCGCAACCCGCGTCGCGCCCGGTAAGGCGCCACAACCTTGCGCCGAAGAGTTTCACGATCCCCGCAGGTGCGATTGATACTCATAAAATGCTGCCGGTAATGCAATAGCACGTCGGGCATATTTGCTAGTTCGCCAATTTCGGAGAGCCGCAGAAAAAGATCCAGATCCTCAATGAATTTGTACTCCTGGCGGTAGCCCCCAACCTTCTCGACAGCGACACGCTGAAAAACGACCGTCGGATGAACCAGCGCACCTCCATTTCCTTCAACTAATTGCGCGACGATTCCGTCATGGGCTTCCGCGGGGCGATGGCGAATGAGTGGCAGTCCTTCCGGATCGGTGTAGAGCACGTCGCTACCCACGGCGACGCACTGCGGATGCACTTCGAGAAAACCGACCTGGCGGGCCAATCGGTCGGGAAGGCTTACATCATCAGCGTCCATCCGAGCCAAATACTTTCCGACTGCCACGGCAACCCCGTCGTTCAGCGCTCCGACAATCCCGGTATTGGGCCGACTGAGGACCCGCACGCGCGAGTCTGTGCGTCCGAAACCTTCGAGCAATTCTCGAGAGTCATCCGTGGATCCGTCGTCCACCGCAACTAACTCAAAATCTCGAAACGTCTGCGCGAGGATGCTGCGGATCGCGCTGGGCAGGAACCGCTCGCCGTTGTAAACGGGCAGGATGACGCTTACCAATGGATTCATCGAACGTCATCCAAGGTGTGCCGACCGCGTTCGAATCCACGCCGTCGCGCCGCCTCCAGTCTTCGAACTTCAGAGGGCTGCCTGAACAGGCGATATTGGTGAATCCACCGATCCGGGAGGCGGTGCTCCGGAATTCCCAACGACAGTCCGTGGAGCGATGAAAGGAGTACTGTTGAATACGAGATTCCTTCCATCAAACGCTCCAGATAGTGAATCTCAAGTCGAGCTTTGGGGATAATGTGCGTGAGCCGCATAGAAGGAAACAGGCCTATTCCTTTTCCCATTTCGCAAGCGGTGAAGGCGAGATCCGAATCCCCTCCGGATGTTAAGCTTTCACCCTTTCGATCCAAGTCGCGACGCACTGCCGATGCATGGACGCGCTTCGCGTAGGTTCGCGCGATTTCCCGCTTTACGCACATTCCCCCGCCAACCGGAGCGAAGTTGAAATCTGGCAGGTTCGTCCAGCGTTCCCGGTCAACCACGCGAACCGCCAAGTAGCACAGATATTCTGCCGCCCACCCCGGAGGCGCTTCTTCAAACTCACCCAAACAACTGCCCGCCCATGCCCCGAGAAATGGATGGGTTTCGTATATTTTTGACGCGATTTCCAGATAATCCGGTTCCAAGATATTGTCATCATCGATAAAGACGAGAAGTTCTCCCTTCGCCTCTTGAATGCCACAGAGGCGCGCATTGGTTAGCCCCAGCAGTCCCTCGAAGGTATGCCGTGCCAACGGATGCCAACTTACGTCTAACCATTCTCCAACCGAGATCTTGCTCGCGTTATCGACCAATAATAACTCCCATTGCTGCGCTGGAAGCGATTGATTGCGCAAACCCTCCATCATCCGCTCAATATACTCAGGGCGCGGGTTGTGGGTACAAACGATGACGGTGATTAAGGGCAAACTAAAATTTCCCACATTTTACGGTGAAAAAGGGGTTCAAGAATCAGGGACATCGTAGCGCGACACTGCCTGATGGCGCCGAATAAGCGGCAGGAGCATTTTCCCGTGATTGCCCGACCGCAACCGCAAAAAATTCAGCTTCTCTGGCATTGTTGACCGGATGCTCGATCGGGGGATCCGCGATCCGATTCAACGCGGAGTGAGTGGTCGCTCGGACCAATCCTCCGCTTCGACCTGCTCCAGCCAAGCGTGGAGGAACAGCGTGTGCACCTCCTGGATGCGGGCGTTGTTTGTTGCCGGGACGATCAAGGAGAGGTCTGCCAAGGCGCGCGCCTTGCCGCCGTCCTTGCCGCCGGCTAAAATAACTTGTAAGCCCCGTGCCCGTGCGGCTTGGAAGGCGGCAAGCACATTGGGCGAGTGGCCGCTGGTGGTAAAGCCGACGAGCACGTCGCCGGGCTGACCGAGGGCCTCGACTTGACGGGCGAAGACCTGCTCATAACCGAAGTCATTGCCGATGCAGGTGAGGGCGGTAGGATCGGCGTTCAGGCACACTGCCGGCAGGGGCGGACGGTTTGAGCGGTAGCGCCCGACGAGTTCTTCAGCAAGGTGCAGGGCATCGGCAGCGCTGCCACCATTGCCACAGGACAGCACCTTGCGCCCAGTGCGCAGAGCCGTCAGGATCAAATCGCCGGCACGATAGATGTCGGCCTCGATAGCCTTGCTGGCGGTGAGGGTTTCGATCAATTCGTCAATAGGGCTGGAGTGCATACGCGGAGGACGTCAGAGAGCGGTTCGAACGACGGGATTAGTGAACTTTGGGTGGGACGGGTGAAACGAAGAGCCAGTCGAATATCTGTACGGCGAACCGCAACAAGCGGTCACCGAAACGCCACACCGAAAATCCGACGGAACAAATCGCAACCAGCGCCGGTACTACCCAGAACATGTGGGTAGGCCAAAAGTCCTCAGGTATGAGAACGCGCAGCACTTCGAGCACGTAAAAGTGGCCGATATAAATGGAGAGCGACGCCAGACCGATTCGCGTGAGCCATCCTTCTTGCTTTGGGATGAGGAGGAAAAGAGCCCGAATGGCACCAAACGCTGCCACATAATACGCCAATCGAAAGGGCACACCGCGCAATACGATACCGGAGTAATGGTAAGAATGCTGAAAAGCGAGTAAGTCGCTTCCGCGGTGCATGGCTACTTGAAGAGCATACGCCCCCGCACCAAGGGCGACGACAAAGAGGGGCAGATCTCGCCAACTGAACACACGTGCATTCAAGCCCCAATTTTCCTTGCGACACCAGAATCCGGCAGCAAAAAAAGGGGAGAAGGCGATCGCCCGAGAGAGTGTGAACTCCTGCCCCACCCCGACGACCAGTCCCAGCGCGGCTCCCAAACCAGCGAGTCCCGCAAGCGAGAGCCGCGGATACTTGCAGGCGTCGAGCAACGGCGTCGCTGCCCGCCAGAAGAAGAGGGAGAGCAGATACCACAATCCCGTACCAGGGAGGATGAGGGTAAGTTCTCCATAACTCGGATGCCTTTCGCCGAACGGCATAAGCACAAAGAGAAATCCGCACCACAGAATCTGGCATATAATATAAAGTGACAGAAGCTCGCGGGCGTTGGCGATGAGTGTCTTACGAGCGGAACTAAGGTATCCAGAGACAAATATGAAGGCCGGCATGTGCCAGAGGCCTATAAAACAGTAAACCGGCTCCCAAGGCGAACCCTCTGGCCACCGCCAATCGTGGCTTGCGGGTATTTTTCCGAGCACATGGCCGGCTACGACTAGGGAAACCAGCAACCCCTTGAGGTTATCCAAGGTCGGATCTCGGCGGGCAGGGGTCACCGAAGTAGGAGCGCTAGGTAGTTTACCGGAGACCATGGTTTAATCCAATCCGTTACTCAAGGGCGGTCGCATGTGCACCGACGCGTTGTAGCCGTCGGCCGAGATCAAGCAATAAACTTCCCGCAACAAAACGGGCACGGGCGCAGGGGCGATTGACACCCCTCGTCGATGTCCGCGCGAGATGATCCATCACTTCGTCGACTTTGCCGCGAACGACTTCGAGCGAGCAGATCGACCGGACCAATTCCTGGCCGTTCGCTCCGATCTGCTCAGCCTTCGCTTCATCGGCGAGCATCTCCACCACCGTCGAGGCGAAGGTGGAGGGTTCGTCCGCAATCCTAAGATGCGTGCCATCCACCGCGCCAAATCCTTGCGCACCAAAGGTCGTTGTCACCGTGGGCACGCCACTGGCCAGCGATTCCGAAACTTTGCCTTTCATCCCCCCGCCAAAGCGGAGCGGAGCAACAACGACGCGGGCGGAGTCCAGATACGGGTCTGTTTCGGGAACCCAACCCAGACAATGAATCGCGGTGCTGGCGGGAAGTTTCTCGAGTTCCGCGGGAGCCCGGCGGCCTCCGATCTCGAGGATTGTTTCCGGCCGTGACTGGAGAATGCGGGGCAGAATCTCTCGGGCAAACCACAGAATACCATCCACGTTGGGATGATGACTGAAATTACCGACAAAAAAGAGTCGGTCGGTGCGCGTGAGTTTCGGGCGAGGCCGGATCGGCACGATGTTTGCGACCATGACCGAGGGCGTGCCCGGAAACTCGCGGCGGAAAATCTCATCGTCCTCGCCGCTGTTCGTAATCACCAAATCGGCGGCGTGATAAATCGCGCTCTCCCGCTCGCGGATCCGCGCAGCGTGAGCGGCAGTCACCGTCCCGACCGCGGCGGCCGTTTCTTCGCGGATGTAGTGCAAATCGCCGGAATCCACCACGGTTCGCCCGTCGGGGTTGGCCCGGCGGAACGCCTCGAGCGCCCATTCTGCGGTATGAAAGTAGTGAAAATAGCCGACGTCGAACCGGTGCTGCCGCAAGATTTTCGACAAAACCCACTCACCTTCCCAAACCTCGGAGACTCCAAGGCTCCGCAGGTGTTGGGCGGCTTTCGCCCGAAGGGACGGTTCCTCGGAGATGTGCCGCGCGACGATGAAAATCGTGTGTCGGCCAGACACATGCTGCAGGATCGCAGCCAGACGACGATAGCCAGAATCGAAATCGACCCGCGGGATAGCGTCGGTAACAACGAGGATTCGCATCGAGAAACTGGTAGGAGTTAGGACTTGGCGAACGGAAACGTGACGATGCGATCAACCGGCAAAGATGATCTGCGAACCCGGCGCACTGACTTTGACTTTCACTTCATGTTTGTCAGCGAGCGCGGAAACCAAGGCGGAACGTTTTTCGGGTGCGACCACAAACAGGAGAAAGCCTCCGCCACCCGCACCCAGCAACTTGCCGCCCCACGCTCCGGCCCCGATGCCACGATCATAGAGTTCGTCGATCTCCGAATTGGAAACACGTCCGCCGAGGTTTCGCTTCAACTGCCAGCTTTCATGCAGAAGACGGCCAAACTCCGCCAGGCTCTGGCTGGATACGAGCGTGGCGTATCCCGCATCGACCATGTTTCGCAGACCGCGGAGGTGATCGAGATTGGTGGCGAGGCTCTGAATCTTGCCCGACTCGAGATCATGCGCCCGGCGCGTGATACCCGTGAATACGAGGAACAGATGCGCGTCGATCTCTTCGAGACGTCGTGGGGAGAGCGGGAGTGGGTGCACGCGGATGTCATCCTCGGCGCGAAACTCCAGCACATTGAATCCCCCAATGGCCGCGGTGGCCTGGTCCTGAACACCGACACATTCCTTCAGGACGTTGCGTTCGATATGGATTGCTTCGTACGCGAGTTGGAGGGGCGTCACAAACTCACCCTTGTAAGCGTGCAACGCATGCAGCAACGCCACCGTGAAGGAAGAGGAGGAGCCGAGGCCCGTGAATGCGGGGAGGTCCGCCACCGTATGCAATTCGATGTCCTTGCCGTATCCACAAAAGCGCAGGCATTCGCGGAAAACCGGATGATTGATTTCATCGATACCCTTCACCAACTCACCTTTACTATAGGAAACACGGACGGCGTAGTTGAAGAGGTGGCTTTGGAAAGGGCTGGCGGTAACGTAGGAAAATTTATCGATCGCGGTAGCCAGGACCGCGCCCCCATGTTCGCGGAAGTATTCTGGAAAGTCCGTACCTCCGCCGAGGAAGCTAACCCGAAGAGGTGCGCGAGAGATCAGCATAACGAAATTTCAGGCGGCGACGCCGAAGGAATCCCGGTGGCGGTTGATAAAGTCAGCGGCGAGGCCCAGCGTTTCCGGAACTCCGATATCGATAAAAGGCGCGTCCACCACGTGAACGCCGATCCGCGCGCCCGTCTCGATCAAACTCGGAAACACATCTTTCTCGAAACCGAGGAACTGCGCTTTCGGAAATCGGGCCACTGTTTCCGGGCGGAAAATATAGACGCCGGCGTTGATCAGACCGGCACCAGCCCGCTTTTCGTGGAAAGCGCGCAGCAGGCCGTCCGCGTCCGGTTCGACGGTGCCGTAGCGACTCGCATCTGTCATCCGCACGGCCAGGATGCACGCATCGAGGTTTTCTGCGAAGAGCCGTTCGAAAAACGGCGCCAGATCAGCCAGGACGAGAGAATCTCCGTTGCAAACCAACCAGGCTCCAGGCACAGGCTCGATTCCGCTGATCGCGTGCAGGAAGCCACCCGCCGTCCCTTTCGGCTCGCTCTCCAAACGGCAACTGGTTTCCAGGCCTTCGATCGGCGAGGCAGCAAAGTAATCCGCGATTATTTCTCCTTTGTATCCGGTTGAGAGGATCGCCTGCGCAACGCCCTGCCGGTGAAGGTAACGCCCAACCCAGGCGAGGAACGGCTCGCCATTCACGACAGCCATCGGTTTGGGCAACTCCCCAAGCAGATGCCTGATCCGGGTGCCAAATCCTCCGGCGAGAACGACCGCGGTGATAGATGGGAGATTGTTTTCCATTTTCGCGGCGCAGAGCTCAGCCGGCCACCGGGGTCAGTTCCAAACGCGGTGTGATCCGGCAACCCCCGTAAGAGCGATCACTCTCAAAGTCTTCGGTGCTCGTCTCGACCTCCCAGAGCGCAAAAGAGTCGATGATGTCGTCGAAGTATTTTACCCGACCGAGGGCAGCGCTGACGTAGTAGCGTGCCGGATGCAGGGGCAGGCGATCGAGGCGCACGCGCAGGACTGTGCGGCCCTCCCGAAGATCGAATGTCTTTCCATCGCCATCCGAATCCAGAGTCAGGATGCGCTGGCCCTCGACCGTGCTGAAACTGAAGCCCAGCATCATCCCCTCAATGGCGCGGGAGGCCCGCACCACGATCTCGATTTCCAACGGCGCGTTGAAGCGGATGTGCCCATCGCCCGCCACGGCGACACTCAGGATTCGCGCTTCCGCGCCATCGGTACCCCAATCGCGGTTCCGCTCGCTGACATCGAGCACCAGATCCGACGAGGCGCCCGAGATGCTGTAATGTTCAATCGCCCGTTCTGTCGGCATCAGCCCCAAGGAGCGGCCTTTTTCAAGCAGAACACACTGTTTGCACAGGCGCCGGATCGTCGCCATCGCGTGGCTGACAAACAGGACCGTCCGTCCATGGCTCGCGGAAATCTCCTGCATCTTGTTGATGCATTTGCGCTGGAAGGCGGAATCTCCCACCGCCAGCACTTCGTCGATGATTAGGATTTCTGGTTCCAAATGGGCGGCAATCGCAAAGGCAAGCTTCACATACATGCCACTGGAATAGCGTTTGACTGGAGTATCCAGAAACTGCTCGACCTCTGAGAACTCCACAATCTCATCGAACTTTGCCCGAATCTGGGCATGGCTCATTCCGAGGATCGCGCCATTCAGATAGATGTTGTCGCGACCGGAGAGTTCCGGGTGAAAACCGGTGCCTACTTCCAGAAGAGAGCCAACTCGCCCCCGCAGACTGATCTCGCCACTGGTGGGTTCAGTGATCCGCGAGAGAAGCTTCAGCAGGGTGCTCTTTCCGGCGCCATTGCGTCCGATGATGCCTGTCGCGGAACCGGCGGGCAAATCGAAGGAGACATCGCGCAGCGCCCAGAAGTCGCTCGCGTTGGCCTCCGTTTTTGGCCGGAACATCTGCTGCAACTCATCACGCAGGCTGGTCATGCCGATGGATCCAAGCCGATAACGTTTGGAGACCCCACGGACCGAAATCATAGGCTGGATCATTAACTCAGGCTTGATCCACAAACGTGCGGGCGGCGCGCTGGAAAAGCATCAGGCCGGCGAGCAGGCAGAACACGCTCACCAAGACCGACACCGCATAGTAGCCGAGGGAAAAGGAACCCACACCGATCAGCGCGAGACGGAAGGCTTCCACGATGCTGACCAGCGGATTGAGCACCATGAAATACTCGTAATGGTTCGGGAACTTCGTCTGCAGGGCGGAGAGAGGCCACATCACCGGGGTGATGAACATCAATGAGTTGATGATGAAGGCGACGATATTTTGTAGATCGCGATACTTGGCCGTGATGGCCGACAGGAGTAAGCCGCTCCCGAGCGCAAGGATGGCGAGATGCACGAGCAGCCATGGCAGCCAGAGCAGACGCCAACCCAACTGCACATTGGCAAACGCCGGGTCCGTCGCCCACACAAAGACTACGAGAATGCCGAACGTGAAGAACTGAACGACGAGACCGATGCAGTTGGAGAAAACTTGCGCGATCGGGACGATGAGACGCGGGAAATAGACCTTGCTGAACAACCCTACGTTGCCGTGCAGCGTCGCACCTGTGGAAGCCAGCAGGCTGGAAAAATAGTTCCACGCAAGCAGACCGGCGTTAAAAAACAGCAACGCGGGCACTCCGTCCGGCGCGGAGCCCATGACCCGGCCGAAGATCACCGCGAAAATCACCGTCGTGACGAGCGGATTGATGACGAACCAGAGAGGACCGAGCACCGTCTGCTTGAAACGCGAGGTGAAGTCCCGGCGGACAAGTTGCCAGAGGAGGTCGCGGTAAGCAAAAATGTCGCGCCACTCGATGCGCAGCCAACTCCGATTGGGTCGGATGAGTAATTCGTAATCTACCGCCATCAGAAGAAATTTTCCCATGCTGCCGCACGTGGCCCGGCGGCGCATCGAAATTCATGAAGTTGACTCACCCTTTGTTGCCCATCTCCGTGAGTGGAAGAACAGCCCTCCGGCAGAGCGCTGTCCCATCACGGCCACTGCCTTTTCTCAGAAAGCTAGAACCACGCCAAGGCAGTTTGTCGATTTCTTTGAGGGACGCTACCCGGAAGGCCCGGATTGCAGGAGCCCCCAAAGGCCTGAATGGCCTGTCCGTGTCCGTCCTATATGCAAAAACATCGCCATCCTGGGGTGAACACTCTGTTGCAAGGGCGGCCTGGTCAGCGAAGGCACGATAAATAAACACCGATCCGGCGACAGAAGGACCTCGACCTCGCGCAGGATTTCCCCCCCGTCCAAAGATTGGTTTGATGAGTGTCAGTTTTGAGAGGAACCACTTGCCGAGTAAATCAACCAGCGGTCAGGCAAGCTCGAAATGCGGAAGATTTCAACGTCTCTACACTGCGGAGCTTCCGGCGGGTTGCCGACTGGGGACAATCACTCTACCCGAGGCACATGTTCTGCTTAAAATGAGCAATGATCCTGCTCACTATTTTCGCCGGCATCCTCGTCGCGGGCACCGTTGTCATGGCCTTGGGTATCAAAAACGCCCCTGAAGGCTTTGAGGACGAAACCGGCTTCCACTTCATCTGGCGCAACAACGCTCCCGAAGTGCGGGACGTCGTTTGCATCTGGGCGCTGAAAGCGGAATCCTCCGCTTTCCCTGATGCGCGCGAGATCGAGTGCGCCGCTTAACAGCTACCCCACTCCCGGATCGCCGAATCGAGCCAACTCGGCAGGATCGCCGCGCTCACTTTACGACGGAGAAAAGGATCTTCCACCCCATGGTGGCCACCCCGCCGGTCGCGTAACCGACGGCGACGACCCCGATGGCCAGGGGGGCAAACGCATTCACCCCCACCGCGAGCAAACCTCCGAGCGCCACCACGCCGAGGGAGAAAACCCCGAGCGAAACGACGCCCACGGACACAAAGCCCATCGCGAGGATCCCGATCGCCACTCCTCCCACCGCACGCTGACCGATGGCGATCACTCCCCGCGCCGTGCGTGGACGTCCGTCGCGACCATTGCCGAACGCGATGTGCACGAACGGAGAACCCATCCATTCAAACTGCGACCGCCACTCGTACCCCTCCCCGACCCATTCCGCCTGCCCCGGGCGCGGCGCATTGCAGTGCGGACATATCGCGAGCCGGGGATCGACCGGGATGGCGCATTGGCGGCAGGCGACGGGTGTCATGACCAGAGCCATGCCGCTTCGTCCCGTCTGGCGCAATGCCGGAAAAAAGCGGGCGCGCCTAAGCCTTGCCGCCGCGCGGGATTATCGCTACGCCCTTTTCAGAACCTCCTCATGCATACCTCCCTCCGCTCCCTCTTCGCGCTGACGCTCCTCGTGGCGCCGGCTTTCACCACGCTCGCCGCCGAAAGCAAACGCGCGATCGTCGTCACCGTCACCACCGGCTTCCGACACAGTTCGATTCCCTTCGCGGAAAAGACGCTGGAAAAGATCGGCACCGAATCCGGCGTCTACACCGTGGTCGATTTCGCCCGGCAGCCAGAGATTCAGGTGCCGCGCAAGCCAAACAAACCGCGTGATCTGCCGGCCGACGCCGATGAAAACGCGAAGAAACGGCAGGTCGCGAATCTGAAAAAGTATGAAGAGGAACTGGCGAAGTGGACGCCGGAAATCGAAAAACAGGCGCAGGACGCGCAGGCGAAATTCGACGTCGCAGCCAAACAAAGCTTGGAAAAACTGAGCCCCGCCAATCTCACGGCGAACAAGATCGACCTCGTCATTTTTGCCAACACCACCGGCGATCTCCCGCTGCCGGACAAGGAAGGGTTCATCCAATGGATCGAAAACGGCGGCGCCTTTGCCGGCATGCATAGTGCCAGCGACACCTTCCACAAATTTCCCGGCTACATCGACATGCTGCAGGGTGAATTTGAGACCCACAAAGCACAGGTCCCCGCCGAACTTATCGCCGGCGACAAGGCGCATCCCGCGAACGGCGGCATCGGCGAAACCTGGGGCCTCAAGCAGGAGGAAATGTACATCATCAAGAGTCAGGATCGCGCGAAAGTGCGCAGCCTGTGGTTCCAGCGGCATCACCCGAACGACGCCAACGACAAAGGATTTTTCCCCGTTTCGTGGTGCCGCAAGGCGGGCCAAGGCAAGGTCTTCTACACCTCACTCGGGCATCGGGAAGACTTGTGGAGCGATGATCCCGCGCTGCCCAACCGGATCAACTCCGTCGAGATCAGCAAACAATACCAGGCGCACTTGCTCGGCGGCCTGAAGTGGGCGCTCGGCCTCGCCGACGGCAGCGCGGAGCCGAATCCCGAGGTGAAGTAACCGCTACTCGCTAACCAGCCAACCGTCGGCGTAATCCAGCCACGCGGACCAGTCCTCCGCGGTCATTGCGTGTTTGCCGGGGCGGATGAAATATCCCAGCCGGGTCGCCAGCAAGTCGCCGACGCGCGGCATTCCGGTGGCGCCCAGCCCCTCGCCCGCCACCAGCCGATAGACCGGATCGGCGGCGCGCAGCATCTCGAATTGCCCCGCCGGATTCGCCCACAAATCCTCGGTCGCATTCGAGAGCAGCACGGGCCGCGGCGCACAGAGCGCGATCAGCGCGTGCTGATCGAACGGTAGCTTTTCAACCGCCTCGTTGAACGCTTGGAAATTGCCGCAGAACCAGTGCGGGAAGTTCTTATTGATGACCGCCACCGTCTCGGCCGTCGGGCGGCCCTTTTCATTGAGCTTCGCCAACTCCGGCGCAACCCGCGCGGGAGCCGTGCCCCCGCAGCCCGCCTGGCTCGGGATGACCATCGCGATCCGCTCGTCGAACGCCGCCGCCAGCAGCGCCGTCTTGCCGTTGCGCGAATGACCGACGACCGCAATCCGCTTCGGATCAAGGGCGGCGTCGGTCACGAGATAATCGACCGCGCGATGAAAGCACCACGCCCAGACCGCGATCGTCGCCGTGTCGCTCGGCCCGCGCACCTCCGCACCCTCCGGGCGGAACTTCCGTAGCATCGCTTCCGCGACCTCCTTGTCATCCGGCACGACTTCGCCGTTCCAAAAGCTTGCGACCGCATACCCCCGATCGATCGTCGCTTCGATCGCCCATTTTTCGGTCTCCGACCCGCGCACTTGCTCGGCGGTGTCGCCCTTGCGCGATTTCCAGCCCGCCGGCACGGCGATTTGCGGATCGGGCAGCAGCGCAAAGTTGCCGGAGAAATTCAGGCCGAGAAAAACCGGCGCGGGTTTCTTCGCTGCGTTCGGCGTGACCAGCAGGAGGCTGATTTGCGCGCCTTCCGGCTGGGCCAGCGAAAGCGTGATCTCGCGCAGCGTCGCTTTACCACCGAGCGCCTGCTTGTCCTCCCGCACGACTTTCGCCGTGATCTTCGCCGGCGGCGGCAGCATGCCGTATTCGTAATGCTGAAAAAGCCGGCGCAACTCCGGCGCGCGCAGTTTTTCCCACGCCTCGCGTTTGGTGATGCGCGCACCGTCGCGCATGACGAGCGGATCGGGCGGCGTCGCACTCGCGGGCAGCGCGGCGGGGTCGGGCAGGGTCGTTTGGGCGGCAGCGGGGGCGATCATGGCGGTGGCCAGGGCGAGGGAGAAGAGGCGGGGAAGCATGCGCCAGCGTAAGCGAGGGATTGGAACGAGCACCATTGCGAAATAGTCTGCGTCTCGATGAGCGATCCCCTGCCCGAAAAAACCCGCCGCCGCCCGCGCTATTCCGGCAAGAACCCGCGCCGCTTCGAGGAAAAATACAAAGAACACGCGCCGGAGCGTTACGCCGCCGACGTGGAAAAAATCGTTGCCGGAGGCAAGACCCCGGCGGGGATGCACCGCCCGGTCATGGTCCGCGAAATCCTTGAGGTGCTGGCGCCGCAGCCGGGCGAGTGGGCGGTCGATGCGACGCTCGGCTATGGCGGGCATGCGCAGGAAATCCTCCGCGCGATCGTGCCCGGCGGGCGGCTGCTGGGGCTGGACGCCGATCCGCTCGAACTGCCGAAGACGGAGGCGCGGTTGCGCGCGCTGGGCTTTGGACCGGAGGCGCTCGCGGTCCATCGGATGAACTTCGCCGGGCTCGCAGCGCTGCTCGGCGGCGCGTCGCCCGGCGGCGCGGATGTGATCCTGGCCGATCTCGGCGTGTCCTCGATGCAGATCGATAACCCGGCGCGCGGGTTTACTTTCAAATCGGAAGGTCCGCTCGATCTCCGGATGAATCCCGGTCGCGGTCAGCCCGCGTCCACGCTGCTCGCGGCGATCACCGCGCCGAAGCTCGAAGAGCTGCTGACGGAAAACGCCGACGAACCGCACGCGCGGCTGCTCGCGGAGGCGCTGCTGCTCGCGCAGCGGCGGGCACCGATCACCTCCACGACGGCGCTGGCCGCCGCGATCCGCCACGCGCTGGCTGGCCTGCGGCGCGGCGAACCGGACGACTCCGTGCGCCGCGTTTTCCAAGCGCTGCGCATCGCGGTGAACGACGAGTTCGGTGCGCTCGACACGTTCCTCCGCCATCTGCCGGCGTGCCTGCGGCCGGGCGGGCGCGTGGCGATTCTGACCTTCCACTCGGGCGAGGATCGGCGCGTCAAACAATCCTTCAAAGCCGGGGCGGGCGATGGCTTTTACGCCGAAGTCGCCCGCGAGGTGATCCGCCCAAGCGACGAGGAGCTGCGCGCCAATCCGCGCTCGAGCAGCGCCAAACTGCGCTGGGCACGCCGGGCGGCCTAAGCACGCGGAGGGACACGCTCCCGCGTGTCCGCGTTTTCGGGGACGGGCGAAATGGGGAGCGCGCGGGAGCGCGTCCCTCCGCGGGGAGGGGCGCGGCGCGTGCGGAGAGGTCTTGCGCGGCGCGCGCCGCCGACTTACACAAGCAGCCCTATGAAAAGCCTCGCCCTCCTCGTTCTCTCCCTCGTCGGCGCCGCCACCCTGCGCGCCGAGGATCCCTCCACTTTTCCCGTCGGTGGACTGACCTTCAAACGCCCGACGGAATGGACGTGGGTGGCCGTCAGTTCGCCGATGCGCAAAGCCCAGCTCAAGGTTCCCGGCGCCAAGGCTGAGGAGTTCGCCGACATCACCTTCTTCCATTTCGGCGCGGGCAGCGGCGGCGATATCCAGTCGAACGCCCAGCGCTGGATCGGCCAGTTCAAAGGCGCGGAAGGCGCGGGCAAGATCGAGCCGCAGAATATCGGCGGCGCCAAAGTCACCCTCGTGACGACCGAAGGCACCTTCAGCAGCGGCATGCCCGGCGGGCCAAGCACGCCGCTCGAAAACCAGGCGCTCCTCGGCGCGATCATCGAACACGGCGAGGGTAACGTCTTCGTGAAGATGACCGGCCCCGCGGAACTCGTGAAAGCGTCGCGCCAGAAGTTCCTCGATTTCCTCGCTTCCGCAGTCCCGGCGAAGTAAGCCGCGATGCCCTATCGCCCACCGCGCCGCGACCCCATGAGCTACTACGTCACTTCGTTCATCGGCATTCTGCACTTCATCAGCGATGACTTGATCCAGTGCGATGCCACGACGCGCGTGGCGGAATTGTTCGGCGATGAATTCGACGACCTCGATTTCGAACTCGCGCTGTGCTGCTTCGAGTCCACGCACAAGGTCGCCTTCGCCGACCGGCTCTGGGAACAGGACGCGGAGGAGTACGAGGAATTGACGATCGAGGAATTCATCGACGCCTATGTCGATTCGCGCGAGCAGCGCGATCCGCTTTTTGTCACCAAGCGCTTCCTCATGTTTCAGGAGTCGCTGACCAAGGCGCTGACTGAGGAAGCGGAAGAACCACCCGACGAATACTGACCTGCTGGAAAAGTAACGGCCGGTGCTTTTTGCAAAGCACCGGCCGCCCCAACCAAGGAAAGTAATGCCGCTACGGTTGCGGCTGAAGAATGACGAAGGTCCGCTGACCTTTGCGCTCGATATTAAGAATTACGCCTTTGCCGCCTTTCGTGACGAGGCCCGTAGCGATGGCCGAGACGCAACCGGCGGCATCGGTCACCGACTGACTTTCTACACCAGTGATGATGTCGTCGGGCCGAACCTCGGCGCGGGACGCCGGGCTGTCCGGCAACGTGCCGACGACGTGCGCGCCAGCGGGTTTGGCATCGCGCAGTTGCAGCCCCATCGTCTCCGTCCGCGCCACTCCGCCTTTCGCGGGCGTGGCATTGGCCACCCTGGTCAGTTCGGCGGGCAATTCTCCCGTGGCGACGGCGATGCGCAGCGTCTGACCCGCGCGCCAGACGGTCATCTGCACGGGCTGGCCAATCTTCTTGCGTAAAATCTGCTTCTGCAAATCGCGAGCGGACGCCACCTTCACGCCATCGATTTCGGTGATCACATCCGCCGGACGCAGGTCGCTTTTGTAGGCCGGGGCGTTCGCCTCGATCGTGTCCACCACGACGCCACTCTCGATGCCGACGAAGTGCGCGCGCAGGTGGGCTTTCTCGGCCAGCGATTCAATGCGAATCCCGAGCCACGGCCGCTGCACTTTGCCCGTCGTGATCAACTGCCGGCCCACATCTTCGAGCATCGTCGCCGGAATGGCAAAGGCGAGGCCGCGCCCGAGGCCGTTGATCAGCGTGTTCATCCCGACGACTTTGCCTTCGACGTCGAAGAGCGGTCCGCCGCTGTTGCCCGGATTAATGAACGCGTCGGTTTGGATGTAGTCCTCAAAAAGAATCGTCGGCGAAATGGCACTCAGCAGATTCGACCGCCCCTTCCCGCTCACCCAGCCCGCACTAAAGCTGTAGTCCTGATTGAACGGTGCGCCGATCGCGCAGACCAGTTGGCCGACGCGGAGCTTGTCGCTGTCGCCGAACTCCACGATCGGCAAATCTTGCGCTTCGATCTTGAGGATCGCGATGTCCGTCTTGTCATCCGTGCCCACGATCTTGGCCGGAAAAGTGCGCCCGTCCCGGAGCCGCACCTCGACCTTTTCCGCATCGGCCACGACATGATGATTGGTCAGGATGAAGCCGTCCTTGCGGATCAGAAAACCCGAGCCCTCGCTGCGAGTGGGCTGCTCCGGCGGCCGCCACGGGCGCGCCGGTTCCCCGTCCTCTTTCGGATCTTTGGCGGGCGGTTTGCTCTCATCCAGAAAATACTCAAAACCGCGCGGCAGATCGCGTTCTTCGTCGTTCGGATGCTTTCGCACCTCGATCACGACCACCGCCGGCGCGACCTTTTCGTAAACCTGCACGAAACCTTCATCGATCGCCTTGAGCAGCCCGAGCGCCGCGGCGCCCTTGGTGGCGTCCGGTGCCGCCTTTTCCTCGGCCCAACCGGGCATCGATGCTCCCAGCACAAAGGCGAAGAGAAGCGTTGAGGGGCGCATAACGACCCTTACGACAGAGCCCACGGTCGCCCGTTCAAAACAAACCTCCGCAGGCACGAACCCATGAGTAAAGGCTCGTCCGGCCAGCCCCGGCAGGTGCCGTCTCCGCGCGATTGATTGACTTGCGGGTGGACTGATTTGTGGATGAGCCTGAGGTTCGCAGACCCGCCACCGCGCGATCACCCTTTTACCACCCTATTCTTCATGGCCGGCCTCGTTATCAAACCCCGCTCCCGCATCCTTCACGGCCACGACTGGGTCTATGCCAGCGAAGTGCTCAAGGCCTTTGGCAGCCCGCAGGACGGCGAGGTGGTCTCGCTGAAGGACAGCAGCGACCGCCTGCTCGGCACGGCGATTTACAATTCCAAATCACAGATCATCGCCCGCCGCATCTCGCGCCAGCGGCAGGATCTCGATCTCGATTTCTTCCAGCGGAGGCTGAAACAGGCGGTCGAATACCGGGAGCGGCGCGGGGTCGATCCGCGGCTTTGCCGGCTGGTCTGGAGCGAGAGCGACGGCCTGCCGGGCGTGATCGTGGATCGCTATGGCGATCATCTCGTGGTGCAGACGCTGACCCTGGCGATGGACCTGAAAAAGGTGGTGCTGGTCGAGGCGCTCCAGGCGCTGCTCGCGCCGAAGTCGATCGTCGAGCGCAACGACGCGCCGATCCGCAAAGCCGAAGGGCTGGAGTTGCAGACCGGCATGCTCGCCGGCGATCCACCGGCGACGTTTGAAATCGAAGTGCACGGGCTGAAGTTTGAAGTCGATTTATTGCAGGGACAGAAGACCGGATTTTATCTCGATCAATTGCCGAACTACGCCGCCGTGGCCGCGCACGCCGCCGGGAAAAAAGTCCTCGATTGTTTCGCGAACCAGGGCGCGTTTGCGCTGGCCTGCGCCAAGGCGGGCGCCCGGCAGGTGCAGGCCGTGGAGATCAGCGAAGATTGCGTGGAACTCATCCGCCGGAACGCCCTGCGCAACGGCCTCGCGATCGAGCCGTATGCGGTCAATGTCTTCGACCTGCTCAAGGATCTGGAGCGCCAGCAGGCGCGCTACGACCTGATCATTCTCGATCCGCCGTCCTTCACCAAATCCAAGGGCAAGCTCCACGACGCGATGCGCGGGTACAAGGAAATCCACCTCCGCGCGCTCAAGCTGCTCAACCCCGACGGCCTGCTCGCGACCTTCTGTTGTTCGCATCACGTCAGCCGCGAGATTTTCATGGAAGTGATCAACGAAGCGGCGGTCGACGCGAAGAAAACGCTGCGCCAACTCGAGGCGTATTCGCAGGGCGTCGATCATCCGATCATCACCACCCTGCCGGAGACGGAGTATCTCAAAGGCTGGCTCTTCGAGTTGGCGCCGGGGCGGTGAAGCCGGCTCGAACGTTCCCACGATGACCACCCGCGGCGCAGCCTTGAACGTCGGGTGGCAAATGATGGATGGTGGCCATTGAACGTCTTCCTCCCTCCGTGGCTTCCACCATTTCCACTCTCCGCCTCTTCCGGCTGCTGCTCTGGGTGCATTGGCGGACGTGGGCGGCCCGCTGGCAGACGGTGTGGAAAAAATCGCCACTGCTTGTCGCCGTTCTGGCCGGATTCGTCCTGGGCTACCTGGGACTCGGCTACTGGCTGTTTTTCGAGGGACTGAATTTTCTCTACCACTTTCCGATTGTCGGCAGCCTGCTCTCGCAGCGCATCCTCTATCTGATCTTTGGTTTCTTCTTCGTGATGCTCGTTTTCTCGAACCTCATCATCGGCTACTCGACGCTCTTCAAAAGTCGCGAGACCACCTGGCTGCTCTCGCTCCCGCTGCCGCCGCGCAATATCTACCGCTGGAAATTTCTCGAAGCACTCGTTGTCTCAAGCTGGGCGCTGCTTTTCCTCAGCGCACCGATGATGTTCGCCTACGGCCGCGTGCATGCCGCCGAGCCCGTCTTCTTCCTGCAGGTCGCGCTCGTCTTCCTTCCGTTCGTCGTCATTCCGGCGCTGATCGGTTCGTGGATCATCGTGTTTCTCGTCCGGATCCTCGGGCAGCGCGACGTGAAGAATTACATTCTCCTCATCGCCGCAGCCATTCTCGCGCTGCTCATCATCGGCGTGAAACCCGTAACGGACGCGGACGCCATGGCGCAGCAGGACGTCATTTCCTTCGACCAACTCCTGCGCCACACGCGATTGAGCGTGAACCCATTCCTGCCCAGCGCCTGGCTCGCGCAAACGGTCCTCGCGTGGAGCGAAGGCCTCACCCGACAGGGCGCGTTTTATTTTCTGCTGCTCCTCAGCCAGGCGCTCATGGGGCTGCTCATCGGTTTCGAAATCATTGGGCGATTCTTTTTCGGAAGCTGGACGGTCGCGCTCAGCTCGCGCGCCGCGCGTTTCCAGCGCAAGGCGCTCGCCCGGCGCAAACGGGAGCGGCCCCGCTCCCCGCTCGAATACCTGACCGACCTCATCCGCCCATTCTCCCCGCCCATCGCCGCGCTCGTGCTCAAGGATGCGCGGCTCTTCTGGCGCGACCCGGCACAGTGGATTCAGTTCATGATCTTCTTCGGGCTGCTCTGCATCTACGTCATCAATCTGCGCAACGTCGCCTTCAATTTCCAAAACCCGTTTTGGGAAACGATGATCAGCTACCTCAATCTCGCGGCTTCCGCGCTGACGCTTTCCACGCTGACCACGCGCTTCGTTTATCCGCAATTTTCCCTCGAAGGCCGCAGGCTCTGGATCATCGGCCTCGCGCCGATCGGACTGCGCAAAGTGCTCCTGCAAAAATATTGGATGAGCTGCCTGACGGCGATGACCATCACCATCGCGCTGATGGTCACCTCGAGCCTCATGCTGCATCTGCCGTGGGCCAAGGTCGCGTTCTTTGCCGTCGCGATCGGGCTGATGAGTGCGGCACTGAGCGGTCTTGCGGTCGGGCTCGGCGCCCTCTTCCCCAACTTCAAGGAAGACAATCCGAGCAAGATCGTGAGCGGGTTTGGCGGCACCCTTTGCCTCGTGGCCAGTTTTCTTTACATCACACTTTTTGTGACCCTCGCCGCGCTGCCAGACCTCCGCCGGGTCGTGAAAATCGCATGGCC
>JBBQIZ010000066.1:0-21326 GCA_038325425.1 Chthoniobacterales bacterium
GCTCGAAGCGGCGGCGATCAACGCCATGCCTTTGGCTGCGGTGTTCGGAGCCTGAAGGTAGGCGAGCGTTTCGCCGAGCAGCCAGTTCAGCTCGAACGTGTCGTCGGGAAACGCCGGGTCGAGCTGCGCGATGAATTTCGCGACCGTGGCGTCGTCCGGATTGCCGAAGCGGTGCAGCACGATCTGGGTGATGCGGACGTGGGCGAGGCGTTGTCCGGGCGTGAGTTTGGCGAAGTCGAGCTTGAGCAGCGCGGCGCAGAGTTGATCGCGGAGCGCGGTGTTCACCGTGGCGTCTGCCGGGCGGTGGCTCGGGCAGGCGCCACCGACGCGGGCGAGCCCGAGCAGCGCTTCGAGCTGACGGCCAGGGTCGCTTTCGCTCAGGGCCTTGTCTTTCCAAGTCGCGAGCGGTTGATGCTCCAGCGCGGTGCGCGCGGCCCAGCGGATATAGCGGTCTTCGTGATTAAGCTGCGGCCAAGCGGCTTCGACGGCCTTGGGATCTTGTTTGCCGTGGAAGGCTTCGAGTCGATGCCGCAGGGCACGCTCCGGCGAGACCACTGGCGTGCTCGCGATCGGCGCGGTGTCTTCACTGCCGGTGTAGGTCACACGATACAGCCCCGACTGCACGCGCCGTCCGCCGATGGCGAAATACATCGCACCATCTTTCGGATGGATGATCGCGTCGGTCAGCGGCAGCGGCGCGCCGGTGACGAATTCCTCTTTCGTTGCCGTGTAGCTGGCGCCGTCCTCTTTCAGATGCACGGCGTAAAGTTTGCCCCAGCTCCAATCGAGCACGTAGAGCGCGCGCTGATATTTCGCGGGAAACTTCGCGCCGTAACCGAAGGTCGTGCCGGTCGGTGAACCGGGGCCGATGTTCAGCGTCGCCGGCAGGTTGTCGGCGTAAAATTCGGGATATTTGCCCGCGCCATTTCGCCAGCCGTACTCGCCGCCGCTGACCACATGGTTCACGCGCGTGGGGCGGTACCAGGGCGTGTTGAAGTCATACTCCATGTCGGCGTCGTAAGTGAAAAGCTCGCCGTCGTGATTGAGCGAAGCGTCGTAGATGTTGCGGAAGCCGGAGGCGAAAATCTCGAACTGTTTCCCGTCGGGCGTGACGCGGTAGATGATGCCGCCGGGTGCGAGGACGTGGCGATTGTGGCCGCGGCCGTCGGGCATGCGCGGGAGCAAATGATCGTCGCCCCAGATTTTCGGCACGGGCGAACTGGCCGGCGTTTCGGTCAGGATGGTGTTGTTGCCGCAGACGAGATAGAGCGCCTTGCCATCGGGCGTCGGCAACACCGCGTGAACGCCGTGATCGCCCTTGGAATCGAGCGCGCGGAGCAACTCCACCTTGTCGAGCTGATCGTCGCCGTTGCTGTCGCTGATCCGGTAAAGCCCGCTCTGGGTCTTCTGCTCGTAGTCGTTCACCCCTGCGTAGATCGCGCCGAAGGCGAAGACCATGCCGTTGATCGCGCGAATGTTGACCGGCACTTTCTGCACGTCTTGCGACTGGAGTGGCTGGCCCGCGGCGGGAGCGGCGAAGCGATAGAGATCGCCGTACTGATCGCTGGCGTAGATGCGGCCCTTGTCATCCGTGCAAAGCGCCACCCACGAACCCTGCTCACCACCGGGCACCGAGTAGAGCAGTTCCACTTTGAAACCCTTTGCCGCCTTGATCCGCTCGACCGGCGTCGCTTTGTTTTCGCCGATTGCCGGTCCGACCGCCGCGGGCCGCGCGGCTCTGGCGCGTGCGGGTTTCGCCGGAGCTTGCGCCGTCGGTGCGGCTGCTGCTGGAGTTGCCGCGGCCTTGGGCGGTGCCGCTTTGCGGGCCGGCGGGGCGGGCTTCTCGATTTTCTGCGCGTCATTCGGGATGTTCGTCTTCGCAAACGAAACCACGCCGCCTTCGGGCAGTTCCTTGAGCATCACGTCTTTGATCTGCACGACCATCGCCGGCCCGCGATGAATCTGAAAGGCGAGCAGTCCTTCGAGCGAGCGCGCCTTTTCGTCGTGATCCACAAGATCCACCGTGACCTGCCCGTTGAGTTTGTGGATGAGGTGATTGCCCTGCGCGATGACGGTGTATTCGTTCCACTGCGCCACATCGGCTTTGACCGGATCACGTTCCGCGACGAGCCACTTCGCGCCCGCCGGATCAACCGCGACGCTCTGCCCATTTTGCGCGACGATGCCGCGCCCGCGTTCCTCATAGACCATGGCGTTGTTCGGCGTCGCCGGGTGAATGTCGCACTGATAACCGCCGATCGACCACTGGCCGTTCTCCGGCAGTTCGCGGCTGCGATACTGGATGCCGGTGTTGTTGCCCGTGACTTTGACCTTCGCGCGCAACTCGAAGTTTTTCACCACCCCGCCGCGCCAGATCAGGAATTGATTGTAGCTCAGGTGTTCCGGTCCCTTCGTTTTCCCGGTGATACTGCCGTCCTCGACGGTCCACAGCTCAGAATTGCCGTCCCAGCCGGTGAGGTCTTTGCCATTAAAAAGCGGGCGGAAGCCATCGGTGGCGGATTGTGCGTGGACGGCCGCGCTGGTCAGCACGGCGAGGATGAGTGGGAGGAATCGGTGGAGCTTCATGGGATGAAAGAGGGAACGACTGGTAAGTGAAGTGGGACGTTATTGCGAGGAGTGAAGATTGGGTTTTTGCCACGGGGTCGCGCCGCCGCGCTGGATGTGGGCGCGGAGCGCGGCTTCGAGTTCGCGGGCGATCTTCGGAGCTTTGGCGATGACGTTGTTCCGCTCCTGCGGGTCGTCCTTCAGATTGTAAAGTTCGAGCGGTTGGTAGGGCGAATTCTGGAGCAGCTTCCAATCGCCGCGGATGATCGCCTCGTAGCTCTTGCCGCCGTATTGCGGACCGCCTTCGCGCCGGACGAAGTAGAGATCGCGTGGCCCGGTCGGTGGCGCTTCGCCGCGCAGAATCGGCAGCAGGCTCACGGCGTCCTGCCCGGCTGGCTGTGCGACGCCGACGGCATCGAGGAAAGTCGCGCCGGCATCGAAAGTCAGGCCCGCATAGTCGCTGCGAGAACCGGCGGCCACGGTGCCGGGCCAGCGCACCGCGAAGGGCACGCGCAGGCCGCCGTCGTAGTGGCTCTGTTTGCCGTCGCGCCAGGGATCGTTGTTCTGCCCGTGCGGCAGCGAGCCGCCATTGTCCGCGGTGAAAACGACGACGGTGTTTTTATCGAGGCCGGTTTCTTTCAAAGTTGCGAGCACCTGGCCGATGCCGGCGTCGAGATGTTCGACGAACGCGACGTTTGCGGCGCGTTTGGGGTCCATCTGCGGCGCGCGCTTTTTCACCCGCTCCAGCCACTCGGCGGGTGGCTCGATGGGGAAATGCGGGGCGTTGTAGGCGAGGTAGAGGAAGAACGGTTTCTTGTCCTGCGCGCGTTCGCGCAGGTAGTCGGCGGACCATTGGGAAAAAAGATCGGTCGCATGGCCGGTCGGGGTGATGACCTCGGCATTGCGGCGCAGGTAGTTTTGCCCGTGCCGGAGATGCGTCGTGTAGCTGTCCATCATGTCGCCGAGGAAACCGTGGAAGAAATCGAAGCCGCGTTCGTTCGGAGTGTTCGGCGATTCGAGCCCGAGATGCCATTTGCCGACGATGCCCGTGTGATAACCCGCGTCGCGGAGGCGGTTGGCGAGCGTCGGCACGCCCGGTGCGAAGTAACCCCACGAATTTTCCGGCTGCGTGCGAATCACGCCCGGCACACCCACGCGATCCGCGTAGCGGCCAGTCAGGATCGCCGCGCGCGTCGGCGAACACACCGTGCAATTCGCGCGCATCCGGGTGAAGAGCATGCCTTCCGAGGCGAGGCGATGGATGTGCGGCGTCTGCACATCCGATGCGTGGTAGGTCGAGACATCCCCGTAGCCGTGATCGTCGGTAAGGATGAGCAGGAAGTTTGGCTTTTCCGCCGCAGTTGCGGATGCGAGGCCACGAACGACGACAAAAGTTCCGAGCGCGAGCGCGACGATGAAACGAATCATTTGGCTTTTTCGGGGTTGGCTGCGGCCCAGGTGCGGTATTCCTCGAGCGTGTAAAACGTGGCGTGGCGGTAGAGCCGGCCGCCTTCTTCGACGAGGTCGTTCGAGTTGAAGCTCCACGCGTCGCCGTGCTTTTTCATCAGCGCGGAGAGCTGACCGTCGAGGTTGCCGGCGAGTTCGGCATGCGCGGGATCGCGCGCCAGGTTCTTCATCTGGTGCGGGTCCGCGCGGTCGTCGAAGAGCACCCACGGCTCGTCTTCGTAGCGGGCGAACGTGTGCTGTGCGGTGACGATCCCGCGCCACGGTTTGGCGATCTGGTCGGGGTTGAACGGCACGAAAATTTGCAGCAGCACGGCCTTGGGACCGTCCGTCGTCTGGCCGAGCGCGACACGCGAAAGGTCCGCGCCCTGCATCGTCTTCGGCACGTCGAGGCCCGCGAGCGCGAGGAGCGTCGGCGCCATATCGACATGGCTGAACAGCGTGTCCACCGCCGCGCCCTTCGGCACCCGCGCCGGCCAGCGGATAATGCCGGGCACGCGCGCGGATTCATCGTGCGGCTTGCGTTTCCGCCGCAGACCGTGGCTGCCGAGCATGTCGCCATGATCCGAGGTAAAGAGGATGATCGTGTTTTCGTCCGCGCCGGTCTCCTGAAGCGTGGCGAGCAGGCGGCCGACCTGGTCGTCGAGCGCCGTGATCGCGGCATAATACGCGGCCACTTCCTCCTTGCCGCCGACCGGAACGTAAGGCCGGGCGGGCATCCCCGGGCGGCGCAGGCGCGGCGGAATGGCCGCGGCGCCGCGCGCGATTTCGCTGCCCGGCTGCCAGTTTGCCGACATGGTCAGCTTTTCCGGATCGTAGCGTTTCATGTATTCCTCGGGCGCGCCGTAGGGGTCGTGCGGCGGTCCCATCTGGACGGTGAGGAAGAAGGGTTTGTCTTTGGGTTGCGACTTGAGGAACTCGATCGCGAAGTCGCACGAAGCCTCCGGCTCGAATTTCGGGACGAGGATTTCGTCCGGCGTGTCGCGGAAGTAGATCGGCGAAAAATGGAGGTGATGACATTGATACGCGGCCCAGAAATCGAAGCCCTGCCGGCGCGGTCCCGGCGGGACAAAGCCCGGATCGCGCGGACCGCCGTCGAGATGCCATTTGCCGACGAAACCGGTGCGATAACCCGCGTCGCGCAGGATTTCCGCAATCGTCACGTGCTCTTCGCGCAGCCGCAGATCGTTGGCGATCATGCCGTTCACGTGCGGATAGGTGCCGGTGAGCAGAATGGCGCGCGCCGGGCAGCAGACGGGCACGTTTGCGTAGGTGCGCCGGAAGAGCATTCCCTCGGCGGCGAGCCGGTCGATGTGCGGCGTCTGCACGTCGGGATTGCCGGCCACGCCCATCGCCGAAGCGCGCATCTGGTCGGGCAGGATGAGCAGGATGTTCGGTTTTTCCGCAGCGCCGGCGATCGAGGCGAGGAGGGAAAAGGCGAGTGAGAGAATGAGGCGCATCGGCGGGAACGGATTGGCAATCATGGGGCGACGGGTGCGGTGCGCGCTTTGGTGAAGCTGGCTTGGTCGAAGATTTTGCCTTCGGCATCCACGGCCTCGGCTTGCCACGTGCCGTCCGGGTCGAGCTTGATGTGCAGGAGATGGCGGCGCGGCTCCGCGTGGGCGAGATACCACGCGTCTTTCGGCACGGTGCGCGGTGTTACCCCCCAGGCCCCGTCGCCGAGATACGTGATGCCGTTGGCGTCATCGCGCTGGTGGCCCCGGATGGGGTGGCTGCGCTTGTAGTTGTGGTGATCGTTTTCAAACACCGCAGTCACGCCGTGACGCTCGAAATGCGGAATCCATTGCGTGCGGATCTCGACGGCGCGCGCGTTTTCGCAGGGCAGTTTTCCGGGTTGCGCCTTGGCTGTGCCGTAGGCGGGATAATGGTAGACTGGGAAGAGAAAACGCTGCGCCGCGCGGCTTCCGATGGCCTTCCCGAGCCACTCGGTCTGCGCGCCGGCGACGGGTTGGGTGTGACCGCTGTCGAGCACGAGGAAGGAGAGGTAATCGGCGAAATCGAGCGCGTAGTAGGAGCGATTCTCCGGGAGCAAAAAGAAGCCGTAAAAGTAAGGCGCGTCGTCGGGGATTTTTCCGTTGTAGCCGCCTTTCACCTCGTGGTTGCCGATGCCGACGATCATCGGAATGCAGCGCCCGTTTTTGCCTTTGGCGTGCAGCGTCCATGATTGGAACCAATCCACCCAGCGCGTGGAATCGACGCCGTTCGCGTAGGCGAGATCGCCGCCGAGCACGGCAAAATCAGGATCGAGTTTGCCCGCGCGCTGGTTCATGGCATCGACCATTTCGCGCGAGTGCATCATGTCTCCGCCCGCGACGAAGCGGAGCGGACGCGTGAGTTTGGCCGGCAACGTGCGGAAGCGGCGCACGCCTTTGAGTTCGGCGTCCGGCTTGGCCGCCAGTGCAAACTCATAAAGCGTGTCCGGCTTTAACCCGGTCAGTTCCACCCGGCGGACCTGCATGCTGGAGGGCTTCGCGGTGTGCAAGGTGCCGGTGCCGCTCTGCCATTCCTCGTCCTTCGATGCGCGAAACCAGACGGTTGCCGGCGTGCCCGGGTAAAGATTCACCCAATTGATCGTCATGGTGGTCGTCGGATCGCGCTGCCAGGTGAGATAGACGCCGATGATGTCCGTCTGGGCGCCAGCGGAGAGGGCGAAGAGAAGGCTGAGCGCGAGCTGGAGGAGAACTTTCATTCAGGATGGAGGAACTGTGGAGGAAGACCTCCGGAGGCATTGAATGTTGGGATTTACCGGACCTGCCCGTGGGCACGGATTTGTTCAAGAAGGACGGTGAGTTCCTTCACCTTTTCCGGCTTTTCGGCGTAGAGATTTCTCTTCTGCGGGAGGTCCGTCCCGAGGTCGTAAAGTTCGCCGGGATGTGCGTTTGGGGCGTAGCCGTTTTCTTCGTTGAACCAGGCGGGCACCTTGCTGTGTGCGCCGGTTTTGTTGGCGATCACGATCCAGTCGTCATGCCGCACGGCATAGGTATTCGCCGCGGTGTTGTGGACGATGCTGCGTCGCGGGCTGGCGGCGCCCTCCTTCCAGACTGGTAGCAGGTTGTAGCTGTCGGGCGCGGAGTTCGCGGGCAGCTCGCTGCCGACGACGGCGGCGATGGTGGCCATAAGATCGACCTGGCTGACGAGCGCGTCACTGACCACGCCCGGCTTCACTACGCCCGGCCATTTTACCAGGAACGGGACACGATGGCCGCCCTCGTAAAGATCACGCTTGAGGCCGCGGAGCGGACCCGCGCTGCGGTGCTGGAATTTGCGCACGCGTTCGTAAGCGTAGTGTTCCGGGCCGTTGTCCGCGGTGAAAACGACGAGCGTGTTTTCAGCGAGGCCGTTGGTCTCCAACGCGCGCAGGATGCGTCCCACTTTGGCGTCGGTCTGGCCCATAAAGTCGCCGTACCCGCCGGCCTGAGATTTGCCGGTGAATTCGCTCGTGGGCACGATCGGCGCGTGCGGGGAATTAAACGGCACGTAGAGAAAAAACGGGCCGTCCTGACCTCGCTGGCGCGCGATCCACTCCTCGGCTTTTTCGGCGAGTTTCGGAATCACCGCGTAGAAATCCCAGCCCGGGGTCATCGGACCGGGACGCGCTTCCCACGAGCCCTCGGCGGTCGTCGGCGTGATCTTCAGCGGCTCCGAAGGCTCTGTGATGACGCGGTCGTTTTCGAACCAGGCGTAGGGCGGAAAGTTCGGCACGTCGTCGCCGAAATAATAGTCGAAGCCATGCGAGAGCGGGCCGCCGGTAATAGGCTGGCTCCAGTCGAAAGCGGCGGGCGCGAAGACCTTGTTGCCGCCTTTCGCGGCGGTTTCCGGCGTGGCGCCGGGTTTCTGGATATCAGCCCAGTTCCAGCCGAGATGCCACATGCCGATGCAGGCCGTGCGGTAGCCTTTCGCCTTCAGCATTTCCGGCAGGGTGTGTTCGTCGGGATCGAGCACCGGAGCGCCAAAGGCGTTGACGATGCCGTGGAATTTCCGCCAATGAAACCGCCCGGTGAGGAGGGCGTAACGACTCGGCGTGCAGACGCCGGAGGAGCTGTGAGCATCGGTGAAACGCATCCCTTGGGCGGCCAGTCGATCGAGGTTGGGCGTCGGGATTTTGGACTCTGAATTCTGCGCTCCGAGATCGCCGTAGCCCATGTCGTCGGCGTAAAGAATGACGATGTTCGGTCGTGGTTCCGCGGCGATGGCGGTGAGGGCGTGAAATAGCGCGGCGAGGGCGCAGAGGCAGAAGAGCTTCATGGAGTGTGGGCGTTCATTGGGGGGGCTGGCGCGGGTTTGCCGTTCCGCAGGGTGAGATTTTTAAAGCGGTCATTTCGAAGCGGCTCACCGCGGGTTCTTACCCTTGCCTTTCCCGGCGCGGGGTTTCGGCTGGTCGGCGAGCGTCTTCTTCGCGAGGTCGATGAAGCCGTCGGTCTGACGCTGCCAGACACCGGCGAGGTCCTGCACTTTCTCGGGCATCGCGGCGGCGAGGTTGTGCTGCTCGGCGCGATCGGTTTTCAAATCGTAGAGTTCCCAGGATTCGCCCGCGGCAGCGACGAGTTTCCAATCACCGACCCGCACCGCGCGATGATTTTCGTGGAGCCACCACAGGCTTTCGCGGGCGATGGTTTCGTCTTTGGCAAACGCGGGCACAAGGCTCCGGCCCGGCGCGGCGGGCACGGGCTCGCCGTTCCACTCTTGCGGCTTCTCGATGCCGGCGAGTTCCAGCACCGTGGGCACGAAGTCGATGACGTGCGCGGGCGTATGGCGCAGTGCGTTCGTGGCCTTGATGCCAGCCGGCCAGTGGACGATCAGCGGCGTGGAAATCCCGCCTTCGTGGACCCACGTCTTATGCCGGCGGAAGGGCGTATTGCTCGCGCTGGAAAAGCCCGGGCCGAGGCAGAGATAACTCGCCGCGCTGCCCGGCGCAGCCTGCGGATCGTGCCCCCCGTGGCGCACCATGATCTCCGCGCTCGCGCCGTTGTCCGAGGCGAAAAAGATCAGCGTGTTTTCATAAGCGCCCATCGCTTGGAGTTGCGCGAGGATGCGGCCGATCTCCGCGTCCATGCGGTCGATCATCGCCGCGTGGATGGCCATCTTCGTGGCCTGAAAACGGCGCTGCTCCTCGGTGAGTTCGCGCCACGGCAGCGGACGATTCACTTCTCCCGGACCGAGCTTTTCCATGGCATCAGGAAAGGCGTAGGGCGGGCCGACTTCGCGCTCCAGCGCGGAGAGTGCGGTGTGGGTGATGCCGAGTTCCTTTTGCCGGGCAAATCGCGCCGCCCGCACCGCTTCCCAGCCGGCCAGATATTTGTCGCGATATTTGGCGATGTCCTCGGGCAGCGCATGCAGCGGGAAGTGCGGCGCGATGAACGGAATGTAGTGGAAGAACGGCTTGCCTGCATGATTCGCGGCGTGGTCGCGCAGGCATTCGATGGCGTGATCGGCGGTGGCGATGGTCGCGTAATAGCCCTTTTCATCGACCGGCGGTTTGACCGGAACGTCGTCGATCGAATTGCCCGCCGAAGTGAAAAAGCTGCCCTGGTTCCGCATGTCGAGCGAGCGGTCGAAACCCGCGGCGAGCACCTTGCCGTCGATGTGCCACTTCCCGCTGTGATAGCTGCGATAACCTGCCGGCTTCAGATAATCCGGCAACAGCCGCGCCCATGGCTGGCGCACGCCCTGCCCGCCGCCGTCCACGCCCGGCAGCGCGTCGCGATGAATCTGTTGCGCGTAATAGCCGGAGAGCAGCGCGCCGCGCGTCGGCCAGCAGCGGGCGGTATTGTAGAATTGCGTGAAGCGCAGGCCGTTCTTCGCCAGTGCGTCCAGGTGCGGGGTCTGGATTTCCGCGCCGTAGCTGCCGATGTCCGAAAAGCCCAGGTCATCGGCGAGGATGAAGATGATGTTCGGCGGCGCGGCGAGCGAAAGCTGGCCACAGGAAAATGCGAGGATGGCGAGGAAGCGGAGGAGGGATTTCATGAAGCGCGGAGCGTTTCGGTGCGGATGGCGGTGGGAGGAATTCGTGGTCAGCGGACGGAACTCACGGGATCGCCTTGGCGGAGCGCAACCCGTATTGCTGTTCCCACCATGCCAGGCGTTCGGCGTCGGTGGGCTCGGGATTTTTCAGGCGTGTCCGCCAGACGCGCTGATAATCGGCGCGTTTGTCTTTCTGAATATCGGTGAGGGCCGGCTCGGTCGGTGGATCGGGCAGGGCCCCGCGATCTCCCGTCGATTCGATCCAGCCATCGAGCGCGGTGCGCAGAGTCGCGATCGTTTCCGCGTGCCGAGCTTCCCGCGCCACATTGCGAATGCTGAGCGGATCGTTTGTCAGATCGTAAAATTCAATCTCCGCGCGCGTTGGCTGAAGCCACTCAGCTTGCAGGGCGTTGAGCTGGCCAGCCCCGTGCAACACGCGGAGCAGCGGCATCCCCGGATAGCTCGCCTCCTTGTAGCCCGACCAGTTCAGGCGGGAGAGCGTCGGGTGAAAGTTCTGAACCAGCAGATGATTGCGCCCGATCACGGCGCGGATGCGATCCTGCGCGTCGCCGCAGCGGTCCCGCGCGGCGAAGATCTGGCTGCGCTCAGGAAATGCACCGCCGAGCAGCGCCTTGCCTTCCATCCAGTCGGGAACGGGCAAGCCCGCGAGCGCGAGCATCGACGGCGCGAAGTCGATGAGACTGACGAGCCGTTCCTCGACGATCCCGGCCTTCACTCCCGGTCCACTCACGATCAGCGGCACATGCAGTCCTTCGACATTGAGCCACTGTTTGCCCCACGGCATCGGACGGCCGTGATCGGCGAAAAACATGACGACGGTGTTTTCCAGCACACCGGCATCCTGGAGTTGATCGAGAATGACGCCGACGCGCTGATCGACGACCTCCACGCTGCGCAGATACGCATCCCAGTCGCGTCGTATGAGCGGATGATCCGGATAATTCGCGGGCAGCTTGAGCAGCCGCAGCGCCGCAGCATCGAACTGCGCGGGAATCGGAAATGGACGATGCGGCTCGGAAATCTGGAACTGCGCGAAGAACGGCTGCCCGGCCTTGCGATTCCGCCAATCGTCACCATCGAACATCTCCTTCGGATCATGCGCGAAGTTGTAATGCGTCTTCGCCTTTTTGATGGAGCGGCCGTTGCGGGAAGTGCCGGGCGCGGGCGCGTTGGTGACAAACCAACCCGCGTCGCGGAGCAGTCCCGGCAGATGCCGATAGGGCGCGGGCAGCGGCTGCGGATTTTCCACATCGTGCGCATGCAGGCCGGTCGTCGCCTGATAGGTGCCGAGGATGAATGCCGACCGCGAAGAACTGCACACCGGCGAACTCGCATATGCCCGCGTGTAACGCCACCCCGCAGCGGCGAGGCGGTCAAGGTTTGGCGTCTTCACTCCCGCCACACCGTAGGTGCCGAGGTCGGGCGACATATCGTCCGCGATGATCCAGACGAAGTTGGGGGGCGCGGCGATCGCCGACACCGCGACAACGAAGACGGAGAGCAGCGCGGCGAGTGACCTCATTGTGGCGCTTGGATCGGGGCTTTGTTTCGGCCTTTGTTGGCGCGCGGTGCCGGCTCCGGCGGCGTGGGAAGATCGTCGTCGGGCTGATTCCACATGCGCCACGGATCGTGCAGGCGGCGCATTTCCGCGAGAAGCAGGGCTTCCATCTCGGCGAGTTTGCCCGCGTATTTTGGATCGGTGGCCAGATTGGTCTGTTGCGGAGTGGGCGTCGCACCAGTGAGCGCGATCACCGCAGGATCGTGATGTTGCGGGAGAAACTCGTCGGCATTCTCCGTGAGGTGGAAGAGCTGCGTCGCGCGCGCCGTGCCGCCCACGCCGTCGTATTTGATGAGCTTCCAGCCGCCCTGTTTCACGCTGCGCATCCCGGGCTTCGTCCCTCCGCAATAGACGCCGTAGAGCACGTCGCGCACGGCGGCCTTTTTCCCCTCGAGCACCGGACGGAAGCTGGTGCCTTCGTTGGTCTCGGGTGCGGGGATGCCGGCGAGATCGCAAAGCGTGGCAAGCATGTCGAGCAGGTAGATGTTGCCCGGAACCCTTGTGCCTGCCTTGATGCCCGGCCCTTTGACGATGAACGGCACGCGCCAGGTGTGTTCGTAGAGATTCTGTTTCCCCTGCAAACCGTGGCGGCCAATGGCCATGCCATGATCGGCGGTGTAGAAGATGTAGGTGTTCTCCAACTCGCCCATCGCTTCGAGTTTCCGGAGCACGCGGTCGATCTGAAGGTCGATGTTTTCGCTGCACGCGAATTCGCGGCCGAGTTCGTTGCGGATGGTCCGCTCGTCGCGGTTTTTCCAGACGCCGCTGACGGCCACTTCGTCACGCACATCGGCGTGCCCGTTGTTGAACGGATGTGCGGGCAGATAGTTCGGCGGAAGCGCGGGCTGTTTGTCGTTGGCCGGCGGAAGGCCGGTGGGGTCCGTGTGATTGGTCGCGCCGTATTTCGCGAGCAACTCGGGAGTGCCGTCGCGTTCATCGTGCGGATGTGAAAAGCCGAAATAGATCAGGAATGGATCCTGATCCTTCGTGGCTTCGCGTTGCTGGAGATATTCCAGCACCCGCTCGGCGTGCCAGGCGCTGCCGGTCTCCGCGGTGCCGCCGCGTTTGGTCGCGTCCTTTCGCACGGTGAAAAGTCTGTTCGCCGCCTCGTAGCTGTTGCCCATTTTGCAGGTGCGCATCGTGTCATAACCGGCGCGGTTAAAAACGGCGGGAATCGTCTGCTGATCAAGGTTCGGCGGGCACCGATCTTTCGCCCCCGGCGCTGTCGGCAGATGCCAGACCGTTCGGCCGCTCATGATCATGTGGCGCGACGGTGCGCAAACGGCGCCGCTGTAGGAACCCATGTGGTAAGCGCCGTCGAAGACCATGCCTTCCGCCGCCAGGCGTTCGAGCGTCGGTGTCTGCAGCGTGGACTTGGAATCGTAAACTTTCAGGTCAAACGGGGACTGATCGTCGGCCAGGATGAAGAGGATGTTCGGGCGTTTTCCGGTCGCGGCGGTGAGTGGCGAAGCAGCCATGCCGCAGGTCAGCAGGGCGAGGATCAAAGGGAGACGGAAGTGCATGGGGCAGTGGTGGTGGGTGGGTTCAACCGAGGTCGGGCGGAATTAGTTTCCCGCGAAGGGCCGAATATTGCCTTCCCCGCGCAGTTGCACGCCCGTGCCTGCACGCTCGGGAAAAATCAGCCGGCCGCGTTCGATGCGCACGCCATCGGCGATGTCCTCCGCGAGGAGCAGCGCGCCGTCGAAGTCGGCGTAATCGAGCAGCGGCGCCAATTGCGCGACCGCGCTGATCCCCACGCTCGACTCGCACATGCAGCCCGCCATCACGCGGAGCCCGAGTTCTCGTGCCCGCCGGATGAGGCGCCGCGCGGGAGTGAGGCCGCCGGCTTTGCAGAGCTTGATATTGATCCCGCTGAAGTGGTCAGCGCAGCGCTCGACGTCGGCTTCGTTCTGGCAGCTTTCATCGGCAATGACGGGCAGCGCACATTCCGCATGCACGCGCGCCATTCCCGCCCAATCGTCGCGCGGCAGCGGCTGTTCGATAAACTCGACGCCGAGCGACTTGAGTTCCGGTGCCAGCGCGAGCGTTTGTTCGACGGTCCACGCGGTGTTGGCGTCGATGCGAAAAATGGCGTCGGTGTGCTGCCGCAAGGCGCGCACAATCGCCAGGTCATCAGGGGTGCCGAGCTTGATTTTGTAAATCGGCCAGCCCTCAAACTCGCGCATTTTGGCAACCATCATCCCGACCGTATCGAGGCCGATCGTGTAGCTGGTGAGCGGGAGGTTTTCGAGGCGCAGCCCCCAAAGTTGCCAGACCGGCAGCCCGAGGCGCCGGCCCCACAAGTCGTGGGCCGCTTCATCGAGCGCGCAGAGCGCGAAGGGATTGTCCGACAACGCGGGCCGGATCTGCGGCCAGAATTCTTCCGGAGTCTGAAACTCCGCGGCTTCGATGGTTTCCCGCGCCTGCTCCAAGGCGGCGTGCATGGCTTCGACGCGGTATTGCGGCCAGGCGCGCGAGCCGGGCGCTTCGCCGAGACCCGTCGCGGCCCCGTCGTGCAGGGTTACCAGCAGATTGCGCTGCGTGGTCATCGTGCCGTGCGCGATCGTGAACGGATGACGTAGCGGCAAATCCAGTTCGCGGAGCTCCAGTTTCATCAGCGAAGTTCCGCGCCCGCGCTGGTCATTCGAACTTCACTCCCAGAACCCACGCCGGGCTTTTGCCGCAGTCGTAGGTCTTGAGCGCGGTGAGGGCGCCGGTGTGAGTGTCGCGGCGATAGACGATCAGCCGGTTGGAACCCTGCCCAGCGGACACCACGAATTTTTCCCCGCCTGGCACGAGGCAAAAAGAGCGCGGCGTTTTTTCCGTCGGGGTCTGGCCGAGCGACTTGAGTTCGCCGGTTTTCGGATCGATCGAGAAGACCGCGAGGCTGTCGTGTCCGCGGTTCGACGCGTAGGCGAAGCGCCCATCCGCGCTGATGTGGATGTCGGCGCAGGAGCCCTTCGATTTGTCCCAATCGTCCGGGATCGTCGATACCGTCTGGCGCTGTTTCAAAGTGCCCGCCGCCGCGTCGTAGTCGCACAAACTCACGCTCTTGCCCTGCTCGTTGACGAAATAAACCCAGCGCCCGTTGGGATGAAACTGCAGGTGTCGCGGACCCTGCCCTTCGCCTCCCGCCATGGACGGCGGAGTGTTCGGCACGAGCGCGCCGGATGTGGCGTCGAAGCGGAGTTGCTCGACTTTGTTCAACTCGCCGACATGCGGCACAAACGCGAACCGATTGGCCGGATCGGTCTGGATGGAGTGCGCTTTCTTGCCGGTCTCCAAAGTCGTCACCGGCGCGCCGGTGATCACGCCATTGGTGATCCGGCTCGAGGTGACGACGCCTTCGCTGTAGGAAGCCGCGAGCAGCCAGTTGCCGGTCTTATCGACATGCACGTAGGCGGCATTGATCCCGGCGGGGTTCAACACCGGATCTTTCAGAAGCCCGTTGGCAGGGTCGATCGTCAGCGTCGCAAACTGCTTGTCCGAACGCACCGCCGCGTAGAGGTGACGGCGGTCCGCGCTAATCGCCAGAGGTCCGGGCGCGCCGGGCAAATCAACCGCGCCGGTGCGCGTCAGATCGCCCGAAGTTTCATCCAGGGCATAGACGGCGATACGGTTATCACCGCTCTCGGAGAGGTAGATGACCGTCGGGCCGGCCCACGCGGAGAGGCCGAGGACGGACGTGAGCACGATGGCGAGGTGGCGAATGGATTTCATGGTTCAGGGGAGTTTGGGTTTCTGCGGTGCGCCGGCGGCATTCACCGGATACACGGCGCGATGTGCCTCCAGCGAGGCGGTGAGTTTTTCCATCATGCGGCGAAGTGCAGCGGGATCGGAGGCGGCGAGGTTCGTCTGTTCAAAGGGATCTTTCGCGAGGTTGAAAAGCTGGTAGTGCGAGTCGCCGGACGCCTTCGACGGGACGTAGTGATAGACGACCTTCCAATCCCCATCGCGATAGCTGGTAAAGTAATCGCTGCGATGCGGCGCGTGCGGGTAGTGCATGAGGAAAGTCTCCGGGCGGCTGGTGTCGCGCTGGCCCGCAAGGAGCGTGTCGAGCTTCACGCCGTCCACGACGTGCTCCTTCGGCGCCGCGCTGCCCGTCAGCGCGAGGATCGTGGGGAAAAGATCCTGCACCGCGGCCTGCTGGGTTTGGATCGCGCCCGCGGGAATGGGCAGACGTTTCTGCTGCGGTTGATCGGCAGATGGTTTGGCCCACGCCGCGATGAAGGGCACACGCATGCCGCCTTCGTAGTGGGAGCCCTTTTTGCCGCGCAGCGGCGCGGCGCAGGCGACTTCGTGTTCGTGACCGAGCGGTGCGTCGCTGCCATTGTCGCCCAGGAAAAAGATGAGCGTGTTCTCCGCGACGCCGAGTTTTTCGAGATGATCAAGAAGATCGCCGAGCGACTTGTCCATGCCTTCGATCAGCGTGGCGAAAGCCTGCGCGTTCGCGGGTTTGCCGGAGTCCTGATAGTGGGCGGCGAAGCGGGGATCGGAGTTGAACGGCGCGTGCACTGCGTAGTGCGCGAAGTGGAGAAAGAAAGGCTGCTTCGCTTTCGCCGCGTCGGCGACGTGCGCTTTGGCTTCGATGGTCAGCGCTTCGGTCAGAAAGATGTCCTGACCGTGATATTTCTCCAGCCCGGGGACGGCGTGGTTCGGCGTCTTGCCCTGGGCGTTCCTCGGGCGATCGAAATTCTGCGTCCCATAGTAGCTGCCCGGGGCGCCGATCGATGCGCCGCCGACGTTGACGTCGAAGCCGAGATTCGCCGGATCCGCGCCTTCCAATTCCCGCGGTCCGAAGTGCCCTTTGCCGACGTGGATCGTGCGGTAACCTTGTGCCCGCAGGACGCCAGGCAAAGTCACATCGCCCTTCTTCAGCCCTTTCCAGTTCCAATCCGGCGCACCCAGCGGGCCGGCGTTGTCGCGGTCGGGATTGATCCAGTTGGTCGTGCGATGGCGCGCGGCATTCTGTCCGGTGAGGATGGAAATGCGCGTCGGCGAACACACGCTCATCGCGCAGAATTGGTTGAAGCGAATCCCGCGGTCGGCGAGGCGCTGCATGTTCGGCGTGCGGTAAACATCATTCAGCGGATACCGCTGCGGTTTGCCGGAGGCGTCGGTGAGAAACGGCACCGAGGTGTCCATCACGCCCATGTCATCGATGAGGAAGATGACGATGTTCGGCGGCGATTTGAGAGCCGGCTTATCGTCGGCGGCCAGTGCGGGGAACGGCGTGAGCAGCAGCGCGATGATGGGGAGGACTTTCATGCGGGTGAGGGTTCGAAGGGAGGTGTTCATGGGAAGGGTGGGGTGTCAGACGCGGCGGTCGCCGGAATCCAAGTCTTTACGACCTGCCCGGTAACGTCGCGGAGTTCAAGGTTGGCAACGGTCAGTTCGCCTTTCGCATTTCCGGGATCGAGGCGCAGCGCGGTGAGATCTTCGATTGGCAACCGGATCGCGTAGTCGTGAAACTCGCCGTCGTGCACGAGAGGAAAACCGACGGTTTGCACTTTATTGAAGCCGGGTTTCGTCCGGGTGCTGAAATAGACAAGGCCCGCGCCTCGGCCGGTGCTTTTCATCCGCAACGTCACGCTGAACGGGCCGCGTGCGGCTTTCGGCAGATGGGTGGTCGCGATCCAAGGGTCGCCACCGGTGGCAATGAGATGAAGCGCGCCGTCCGCTTGCGTGAGTTCCGTGTCTTTGCTGTGAGTCCAGGCGCCGACCCGCGCCGTCCTGGCTTTGCCCTTGCCGGCCTGCGCCACGGGAGCGTTGGGATCGTATTTCGGATTCCGTTTGGGCAGGACCGCGCCGGTGTCGGCCAGGAAGGTGGTGATCAGACCGTCGAGTTCCCGAACGATCTCTGGCTTTTCCTGGGCGAGGTTGGTCCGCTCGCCGAGGTCACCCTTGAGATCGTAGAGATGGTAGGCGTGCGCGCCGTTTTCGCCCTCGTGGAAAAGGCGGATGAGTTTCCAGTCACCACGATGCACGGAGACACTCGGTGGCAGATTGTCGGGCACGCCGGGTTGATGCGGAAAGTAGGTGAAGATGGGACCGCGATCGAAGTCGTCACCGCGCAGCGCCGCTGTGACATCGCGGCCGTCCAGCGGATGATTGGGCGTCGCCGGGAGCCCCAGCAGAGCCAGCGTCGTCGGATAGAAATCCGTGCTCTGGATGAGCTGATCGGACTTCACTCCGGACTTCGTGACGCCCGGCCAGCTCACGATCGCCGGCACGCGCACGCCGCCCTCGAACATCGTCGCCTTGCCGCCGCGCAGCGGCGCGTTGCTGGTCGGCGTCGTGCCGTCCACGACGTTGTACATGTTGCCGCCGTTGTCGGAGAAGAAGACGATGGCGGTTTTTTCGGCGAGGCCGAGGCGATCGAGCGCATCAAGCAGTTTGCCGACGTTTTCGTCGAGGCTCTGCACCATTGCCGCGTAAGTCGGGCTGCGCTGCGGGCTCTGCGGATCAATCAGCGGGCGATATTTCTCGATCAATTCCTTCTTCGCATCGAACGGCGCGTGGACGCTGAACTGCCAGTAGTTGAGAAAGAACGGGCGGTCCTTGTTCGCTTCGATGAAGGCGACCGCTTCATCGCCCATGCGGTCTTCAATGTGTTCGGCGGGCGAGCGTTCCTTGAAGTCTCTGAATTTCCACGGCGCCACAAAGCTCCCGGCGGGACCGGGTCCGGCATGATGCGGAATGTCCACGTCGAAGCCGTGCTGCAGTGGCGAATAGGGCTCCGGCCCGAGGTGCCATTTGCCAAAGTGCCCAGTGGCGTAACCTGCGTCCTTCAGCCGCTCCGCGAGCGTCACGTGTTGGGTGTCGAAGCGCGTGGCACTCTCGACCACCGTGGCTTTCGCCTGGGCTGGTCCGATGTCGCGGACGGTGGCCCGGAGCAATTCCTGCGGCACGTGGCAGGTGGGCGCGGTGATGCCGATGCGCGCTGGATTCTGGCCGGTGAGAATGCTCGCCCGCGTCGGCGAGCACAGCGGACTGGCGGAGTAAGCGCGGGTGAAGAGCATCCCGCGCTTCGCGAGCCGTTCGAGGTTCGGCGTTTGGTAAAGTTTTGTCGTACCGTAAAGCGTGGTGTCACTCCAGCCGAGGTCGTCGGCGAGGATGAAGACGATGTTTGGCCGACTCGGTGCGGCGGCAAACGACCAAGCCGTCAGGCAGAGCGAAGCGAAAAGGGTGGCGATGAATTTCATGGTTGGATCATTTCGCGGTTGGGCGGCAAATGCCTCGTCAACGGCCGCGATGAGCCGCCTGCTTTTTGATCTCGCGCCCAGGCCGCCAAGGAAGACGAGGTGGCGGATGGACGCCCTATATTTCTCTTGGCGAGCTTTGCGCCCTTTGCGCGAGCCCCGCGGACCGCCCACTTTTTTGAATTCGCACCAAGGATCCCGTCGCCGAAGCCAATAAGGACGGGAGCGAGCGACTTCATGGGCGCTTTGAGCCGGTGATTTCGGCGAGGTAGTTGAAGAAGGCGCGTTTGCGCTCGGAACTGATACCCCAGTTCACCGGCGGGGATTGGTAGCCTTCCTCGAAGCCTTCGCCTTTGCGGCGATAGTCGAACCATCCCCAGGAGACGTGCTCCGCGATCGCCGCGGAAAAATTGTTCTGCGGTTGATCGAAGCCCTCGTGATCGTCTTCGTTAAAGAGAATTGGCATCGGCCGGTAACCCGGCACCGCGCGGGTTTGGCGCACCATCGCGGTGATGCGCGCGGGGTCTTTGACGCCGTTGCCATGGAGCAGCAGGAAATCGGAGGAGCGCACCACATTCTCCCGAGGCACGGCGCCTCCGCCGTAACTCGTGCCGACGAGCAGGCGCCGGCCTTCGTACTCGGTTTTGCGGACGCGTTCGATGAGTTCATGGACGCGCTCCGGTTGCAGAATCTCGTGATCGTATTTCTTGACGTTGCACTCGTTGTTCACCTCCACGAGCACGTTCCGCCAGCCACCCGCGAGCAGCCATTTCGTGGCCTGGTCGGTCGCGCGAAGCACCGCCGCTTCATCGCGCAGACGCTCATCCTGGCCGAAGTAAAAGTATCCGAGGATGACGACCATGCCGTGCTCATCCGCCGCATCGAGCACTCGCTTCATGCGTTCCGCGAAAGCGGGCCGCAGCGCGCCGTCTTCCTCAAACGCGCCCGAGACCCAAGGCTGCGTCTTCGAATAACCCTCGGGCGAGCCGCCCTGAAAATTGACGGTGACCGCGAGCAGACCGTGCCGCTTCCACTCCGGCATCGCGGCGATGAACTCGCGCACGTTGCGCTCCGCATCCCATTTGCCGGTATCGGGATAGGCCCAGCGCGGCGCGGTCTCGGGATTGAGGTCGTCGTAGGTGGCCTGCACCATGCGGGAGTTCATCAGCAAGCCTTCGATGCGATGTCCGTTCCATGTGCGGCCCGCATAGGTCGGCTGGCCGTTGATGTGGAAATCTTCGCCCACAATCGTGAGCACGGTCTTTCCCGGGGAAGCCGCCAGAGCTCCGGCGGTGAGTGCGGCAAGCAGGACGGCGAGGAGTTTCATAAGGCGAGTGGTTGAAGTTGTTTCCCTACTCCGGGATGGGATCGCTGCGCTTCACAGTCTTGCCTTCCCACACCGCTTCGTCGGTCGCCTTGTCGTAGGTCAGCACGCGACTGGCGCTGCCCGGCGCGGGTGGGAGGTCGATTTTCGGCAGCCACTTTTTGTGGCCGGCGATCACCGCGGCGTGTTCGGTGTGGCCGGCGAGATTGGTCCATTCGTTCGGATCGGCCTGCAGGTCGTAAAGCTCCTCGCTGCCGTCGGCGTAATGGATGTAGCGCCAGCGTTCGCTGCGGATGCCGTGGTTGCCTTGATTGTGGGAAGTGATCGCCGGGCGTTCCCGTTTGGCCGCGGCGTCCTTGAGTTGCGGCGCGAGACTGAGGCCCTCCAGGTCGGTGCGGGCGGGGACGCCGGTGAGTTCGATGAGCGTGGGATAAATGTCGAGCAACTCCGCGGGCTGCGTCGAGCGTCCGCCTTTGCTCACGCCGGGACCGGCGAAGATGAGCGGCACTTTCGTCCCGCGATCCCAAAGCGTGTTTTTGCCGGTGATGCCTTTTTCCCCGAGATGCCAGCCGTGGTCGCCCCAGACGACCACGATGGTGTTCTCCGCGAGCCCGGCTTCATCGAGCGCGTCGAGCAGGCGGCCGATCTGCGCATCGACGAAGCTCGTGCAGGCGAGGTAACTGCGCACGAGGTTGCGCCACTGGTTGTTCTCCTGCACCCACTTCAGCCGCGGCTCGGGCAGAGCCCAATGCAGATACCACGAGAAGCGCGGCGTGTCCTTGCGGTCGCCCTCGACGATCTTCGGCAGGACGCTGTCGTCATCGGGATAAAGATCGAACCACTTTTGCGTCGCGTAGCAGGGCACATGCGGGAGGAAAAAACCGGCGGCGATGAAAAACGGCTGATCCTTGGGCGCGTTCTTGATCTGCTCCACGGTCCAACTCGCGACCTGGTAGTCGCCTTTGCCAGTGTCGTCGTTGTCGAGCGGCCACACGCCCCAATCCATCAACGGATGATCGCCCATCGGCGCCGGCGGGATAAGTTTCTTCGGCGGTTTGGTGCCGACGCCGCCGTAGGGCGCGGTGACTTGAAACTCCGGCGTGCCGGCCGCCTGCGCCTTGCCTTTCCCGCGTCCGCCTCCGCCGGTGCCGCCGTGGTAGATCTTGCCCGTGGCGGCGGTGCGGTAGCCGTGGTTGGCGAAATGCTGCGG
>JBBQIZ010000067.1:0-21174 GCA_038325425.1 Chthoniobacterales bacterium
GATGTCGAAGCCACCCGATCCACGTTGATCGTCGCATTCCCGTTCAGCGTGATGTCGTTGTTGTATTGCGAAATCCCGCCGTCATTAAGGAAGCGCAGCGTGCCGCCTTCCAGCACGATCGGCTGCGCATTACCGAGGCTCGTCGTCCCAGTCGGCGTCACGTCCGTCCCGCCCGAGAGCGTCAACGTCCCGTTCTTCAATACCGTCGTCCCGGTGAACCCGGTGTTATCGCCAATGACCGTGAGCGTTCCCCCGCCGCGCTTGATCATCCCTTGCGTGCTGACGATTCCCGACACCCCAGCCGCACCGATCGTGGCATTCGCATTGGCCGTCACCGTGGGCTGGCTCAACGGAGCCGACTCCAAGGTCAGCGTATTGGTATCCGGGCGCACCGTGTAACCCCCGGTATTAAAGACCAACGCTCCCGCCACCACCGGCGCACCCAGCGTTACGATCCCGCCGGCCGGTCCGCCAAACACCGCCGTATCCAAATTCGTGTTGTTCCAGGCCGAATTAGTCGCCACTCCGTCCCACCACCGCGGTGCCGTGGTATCCCACGTCCCCGCTCCGCCCAGCCCCGCCTGCGTGTCCAAATTATTGTTCACCGCATTGCCATCGGCGTCCCAATACAACGTATTCGCCGCATACATCGCCACCGTCAGCGTCGTCGATAAAACCAACCAGGACGACAGCCTCCGGATGAAGGCGGGCGACAGGCGGGGCTTTTTGCAGGATTGGCGGCTTGGGAGGTGCATAAAAAGGGAAAAAAGGAGGGCGGGAGTGACGGGAAGGAACTACAGCGCACCCCGAGAATTGGTGCGTAAACGGCTGCTGGAAATGCTCTTGTGATGCTTGTCTCCCGCATCGATCGCGCGAGCGGACCGCTGGATCGACGCACCAACCGGCAGAGAGCTGAACGGAGGATGAGGGGAGGAAGACGGAGGAATCATACCCCTGATAAAGAATGCATCCGCCACCCCGCGGCAAATAACTTGGGTTGTAATGCAAATCGCTACCCACAAATCCCATACGTCCGGATAGCGAACTCGCGGAGGGACGCTTCACGGTTCCGGGCTTTCACAATCCCGGTTGAGGCGATTTCGACACCGCAACAGCAGGCTTTTCAAAAGCCCAGACGGGTGGCAACCCGCGGGCACTGCAGGAATTTTCCGTGCCCACACCTTTCGAAGGCGGCGTCTCCTAAACGGTCGTCACCACCTCAATTCGGGCACTTCGGCCTCAACCGGGGGGCCCCTCTCTCGCCCGATTCCGATGCGCTACGCGATAATGTCCTGAACCACGTGTCCGTGAACGTCCGTGAGGCGGAAATCGCGACCCGCGTAGCGATACGTGAGTTTCTCATGATCGAAGCCCAGCAAACGGAGAATGGTCGCGTGCAGATCGTGGACATGCACCGGCTTGTCCTGCGCTTTGAACCCGAATTCATCGGTCGCGCCATGCACGTAACCGCCCTTCACTCCCCCACCCGCCATCCATGTGGTGAAGCCATGATGATTATGATCGCGGCCGTTTTTCACGCCCGCATTGTTGGAGCCGGGCGTCGAAATCTCCACCGTCGGGGTGCGGCCAAATTCTCCGCCCCAAATGACCAGCGTGTCCTCCAGCATGCCCCGCTGCTTCAGATCTTTCAGAAGCGCGCCGATCGCCTGATCGCATTCCCCGGCCAGCCGACGGTGATTTTTCTCAATCTCGTCGTGGCTGTCCCACGGCTGACCCTGGCCGTGCCAGACCTGCACCATGCGCACGCCGCGCTCGATCATGCGCCGCGCGATGAGCAACTGCCGGCCTTGCACGCCGTCGCCATACATCTCGCGAATCGCCGCCGGTTCGTGCGAAATGTCGAAGACATCGGCCGCGTCCATCTGCATCCGGTAGGCCAGTTCGAAAGATTGCACGCGCGACTCGAGTTGGGCGTCGTCCTGCCGCTTGCGCTGATGCTCCTGGTTGAGCTGATGCAGCAGATCCAGTTGGGCGCGTTGTTCCTTCGAGGACACGGTGGGGTTGCGAATATTCTCGATCAGTTTGTCGAGGTCCGTGTTCTTCGTGTCGATGTAGGTGCCCTGATAAACGCCGGGCAGGAACCCGGCCTGCCAGTTCTGCGACTCCTGAATCGGATATCCGCCGGGGCACATCGTGATGAAACCGGGCATATTCTGGTTTTCGCTGCCGAGCCCGTAGGTCAGCCACGAGCCCAGACTCGGCCGGACCAGCCGCGCCTCGCCGCAGTTCATCAGCATGAGCGACGGTTCGTGATTCGGCACATTGGCGTGCATCGAACGGATCACGCAAATGTCGTCGATCGACTCCGCCGTCTTGGCAAAAATCTCGCTGACCTCGATCCCGCTCTTTCCGTATTTCTGAAAGGCGAATGGCGATTGGAAAGCGGCGCCCGTCTTGCGCTCCGTCGCCAGGTGCATCGGCAACTCCTTGCCGTGATATTTGGCCAGCGCGGGCTTGGGATCGAAGGTGTCCACATGCGACGGGCCGCCATTCATGAACAGGTGAATGACCCGCTTCGCTTTCGCCGAAAAATGCGGCGCCTTCGGCGTCAGTGGATTCAGACTCGTCTCCGCCGCTTGCAACCCGCAAGCCTGTCCGAGAATGCCGCCCAGCGCCAACCCACCCATGCCCATGCCACAACGCTGCAGGAAGTCGCGGCGGGTGAAAAACTGGTCTGCGAGTCGGGGTGCGTGGTGGGACATGATGCGGGGACGAAAATACTCCTTTCTAACCGTTTGTGCGCCGCAAAATTAGCCGCGGCATTTGAGAAGGATCAATTGGTGCGCCCAACAAAAAGCGCCTCGGCGGGGAGCCGAAGCGCTTTCTGAAATTCGAAATGAAGAATACGGTTAGTTCACCGAAGCCTCCGCGGGATCGACATTGACCCGGCGCCCTTCGCGATCGAAGCGCACCTTGCCATCGACGAGCGCGAAGATGGTGTAATCGCGGCCGAGTCCGACGTTTTTGCCGGGCAGAAATTTCGTCCCACGCTGGCGAATGATAATGTTGCCGGCGATCACCGCCTGGCTGCCAAATTTTTTCACGCCGAGGCGTTTGCTGACGCTATCGCGTCCATTCTTGACGGATCCTTGACCTTTTTTATGAGCCATTTGAAGAGATTGGTAGAGGGTTGGGACGAAAAACTCAGGCGATGCTCGTGATCTTCACCCGGGTCAGGCTCTGACGATGCCCAACGGTGCGATGATAACCTTTACGGCGCTTGTATTTGTAATTGATCAGCTTCGGCCCGCGGAACTGTGCGACGACCTCGCCGACGACGGAAACACCCTGCAAAGCAGAGCCCATCTTGATTTCCGAACCTTCGCCGTGAAAAAGCACTTCCGAGAAAGTCACTTCCGCGCCCGCGTCACCCTCGAGCTTCTCGACTTCGATCACGTCGCCGGCCGCGACGCGGTATTGTTTACCGCCGGTTTTGAAAATTGCGTATGCCATAGGTTCTTTGGAAAAAAGGAGCGCGAAGCTGCCATACCGCTTCCGGAGTGACAAGGTGAATTTCCCGGAATTTTTCCCGCCGCTCAGCCGCCGAGATATGCGGCGCGAACCTCGGCGTTTTCACGGAGCGCAGCCGAGGTATCCTGCAGAATGATTTTCCCAGTCTCCATGACGTAGCCGTAACGGGATACTTCGAGCGCGAGATTCGCGTTCTGTTCGACGAGCAGGATGGTCAGGCCAAGCTCTTTGTTGATTTCAACGATCTTCTCGAAAATCGTCTTCACGAGCAGCGGTGCGATCCCCAGCGACGGTTCGTCGAGCATCAGGCATTTCGGTTTGCTCATGAGGGCGCGGCCGATGGCGAGCATCTGCTGTTCGCCGCCGCTGAGCGTGCCCGCGGCCTGCCATTCGCGTTCCTTCAAGCGCGGGAAGATGCCGAAAATGTAGTCGAGATCCTTGGCGATGCCTGCCTTGTCGCGCCGCAAGTAAGCGCCCATGCGCAGGTTCTCCATGACGGTCAGATTGGAGAAAACCATCCGTCCCTCGGGCGACTGCGCGATGCCGCGGGCCACGATCTCGTGCGGCGGTTGATTGAAGATCGATTGGCCGTCGAAGGTGATCGAACCGGAGGCCGCTTTCACGATCCCGGAGATGGTCCGCAGCGTCGTGGATTTGCCCGCGCCATTCGCGCCGACCAGCGTGACGATGCTCCCCTTCTCGACTTGGATCGAAATGCCGTGCAGCGCCGCGATCGCGCCGTAGTTGACGACCAGATCTTTGATTTCAAGCATCGTCTTCCTCCTTGCCGAGATACGCGGCGATGACTTTGTGATTGGCGCGAATTTCCGCCGGCGGGCCTTCGGCGATTTTCTTGCCGTAATCGAGCACGATGATTCGCTGGCAAATGCCCATGACGACTTTCATGTCGTGTTCGACGAGCAGCACCGCGAGGCCAAATTTCTCCTGCGTGAAGCGGATCAGCTTCATCAGTTCGACTTTCTCCGTCGGATTCATGCCGGCCGCCGGTTCATCGAGCAGGAGCAGCTTCGGGCGGGTGGCCAGCGCGCGGACGATTTCGAGCCGGCGCTGGTCGCCGTAAGGCAGGCTTTTGCACGGCGCGTCGCACTCGCCGGACAGTCCAAAAATTTCCAGGAGCTCTCTCACAGTCTGGTCGATCTCCGCCTCTTCCCGGGCAAACTTCGGTCCACGCAACAGCGCGTGCGAGATGCCGTGCTTGAGATGCATATTGCAGGCCGTGCGGACGTTATCGATCACGCTCAGCGAACTGAACAATCGGATATTCTGGAACGTCCGTGCAATGCCGCGCGCGGTGACCTTGTAGGGCCGATGACCGAGGACCGATTTGCCGGCAAAGGTGATCGCACCCGAGGTCGGCTGATACACGCCGGTGACAAGATTGAAGACCGTGGTTTTGCCCGCGCCGTTCGGGCCAATCAGCCCAATGAGTTCCCCATCATGAATCTCGAACGACAGCTCGCTCACGGCCTTCAAGCCGCCGAATTGCACGGTCACGTTGGCGAGCTTCAGCAGCGGCGCGCTCATGCCTTTTTCTTCTTCCAAGCGCCCGAGCCAAACAAGCCCTGCGGCCGGGTGAGCATGAGAATGATGAGCAGCAGCGAATAAAGAATCATGCGGTTCTCAGCAATCGAGCGCAGCCATTCGGGCAGCGCATCGATCCGTGCCACGTAACGCAGCACTTCCGGAAGAATGGTCAGCAGCGCCGCGGCGACGCACACCCCGAGCGTGCTGCCCATGCCGCCGAGGATGACCATGACGACGACATCGACGGACTTCATGAAATTGAAACCCTCGGGATGGATGAACTGCTTAAAGTGTGCGTACAGCCCACCCGCGATGCCGGCGAAAAATGCGCCGAGCACGAAAGCGAGCACCTTGTATTTCGTCGTGTTGATGCCCATCGCCTCCGCGGCAATTTCGTCGTCGCGCACCGCCATGAAACCGCGCCCGTAAGTCGAGTGCACCAGGCTGAGCACGACATAAACGGTCAGCGCGGCGAACGCGAAGGTCCAAAAGAACGTGGTGTGCTGGACCATGCCGCCGAGCCCGCGCTGCGCGCCGAGCGGCTCCGCGTTCTGGATTACACCTTTGATGATCTCGTTAAAGCCGAGCGTGACGATCGCAAGGTAATCGCCTTTCAAGCGCAGCGACGGCACGCCGACGAGTAATCCAGCCACGGCAGCGACGATCCCACCCGCGAGCAGCGCGAGGACAAACGCCGTGGTCGTCGCCCACACACTCGTCCCGAACTCGTAGCCGAAGCGCAGGGAAAGCCACGCCGAGGCGTAAGCACCCGCGGCCATGAAGCCCGCGTGGCCGAGCGAAAACTGGCCGGTGTAGCCGTTCACCAGATTAAGGCCGGCGGCGAGGATGATGTTGATCCCGATACTGATCAGGATGTCGTAATAATAGGGGTTGATCCCGCTGACGTAGGGCGACGCCACGCCGCACGCGACGATCACGACGAAGAGGATGATTTTCGATTTCTCGAACATTAGACTTTCTCCCGTTCACTGGCCCCGAGAAGCCCGGTCGGCTTGACCAGCAGCACCAAAATGAGCACGCCAAAAACGATCGGATCGCGATACGTCGGGTTCACGTAACCGACGACCAGCGCTTCCGTGAGTCCGATCAGGATGCCGCCCAGCGCCGCGCCAGGAATGTTCCCGATGCCACCGAGCACCGCGGCGACAAACGCTTTCAAGCCCGCATTCACGCCCATCAGCGGATCGATCGACGGTTGCTGGATCGACGTCAGGATCCCCGCGGCGCCCGCCAGCGCCGAACCGAGGCCAAAGGTGAACGAGATCACCACGTTGATATTGATCCCCATCAACTGCGCGGCCACGGGGTTGAACGACAGCGCGCGCATCGCCATGCCCAATTTCGTTTTCATGACGATATAGGTCAGGACGAAGAGCAGGACCAACGTCACACCGATGACCAGGACTTGCGAGATCGTGATCGTCAGTTCGGAAATGCGGCCCCAGGCCGGCGGAATCGCGATCAAGCGGTCGGTGATGATTTCCGGAAACGATTTGGGCTCGGCGCCGAAGACGAACTGCCCGCCGTTCGAGAGAAAGAGCGAGACGCCGATCGCGGTGATCAGCACGGTCAACTTCGGCCGGTCGCGCAGCGGCTTGTAGCACAGCCGCTCGATGACCATGCCGATCACCGCACAGAGCGCCATGGCGACAAACAGGACCGCGATCGCTCCCGCATAGGACGGTCCGCCACCAAAGATTTTCAGCGTCTTCGGCCCAAGGTAAAACCCGGCGAAAGCGCCGAGCATGAAGACATCGCCGTGCGCAAAGTTAATGAAGCGCAACACCCCGAAGACCATCGTGTAACCCAGCGCGATGAGCGCGTAGATCGAGCCTTGGGACAGCCCGTTGATGATCTGCTGGAGAAGTTCGAGGAGTTGGTCGGCCATGTCCGCGGCGTGGATTCAGCGACGCCGGGGAAATCAGGGAGCGACTTTTTCGATGAACTGAAATTTCTGATCCACGATCCCGAGGATCACCGCCGGTTTCGTGGCGTTGCGTTGCGCGTCGAGCGTGATCACGCCGGTGACGCCCTTGTGATCCTTGGTCGCCGCAATCGCGTCGCGCAGCTTTTCGCCGTCCGTCGTGCCCGCGCGCTTGATCGCTTCCGCGAGAATCATCGCGCTGTCATAACCGAGCGCGGCCATGTCGTCCGGCACTTCGCCGTATTTCGCTTTGAACTTTGTCACGAACTCCTGGACCACCGGATCCTGGTCATCCGAGCTGAAGTGACAGGAGAGAAACGAACCGTTCAGCGCGTCGCCAGCCACCTTGATCAGCGAGTCTCCGACCCAGCCGTCGCCCCCGAGCAGCGGCACCGTGATGCCGAGCATCTTGGCCTGTTTGGCGATCAGCGAAACCTCGGCGTAGTAGCCGGGAATGAAGATGGCATCAGGCTCGGCGGCCTTGAGCGAGGTGAGCTGCGGTTTGAAATCCTTGTCGCCCGTCGAGTACTTCTGCTCGCGCACGACTTCGCCACCGGCTTCCACGAGGTGCTTCTTGAAAAATTCCGCCAGACCCACTGCATAGTCCTGTTTCACGTCGGTCAAAACCGCCACCTTTTTGTAGCCCTTGGAGAGCGCGAACTTCGCCATCACGGTGCCTTGGAACGGATCGATGAAGCACACCCGGAAAATATAGTCGCCCACTTCCGTGACCTTCGGATTCGTCGAGGCCGGAGAAATCATCGGGATCTTGTTCTGCTGACAGATCGGCGCGGCTTCGAGGCTCTTGGAGGAAGCCACCTCGCCAAGCAACGCGACGATCTTGTCCTGCGAAATCAACTTCCGCGCGATCGTCGCGGGCTGACCCGCCGTGGACTGATCGTCCTCCGTGATCAGCTTCAGCTTCTTTTCCAGCACGCCGCCCGCGGCGTTGATCTCCTCGATCGCCAGCACGGTCCCTTTGTGCGAAGACTGCCCGAAGCTGGCGCTACCGCCCGTGAGCGAAGCAAATTCGCCGACCTTGATGACCCCCGCGTCATCCTCGGCAGCGGGGCCACTTTTGTTGCAACCGGCAAAGCCTAGCGTGAGGAGACCGAGACCGAGGGCGAGAGTGAGTTTCATCATGGTGGTGGTTCGTGGAAAACGCGCGGATGCTAGGGAGTCGATCCCACGTTTTCAACTGTCATTCACGTCGGCGTCATCCTGATTCCCCCCATGTGCCGGTCAGTGCATCCGGCGGAAACCCAGAGAACGATACCGTCAGTCACACGCGCCTCCGCGATTCCGGCGCGAATTTATGATCCTCGACGCCACTTGTCACATTTCCTACACCAGCAATTTGCCCATTCCCGCGATCATGATGCTGCGCCCGCGCAGCGGCCCCGCGCAATGGATCACCCGCGAAGAGTATGTCTTCGCCCCGCACGCGCCGGTCGTCGAATACACCGACCCATTCGGCAACCTTTGCCAGCGGGTGCTCATCCCGCCGGGTGACTTCGACGTCCGCTGCAGTTGCCGCGCGCACACCACGGATCAAATCGACGTGGACGCAAACGCCGCTTTCGTCCCGGTCAATGAACTGCCCGAAAGCGCGCTCGAGTTCCTCCTCCCCAGCCGCTACTGCCAGTCCGACCTGCTGAATGATCTCGCCAGTGCCATCGCAGGCCGGCGCCCGCCCGGCTACCAGCAGGTCGCGGCCATCGAACAATGGCTGCGCGACGAGATGCGCTACGTCAGCGGATCGAGCAACGCCAGCACCTCCGCGATCGAAACCGCCGACTCCAAAACCGGGGTTTGTCGCGACTACGCGCACCTCGGGATCACCCTCGCTCGCAGCCTGAACATCCCCGCCCGGATGGTCGTCGGGTATCTCTACCAACTGGAACCGATGGACCTGCACGCCTGGTTCGAAGCATTTGTCGGCGGTCGTTGGTACACCTTCGACGGCACGCAGAAACAGCCGCGCGGCAATCGCATCACCATCGGTTACGGCCGCGACGCCGCCGACGTGGCGCTCACTTCCAACTACGGGGCGCTCACCCTCAACAGCATGAAAGTCACCGTCGAAAAGGCGGCGGTGTAACGTCCTCCATGAGCTGGCTGCATATCGTCCACGAAACCACCTACCGGTACCACAAACCGGTGCGGTTCGGCCCGCATCGCCTCGTGCTCCGCCCACGCGAAGGCCACGACGTGCGCGTGGCGGAAATGCGCCTCGAAATCGCGCCGGAATTCGAGCTGGAGTGGAGCCGCGATGTCTTCGGCAATTCCGTCGCCACCGCCCATCTGCTCAGCTCCGCCGACGAATTGCGCATCCGCAGCGAGGTGGTGCTGCAGCACACCACGCCGTTCCCGCTGCGCTCCAGTCGCTCGCGGACGGCGGTGCCTTTTCCCGTGACGTTCTCGACTTTCGAAGCTGAGGTCGCCGCCGCTTATCGCGCCACTTCTTATCCCGACGACATCGCCCGGGTGCGCGAGTGGGCGGAGCGGACGATCGACACCTCCGCGATCCGCAGCGCCGAAGAGGTCGTCGCCCTGGTCGCCGGGGCGATCCGCAAAACCATCAAATACCGCCGCCGGGAGGAGAAGGGCGTGCAATCGCCGGGCCAAACCTTGTCCACCAGTTCCGGTTCCTGCCGCGACCTCGCCACGCTCATGCTGGAAGTGCTGCGTTCGCTGGGACTCCCGGCGCGCTTCGCCAGCGGTTATCTCGATTGCGCCGCCTCCGAAGCCGGCCGCGCCTCGACGCACGCCTGGGCGGAAGCCTACCTGCCGGAGCTTGGCTGGACCGGCTATGACCCGACGATCGGCGAACCGACCTCCGCCAAACACGTGGTCACCGGGGTGAGCAATCACCCGCGCGGCGTCATGCCGATCACTGGCTCCTTTTTTGACGAACCTGAGTCTTTTCTCGACATGACCGTGACGGTGAAAACCGAACGGCACGCCGAACCTCCGACCCACCTTCGCGGTCGCGCCCCCACCATTTAAATCCCGGCGCCAAGAGGTGCGGGAATTCACCAAAACGAACCATCGCTCTTGCCATGATCCAGGGAGTTCTTTAACTCCTTCGCCATGCTCCCCCGTCGCACCTTTCTCCAGCAACTCGCCGCCGGCGTCGCCAGCGCGCCATTCCTGACCCACGGGCTGCGCGCCCAAGCTCCCAGCAATTTCGTCCATCACGCCACCTTTGGCGCGGCCGGCATGGCCATGAGCGATCTCAAGGCGCTCGCCAAACATCCGTCGTTGAAGGTCATCGCCGCCTGCGACGTGGACCTCAACCGCACCACCGAGTTCCGCCAGATATTCCCCGAAGCCCGCGTTTATCAGGACTTCCGCGAACTGCTCGCCAGGGAAAAGGATCTGCAAACCTGCAACGTCTCCACGCCCGATCACATGCACGCACCGATCGGCATGGCGGCGCTGCGGCGCGGGCTGCACGTCTATGGTCAAAAGCCGCTCACCCACAATCTTCAGGAATGCCGCCGGCTCACCGAGTTGGCGCGCGAGAAAAAAGCGGTCACGCAGATGGGCATCCAGATCCACAGCAATACGGAATACCGGACCGCGGTAAAACTCGTGCAGGACGGCGTGATCGGGAAGATCAAGGCGGTCCACACTTGGAGCAGCAAGGCTTGGGGTGACACCGCCGCAAAGCCCGACCGCGTCGATCCGGTGCCCGAAGGGCTCGACTGGAATCTCTGGCTGGGCGTTGCCGCCGAGCGGCCGTTCATCGGCGACAAATGGTATCATCCCGGCAACTGGCGCAAGCGGCTCGACTTCGGCACCGGCACTTTCGGCGACATGGGCTGCCACATCTACGATCCGGTTTTCAATGCGCTCGCCCTCACTGCGCCGCTCAGCGTCCGCAGCGAAGGCGCCGCGCCGAACGAACACTCCTGGGCCACCGACGCGATCTGCCATTACGTCTTCCCCGGCACTGCATTCACCGCAGACAAGACGGTCGCGGTCACGTGGTATGACGGAAAACAGCGCCCGCCCGCCGAGATTCAGGTACTCGCGATCAACAAAGACGCCGACCCGGACGACAAGGCGAACAAGCTCCCGGAGCAAGGCAGCATCTTCCTCGGCACGGAGGGCGTGATGGTCCTGCCGCACGTCGGCATGCCCCGCCTGGTCGGCGCGGACGTAAAGGACCGCCCGATCAGCAAAGTCGAAGGCAGCAACCACTGGCATCAGTTCATCGACGCCGCGATGGGCTCGGGCAAAACGAGCGCGAGCTTTAACTACGCCGGCCCGCTCACGGAAGCCGTGCTCCTCGGCAGCGTCGCCTCGCGCTTTCCGCAGCAGGAGCTGAAGTGGGACGCCGCGGCGCTGAAGTTCACCAACGTCGAAGCCGCCAATCAGTTCGTCCGCCGAACCTATCGCGCGGGCTGGGAGCAGGCGGGATAAACGGCCGCCTACGCCTGCATCGCGCTGGCGATGCTGTCGTACCAAGCGCCGTGAAGCTCGGCGAGCGGCCAGCCCAGCGCCTGCCCGTCGGCGGTGATCTTCAACACAGTGCCGCCGACCGTGCCCAGCTTGCGCGCCGGAATGCCGCGAAGTTCGAGGAGCATGAGCACCGCAGCGACGTGCATCGGACTGAGGCTCAGCACGATGCGGCCCTGCGTTTCGTTGAAGAGCAATTGATCGATCCGAAGACCCGTCTCGCCAAATTCCACGGTCGCGCCGAGGTGTTTGTCCGGGTTGGAAAAACACGATTCCGCCAGCGCGACGGCAAGACCGCCTTCGCTGCAATCGTGGGCGCTTTTGATTAAGCGCGACTGGATCAGCGCACGCACGGCGTCGTGGACGGCGCGCTCCTTTGCAAAGTCGAGTGCGGGGACCGGGCCGAGCTTTTGAGCGTGCACGACTTTGAGGAAATGCGAGGCGCCGAGTTCGTCCCCGAGACCACCGACGAGCAGGATGGCGTCGCCCTCGTTTTTGAAATGGGAACTCGTGACGTGGCGCTCGTCGGCGATGATGCCGACCATGCCGACGGTCGGCGTCGGGTCGATGGCGGCGGCGGGACTTTCGTTGTAAAGACTGACGTTGCCGCCGGTGACCGGCGTGTCGAATGCGCGACATCCTTCGGCCAGGCCTTCGACGCATTCGCGGAGCTGCCAGAAATTCTCCGGCTTGTGCGGGTTGCCGAAGTTCAGGTTGTCAGTCACGGCCAGCGGGACCGCGCCGCTGCAGGCCAGATTGCGCGCGGCTTCGGCAATGGCGATGCGTGCCCCCTGGCGCGGATCGATGGCGCAATAGAGCGCGTTGCAATCGCTGGTCGCCGCGAGGATTTTGTTGGCCTCGCGGACGAGGAAAACGGCGGAGTCGGAGCCGGGAAGCACCATTGTGCCGGCGCGGACGGTGTGATCGTACTGACGATAAACCCAGTTCTTGGAGGCGATGCTCGGGTGCGCAAGAAGGGCGAGCAGCGCGGCCTGGTTGTCGGTCTCGGGCAACGCCACAAGGTCCAGTTGCGCGGTGACCGGTTTAGCCTTGGCTTCACGGGAGTAGAGCGGCGCTTCGTCGGCCAGTTGGCGCGCCGGAATTTCCGCAACCACTTCGCCGTTGTTCAAGACGCGCATCATGCCGTCGTCCTTGACCACGCCGACTTCCGCATACGGCAGATCCCACTTCTCGAAGATATCCACGACCGTCTGTTCGTGGCCTTTTTTGACGATGATCAGCATCCGCTCCTGCGACTCGCTGAGCATGATTTCGTACGGCGTCATGCCGGTTTCGCGCTTCGGCACCTTGGCTAGATCGATCTCGACCCCGGTGCCGCCGCGACTCGCGGTTTCGCAAGTCGAGCAGGTCAGCCCCGCCGCGCCCATATCCTGAATGCCGGCGACCGCATCGGTCGCGAGCAGTTCGAGGCAGGCCTCCAGCAGCAGCTTCTCTTTGAAGGGATCGCCGACCTGCACCGCCGGGCGGTCCTGCTTCGATTCTTCGGTCAATTCGCGCGACGCGAACGCCGCGCCTGCGAGACCGTCGCGGCCGGTCTCGGCGCCGACGTAAAAAACCGGATTACCGATGCCTTCCGCCGCACCGCGGGCGATCTGCTCATGTTTGAGGATGCCGAGGTTAAAGACGTTGACCAGCGGATTGCCGTCGTAGCTTTCATCGAAATAGACCTCGCCGCCGATCGTCGGAATGCCGATGCAATTGCCGTAGTGCGAAATGCCAGCGACGACGCCGGCGAACAGGCGCCGATTGGTTTTCACATTCGCGCTGTCGCCGGTGATCGGACCGAAGCGCAGCGAATTCAGCGAAAACACAGGGCGTGCGCCCATCGTGAAAATATCGCGAATGATCCCGCCGACACCCGTGGCCGCGCCTTGGAAAGGCTCCACCGCGCTCGGGTGATTGTGCGACTCCATCTTGAAGGCAATGCCCCAGCCGTCGCCGATATCGATCACGCCGGCATTTTCCTCGCCCGCCTTGACCAGCACCGTCGGCCCGGTGGTTGGGAATTTGCGCAGCTCGTTCTTGGAATTTTTATACGAGCAATGCTCGCTCCACATCACCGAGAAAATGCCGAGCTCGGTAAAGTTCGGCGCGCGCCCGAGGATTGTTTCGATGCGCGCGTATTCCTCCGGCGTGAGGCCGTGCTTGGCGATGAGTTCGGGTGTGATGGCAGGTTCGGAAGGCATGAAATTCAGGCGGCGCGGAGGACGCCGAGGGTGGTCAGGATGGCCTCGAAAACGGCGCGGCCATCGGTGCTGCCGAGGCGCGGGTCGCAGGCCCGCTCGGGGTGCGGCATCAGGCCGAAGACATTGCGCGCGGCATTGACGATGCCGGCGATGTTTTCCGCGGAACCGTTCGGATTGGCGGCATCGGTCGCCGCGCCGGCTGCATCGGCATAGCGCAGCAGGATTTGACCGTGATTGTTGAGTTCGCGGAGCGTCGCGGGATCGGCCACGTAGCAGCCTTCGCCGTGGGCGATCGGCAGCTTGAGCAGCGCGCCGGTGCGGATGGTGTGGAGGAAAGGATTGGCGACGTCTTCCACGCGCACGTGCTGATGCTGGCAGACAAAGTGCAACGAGCGGTTACGAATGAGTGCACCGGGCAGCAGACCGGCTTCACAAAGGATCTGGAAACCGTTGCAGGTGCCGAGCACGAGCGTGCCCGCAGCGGCGGCTTCCCTGACGGCTTTCATGATCGGCGAAAAGCGGGCAATGGCACCGCAGCGGAGGTAATCGCCGTAGGAAAAGCCGCCCGGCAGAACGATGAGATCGTAGCCGGAGACAGAGGTTTCCTTGTGCCAGACGTAGTCGGTTTCGACCCCGAACTCGCGCAAGGCGAGCACGCAGTCCTGATCACAGTTTGAGCCGGGGAAGCGGATGACGGCGGATTTCATGAGGTTACTTGAAGTCTTTTCCAAAAGGGGTGAGCGCGAAGGCCATCAGCTTGATATGCTGCCTGGCAAAGGGAATGCCGATGATCGTCACGGCGCAGAGAGCGGCGAAAATCAGATGGGAAAGGGAAACCCAAATTCCGCCGAGCACGATCCAGAGAATGTTGAAGATGGTGGCGAGGCAACTGTTGGATTGCGGTTTGTCGTAAATTTCCTTCCCGAAGGGCAGCAGGCTCAGGCCGGCGAGTTTGATCAGTTGAACGCCGAAGGGGATGCCGATGATGGTCAGGCAGAAAAGCAGGCCGGGAATCAGGTAACCGATGGAGACAAAAATTCCGCCGAGGAGAATCCACAGAATGTTACCCAGGATCGTCATCGGAGATTTTGCTTCCTCGATTGCTTAGCCTTCGACGATCAGTTCGTAGTCCTCGATGACCGGGTTGCTGAGCAAATCGCGGCAGACTTCGTGGAGCTGCGCCTCGGTCTGCGTGCCGTCGAGTTCGAGCTCGATGAACTTGCCGACGCGGGCGGATTTGACCGCGGGAAGACCGTGATGATGGATCGCCTCGCGCACCGCCACGCCCTGCGGATCAAGCACACTTTGTTTCGGCAACACGATGACTTTGGCTTTCATAGGGCGGCCACACTAGGGGAGGCTGCGCGCGCCTGCCAACGGGTTTTTTCTCTCGTGCGCGGCGCGAAATTGCCGGGTGACAAGCATGTGGCGGTCTGCTTATCGTGCCGCATGATTTGGAAACACCGCCCGCTCGCGGGCTGTCTCGCGTTCGTTTGTTTATGCGCCTCCGCGGCTGGTCAGGCCGCCTCGCTCACACCGGAGGAGATCGCCGGAGCCGCCTTGACCGACGGCCTTTCCATCCCCCTTCCCGGCGAGTTCATGGCGGCGCTGAACAAAATCGGCAAACTCGACTGGAGCACTAAATTTCGCCCCCCGATCGCCACCAACTTCAGCAGCCGGCCGCAGACCGCGCTGAACGTCGGCGGACTCATCGCCGACGGCTACATCGCCATTGAGGCGGAGGATGCGCAGCAAGTGAAAAACATTGGCAAGGATGTCATCGCGCTGGCCAAGGTACTCGGCGTGAGCAAGGACGTGGTCGAGCGCGCGAGCAGCATCGCGAGCTTCGCCGAGGAGAGCCAGTGGGATCAACTCAAGGAGGAACTCGAGGCCACACAGAACGAAGTAAAGACCGCCATGACCGAAGCCAAGGACCAGGATCTTGTGACCTTGATCACCGTCGGCGGATGGTTGCGCGGCGTGGAGGTGGTCAGCGGACACGTCGCCGCAAATTACACCGAACTCGGCGCCAAACTGCTCCGCCAGCCCGGCATCGTCTCGTTTCTCAATAAGAATCTCGAGGCGCTGCCGGAAAAGGTGCGCGAAGATTCTTCAGTGAAGATCGCGCGCAAGAAGATGTCGGAGATCGAGCGATTCATCGCCTTCCCTCTCGAAAAATCGCCGAGCATCGAGGACGTCAAACAACTCCACAAGCTAGCCAGCGACGCCGTGAAGGAGATTTCCAAGAAACAAAAATGAAACGTCTCCTTCTTTCGCTGGCCTGCGCGGCGCTCGCCACCGCAGCGGTCTGCGCCGCTCCCACCGACAATGAAGTCGCCGCCCGCCGGACCGCGCTTGAGGTCGCCGGCGCCTTTGGCAACGACGGGTTCAAGCTCCGCGACGGCAACTGGACCGGCCTGCTGGAAGTCGGCAAGCCGAAGGTCATCCAGGTGAATCTGTATGCCGGAAATCAGTATTGGTTTACGCTCGGCTCCGTCCCGGCGGCGAAGAAAGTCGCGGTGACCATTTACGACGAAGCGGGCAAAGCCGTGGAGATCGACCCGTATGAGGAAGGGTCTGTCGCCGCGGCGGGCTTTTCCCCGGCGACGAGCGGCTCCTTCTACATTAAAGTCGAAGAAGTCGAAGGCGCTCCGGCCGCCTTCTGCCTCGTTTACAGCTACAAATAAATTTCGATGTCTTCTCACATTTCGGAAAAGCTCGACGCCCAACGCGTCACCCAGTTCTCGATCTTCCTCTCCAATCGCGTCGGCGCCTTGCTCGACGTGGTGCGCGTGCTGAACGAACGCAACATTGACGTCCTCGCAATCAGCGTGCAGGACTCGGCGGACACCGCCATCGTCCGGATCGTGGTCAGCGATCCCGAGAGCGTGCAGCAGATGTTCATCGAACACGCCATCGCCTTTTCGATCTGCGACCTCGTGGTCGTGGAACTCAAGGAAGGCGCGACCGAACTCGGGCGCCTGCTCGCGGCGCTGCTCGCCGCGGAGTGCAATATCTTCGGCAGCTACGCCCTCCTCACCCGCCCGCGCGGACGGACGGCCCTGGCGCTGCACGTCGAGGACAATGAATGCGCGATCTCCGTTCTGGAATCGCAGAATTTCACGATCCTGAGCCAGTCGGACATTTCGCGCTGACTCGCGCCTTCAAGGCCGGATGCCGACTCCCGCGAGCTGTGCGAGGAGCGCATCGTGCTCGTCGTAATGGTAATGATGCGCGTGGAAGCCAAGCGTGCGCGCGGTTTCGATATTCGGCAGCAAGTCATCGATGAAGAACGTGGTTGCGGGGTCGAGGCCGAGGTCACGCTGGGCGATCTCGTAGATTGCGCGCCCCGGCTTGGAGGCTTTGGCTTCGTAGCTGTAAGTGCCGGCGCTGAAACGGCCGAAGAATTCGTAGCGGCGGAAAATGTACTCCCGATGAATGTCGCTCGTGTTGCTGAGCAGATAGAGCGGGAAGCGTCCGTGCAGCCGCTCGACGAGCGCGATCATCGGCTCGTTGGGCGTGAAGATGTCCTCCCACGCGGCGATGAACTCGGCTTCTGAACCGCGGTAGCGCAGCACGTCGAAGACTCCGCGCAGAAACGCCGCCCGGTCGATCTGGCCGTCTTCATATCCGAGCTTGATCCGATCGATCTGAACGGTCGCTCCGATGGCATCCTCCACCTCGCTGAGGAGCAGCGTTTTTTTCATGGCGACTGCGAAATCAAACTTGAGGAGGACGTGGCCGCTATCGAAGAGGAAGGCGCGGATCATGCGGGACGGTGTTTCCAAGCTGGACGACCGGGTGTCAAGGCCGGGCTGCTCCACGCGGGTGGGCAACTCCCGGAGGCCCCGGCAGAACGCGCTCCCCTCGCCCGGAAACGCCCATCTGGGAAGTGGGAGCGCGCCGGCGCGCGTCCCCTCCGGGGAGCCCCGCCACGCGGAAGCTACGGCCGGCGCTGTGCGAGCAGCATCTCATTGAGCTTATCCACCACCGCCTGCAACTCCGCCTGCGTCGGCGGATCGCTGATCGCGATGTCCAGCGTCTCCACCCCGTACGTATTCGCCGAGGAATTCGCCACCACCCCCGCCAGCGCATCGTCGAGCTGCGCCAGCGACACCTCTCCCTGCGCCCCGGGATCTCCCCCGGCGCCCTGCTCCCCGCGCGGGATGCCGAAATCGAAATGCACATCGGTGCCATCGAACGTCACCCCCACCGTCGCCGGTTCCGCCGGGTCGAGCGTCGCCACATTATCGACCACCGCCTGCGCAAAGGGCGGCCCGTGCGGCCGGCTTGCTCCCGCCCGGCCCCGTCGAGCCCTTTGCCCGCCACTCCAGCACATAACTGCTCTTTGCCCTTCACCGGCGACCACTGCAGATGCATCTCGTCCGGCTCATCGTCGATCGTCGGCTTAAAATCCACCGGTGCCGACAGCGCGCCGATTGGCGCTGGCGCATCGCGCACCCCCTCCCGTCGCCAGAGGCCCCCCTCGAGCGAAAAAAGGAACTCCTCCAGAAAAATAGTCCGCCTTTAATGAGAAAGGAGTGCCGCTCCAGAGTAACCCCCGCCGAAAAGATCGACAACCGCCCCCACTCCCGCCACCCTCCGCCCATGCTTGAGGAACCCCCGATGTCGCCGGAAGCGAAAGAAGCGTATGCCGAAGCACTGCGGCGGATCGAAGCGTGCCGGAAAAAGGGGAAGAGGGGCACCGTGCTCGACTTGAATAACCTTGGGCTGACCAGAGTGCCGGGGGAGATCGGGCAGTTATCCGCCCTCACGGAGCTTCACCTCGACAACAATCAGCTCACCAGCCTGCCGGCGGAGATCGGGCAGTTATCCGCCCTCACGCTGCTTTACCTCCACGGCAATCAGCTCACCAGCCTGCCGGGGGAGATCGGGCAGTTATCCGCCCTCACGGGGCTTTTCCTCCACGACAACCCCGCGCTCGGCCTGCCTGCCGAGGTGTTGGGACCGACGTGGCTTGAGGCAAGCATGGACACTCCCTCTGCGAAACCAGCGGCGATTCTCGACTACTATTTCTCCCGGCAGCGCGAGGGCGGGCAACCGCTGAATGAAGTGAAGCTGCTCCTCGTCGGGCGCGGGGAGGCGGGGAAGACTTCGGTCTCGCGGGCCTTGCGCGGCGAACCGTTCGTCCAAGGACACAAGGAGACGCCGGGGATCGAAATCCAGCCGTGGGAGGCGCCGTGCCCGGAGGGGAAGGTGCGCATTCACCTCTGGGATTTTGCCGGGCAGGAGATCACCCACGAGACGCACCGCTTTTTCCTCTCCCAGCGCAGCCTCTACCTGGTGGTGCTCGATGGCCGGGGCGGGCAGCAGATGGAGGAGGCGGAGTATTGGCTGAGCCATGTGCAGCGCTATGGCACGACGAAGGGGGCCGGGCCGGAGGGCGCGGATGAGTTGTCGCCAGTGATCGTGGTGCTAAACAAATGGCAGAGCCCCGGCCCGTATGACGTGGAGAAGCGCCGCCTGCAGCGCGAGTATCCGAACATCCGCGCCTTCGTAGAGACGGATTGCGGGGAAAAATCCTTCGGAATCGAGAAGCTGCGGGAGACAATCTTTGCGGCACTGAAGGAGATGCCGGCGGTGCGGGCGGAATGGCCGGCGTCGTATCACCGGGTGCGCGCGGCGCTGGAGGAGCTGGGGAAAGGCCCGGACGCGCAGCAGCGAAAGCATTTCCTGACGTGGCAGGATTATCGCGCGGTCTGCCAGCGCTGCGGGGTGACGGAGGAACAGCGGCAGGCGAACCTCGCGGAGAACCTGAATGCGCTCGGGATCGCGCTCTACTACGGCGAAGACGAGCGGCTGCGCGACACACGGGTGCTCAATCCCAACTGGGCGGCGAACGGTCTCTACGGTCTGCTGCGCGGGGTGCATCGGCGGCCACACCGCGGACAGCCGGGCCGGCTCTGGGCGGGTGAATTTGCCAAGGTGCTGGCCGAAGGGATGCTCGGCATGAACCCGGAACGCGGGGCGGCGATCGAGGATTACCCGGAGGAAAAGGACGGAGTGAAGGTGCACGAGTTTCTGCTCAGCCTGATGCAGGACCGGGAGCTGGGCTTTCTGGCCGGCGAGGAGGCGGGGCACGCGCTCTATCTGCTGCCGGGCCTGCTGGCGCTGGATGAACCGGAGCCGGAGGCCTACGACGTGGCGGCGCATCTGGAAGGCGCGGAGCTGCGTTTCCGCTATCTCTACGAGCTGCTGCCCGCGGGGGTGATGTCGCGCTTCATCGTGCGCACCCATGTGCTGAGCGACGACTACTACCGCTGGCAGCGCGGGGTGGTGCTGGGCTGGGGCGCGGCGCGGGCGCTGCTGATGGTGGAGCGGCGGCGCAATCCGCGAGTGGATGTGTTCCTCCGCGGCGGCACGGCGGAAGAACGGCAGGAGCTGGCGGGCGTGGTGCGCAGCAACATGGAGGAGATCCATCGCGGCCTGCCCGAGGGGCTGCGCGGCCGGGAGGAGCTGAACCTGAACATTCCCGGCGAACACTACGAGAGCGTGGCCAAGCTGGAGAAGCTGGAGGCGGAGAATCAGCCGCTGCAAATCGTGACGAATGATGGGGCGCGAACGGAGCAGGTAGAGCCGCAACTGGAGCAAGTGCAGCCGGCGAAGGCGCGCCGGAAGGGTGCGCCGAAGCTGAAGGTCTTCGTGAGCTATTCCCACGGGAACTACAAGGCGTGGAATCACCTGAAGACGCACCTCGACGTGCTGAAGAACGAGCGACTCGTCGAGTGGTGGTTCGACGGCCAGATTCGCGCGGGCACGGAGTGGGACGACACAATCCGCCGCGAGCTGGAGGGGGCCGACATCGTGGTGCTGCTGCTGAGCAACGAGTTCTTCGCGTCGAGCTACATCAAGGGCGTGGAGCTGAAGGAGGCGAAACGTCTTCTGGAGAACGAGCGGCTGGAAGTCCTGCCGGTGCTACTCGAAGCGACTCCGGCCTTTGCGAAACATAAATGGCTCAGCGGTCTGCAAGCAGTCCCGAATGTGAAGGGCCAGCTCCGGGCGCTGACGAGCTTCACCCCGAGGGTGAACGGATGGAACGAAGTGCAGCAAGCGCTGCGGGCGACGATTGCCGATATCGCCAGCCGGCGGTGATCCCGCTTGCGGTGGGCGAAGTCGCTCGCGGAGCGGGCCCGGAGAAACGCGCGCCTATTTCCTCGCGCTCAGGATGAACTCCGCCATCCGCAGGGAAGCATCCGGGCGGCTGAGGCGGGCAATGTTCGCCTCCCACAGCCGCCACTCGGCGGCATCGGCGGCGAAGAGCTGCTCGATCCGCGCGGCGAGGGCGTCGGGGGTCGGGCACAGGGCGCCGCACTGGTTTTGAAAAAGGAGTTGCGCATTCCCCTCCTCCTGGCCCGGAACGACGCTGGTGATGAGCATCGGCGTGGCTGCGGCGATGGTCTCCTGCACGGCCGCGCCTCCGGCTTTCCCAATGAGAAGATGATGCGTCATCAGCAACTCGGGCATCTGGTCGGTCCAACCGTGGATTTCGACCGGCTG
>JBBQIZ010000068.1:0-21170 GCA_038325425.1 Chthoniobacterales bacterium
AAGTGGTTGCGGGGGTAGGATTTGAACCTACGACCTTCAGGTTATGAGCCTGACGAGCTACCAGGCTGCTCCACCCCGCGATTTAAGAACCGCAGTCTAGCTGGGGAGGTCGAGGCGGCAAGAACTATTTTAATCCTTATCGATCGAGAAGCGGCCGGGGCCGGCAAAGGCGAGGCCGAAGAACACGAAGGCGAGTTCGAACGGGTAAGATGTCGTGCCCATAAAGGCATCGCCGGCGCTGAGGTGTTTGACGGTCGCGACGGCCATGACGAAGCAGAGCAACACGCAAGTCGGGCGGTAGAAGACGCCGAGGATCAGGAGCACGCCGCCGATGCCTTCGGTGACGGCGGCGAGGAAGCCCCAGACGACCGGATAGAGGTCGATGCCGAGGTTGCCCATCGCGCCTCCGAGGGCTTTCCAGCGAGACGGGCCGCCGGTGAGTTTGGGCAACCCGTGCAGCAGGAACATGACGCCGAGACCGAGCCTCATGACGAGCAGGCCGAGGTCGCGATATTTGGACAGAAACTTGAAAAGCATGCGCGGACGCTAGCGCGGCGGGAGAGGGCCGCGAGGCTAAAAGATGCCGATCATGCGCAGGGCGGCGAGCGCCGCGAAGGCGAGGATCAGCCACTCAAAAAGATCTTGGGAGACGAGGCTGATAAGGCGCCGACCGGCGAAGATTCCGACGGCAATGGCGGGCACGAGCACGAGGTTGAAGAGCAGTGAATTTCCGTAGATCAGGCCGAGGTCCACGCTAAAGGGCACTTTGATGACGTTCACGATCAGGAAAAACCAGGCCATCGTGCCGACGAGTTCATACTTCGGAGTGCGTCGGGCCAGAAAGTAGAGGGTCATCACCGGGCCGGCGCCGTTTGCGACCATGGTGGTGAACCCGGTCGCGCCGCCCATGCTCCAGGCAAAAGGGCGCGAGTGCGGGACGTGTTCGAACATGTTCGGCCGCCAGCGTCGCCAACCTTGCAGGGCCGCGAGGGCGAGGACGATCCAGCCGATGAGTGGGCCGTAAGCCGCCGTGCTTAGCCAATGCATGAGCGCCCACCCGGCGACGATGCCCACGAGCGTCGGCGGCAGCATGCTGCGGATGGTGGCCCAGCGCGCGTGCTGATGATAGACGATGACGCTGAGGATATCGCCGCAGATGAGCATGGGCAGGACGACGCCGGTCGATTCTTTGGCGCCGAAGAGGTGCGCCATGATCAGGACGTTGGCGAGGCCCGCACCGGAGAAGCCGGCCTTGGCGAAGCCGATACAGAACGCGCCGATGACGGCGAAAATCCATTGAGTCGGAGTGAAGTGCGGGAGCATGGCGAGCGGTCAATCCACGCGACGGAGCGCGAGCACGGAGTTGATGCCGCCGAAACCGAAGGCGTTGTTCAGAGCCGCGCGGAGCGGTTGCGCGCGGCCGACATTCGGCACGATGTCGAGTGCGCAGGCGGGATCGGGGGTCCGGTGATGCAGCGTGGGAGGAAGGTAACCGTCCTGCAACGCGAGCGCGCAGATGGCGGTCTCGATCGCGCCCGTCGCCCCCAGCGGATGGCCGGTGAAAGCTTTGGTGCCGCTGACGGCAAGGTGCGGAGCGTGGGGACCAAAGACGGTCCGGATCGCGGCAATCTCGTTGGCGTCGTTGAGTTGCGTGCTGCTGGCGTGGGCGTTGATGTAGTCGATGTCCCCGGTGGCGAGGCCGGCGTCGGCAAGCGCGGCGCGCATACAGGCGGAGACAGGCTCGCCGCCGGGCAGCGGCGAAGTCATGTGATGGGCGTCGTTGTTCAGTGCGTAACCCGCCACTTCGGCGTAGATCGTCGCGCCGCGCTCGCGGGCGTGAAGGTAGTCTTCGAGCACGAGCGAAGCGGCGCCTTCGCTCATGACGAACCCATCGCGCTCCAGATCGAACGGGCGGCAGGCCAGGAGCGGGTCACCATCCCAGCGGCTCATCGTTTTGATGAAATCAAACGCCGCAAACGTAAGCGGGCTGAGGGGAGCTTCGGCGCCGCCGGCGATCATCACGTCGGCCATGCCGTCGCGGATGTAACGCAGCGCTTCACCGACGGCGACGACGCCGCTGGCGCAGGAGTTCGAGTTCGTGGTTCCGGGTCCGCGGAAGCCGCATTCGATGGCGATATTGGAATTGGCGCTGCCGCCGAAGACCTGAAGCGCGAGCGTCTGATTCACGCCGCGCGGGCCTTTCTCCATAAAAATGGCGTGCTCCTGTTCGGCTTGGGCGACGCCGCCGAGCGCGCTGCCGAAGCTCACGCCGATGCGATCGTTGGGCTGTTCCCGAGACCACGGCAGTCGCGCGTCTTCGAGGGCAAGCAGTGCGCTGGCCACGGCGAACTGCGCGAAACGGTCGAGCCGCTTGAGCCGGTGCGGCGGAAAAAAGCGGGCCGGATCCCAGTCGTTGATTTCACCCGCGCAGTGCGCTTTCAGCTTGCTCGTAGCGAAGCGCGTCACGCGACCGATGCCGCTGCGGCCCGCGCGGATGCTCTGCCAGAAAGCTTCGCGGCCCGTGCCGATGCAGGTGATCGGGCCGAGGCCGGTGATGACGACGCGGCGCTTCATTTCCGCGTGGGATCGACGCGATAACGTAGAAAACATTCGCCTTCGACGACTTTGACGCCGCGCAGTCGCAGGGCGGCGGACGCGGGCAGAAAATCGCCCGCGAGACTCGTGAGAGTCGGCGCTTTCACTCCTCCGAATATGCGCGGCGCGAAGGTGATGTGGAGTTCGTCGATCAATCCCGCGGTGAGCAGCGCACGAAAGACCTGCGCGCCACCTTCGCACACGAGCCGCTTCACGCCGTAATCCGTCCGCAGCGTGGCCATCATCGCGGCGAGATTGACGGCAGCCGATTCGTGCAGCCACAGTTCGGCCTTGTCCGCGAGCGCGACGCGGGTGCGCGCCGGCATGCGCGTCGTCGAGAAAATGACGATGGGTGAAAATTCCGTTTCGAATATCCGCAGCGTCGGATCGATCCGCCCCGAGTTGGTGAGGAGCACGCGCAACGGATACGCCGACTGCCCGCGTTTGACCCGCGCCGCGCGCAACGCCGGGTCCGGCAGACCCATCGTCATTTGGTCAGCGGCGATCGTCTTCGCGCTGGCCAGCACCGCATCGCACGGGGCGCGGATTTCCACGAGCCGGCGCTTGTCGCGCGGTGACGAGAAATCCGAGGGCGTGCCGCGGCGCGTGGAAATGCGGCCATCCCACGTGAGGGCGAAGTTCGCGGTCACGAACGGGCGCGACAGCTTCGGCGCAGGCATCAGGGCTTTTCCTCCTTGGCGATTTCCAGCGCGACCTCCTGCTCGGCGACGCTGTGTTCGAGGGCGGCGACTTCCTGCTCGATGTCGCGCAGACGGGCGTGGGCGGACGGGCGATAGAAAAGATACAGCACGCCGCCGAGCAGCCCCCACGCCAGCGTGAAGAGGTATCCACTCGAGGAAATGACCACGGCGACCGCTTCGCTAACTCCGCAGAGCTGGCTGAGGTAAATCTCGAACAGCCCTTCGCGGACACCGAGTCCGCCGAGGCTGATCGGCATCGCGGCGAGCACATTGATGATCGGCATGATGCTGACCAATTCACCGAGCGTCGGCAGGCGCGCGCCATCGTGGGCAAAGGCGCGCGCGGCGCAGTAGAAGATCGCGAAATAGGCCAGGTGCGCGAAGATCGAGATAAAAAGACCTGCGAGCGAAGTGCGCCACGCGCGGCCGTAGAGCGTGTAGGCGAGCGCCAGTTCGGCGAGTTTGTCGCGTCCCGGAAAACGCGCGGGCAGTTTGTGGACGAGTCCGCGCTTCGTCACCAGCCACGAAAAATGAATGCCGCCGATGGTGAAGACGTAAATGAAGACCGCCGGCCAGGCATAGCGAGCCGTCTCGGTCGTGCTCGTCAGCCACGACCATTGCGTGGCCAGCACGACGCCGGCGACGAGGGCCAGGGCGAGCAGACCGACGATGCGATCGACGAATACCGAGAGCAGCGCGAGCGCCCGCTGGCCCGGTGTTTCCTTGAGCAGATAGAAAATCTTTACCACGTCGCCGCCGGTGCCGCCGGGGATGAAAAAATTGAAGAACACCCCGATCAGCGTGAGCAAAAAGACCCGCGACCAGCCGAGATCGATCCCCTGCACGCGGAGCAGCCACTGCCAGCGCACCGCCGAGATCAGCTCGACCACACCGTAGGCGGCGATGCCCATGAGCAGCCAGAAGGCGTTCGCATGACTGAGCGCGTAAACCATTTCCGCGCGCTTCGCCGGATCGCGAAAAACGAACCACAACATGCCGACGGTCACGGCCACTTGCAGAATGGTGAGCGCGGCTTTTTTCATACGCGCAGGAAAAAAGCGGGATGCGCCGCGGCAAACTCCGCACTCCCCGCTGGCCGAGTCCAACGCCCCGCGGAACCCGTCGTCTCCGCTGATTTATGGATGTTCTCCGCTTTCGTCTCCCGTCGGAGCGGACCTCTCACGAGCCGAATTTCTTCACCCACTGATCGCGCGCGGTGGTGATTTCCTCGACCGTGCGGCGCGGACTCATCTCGAAGACATAAAGCGTGTCCTTGGGAAGAAGGGGGATGAGTTCGTCGTAGTTGATATCGCCCATGAAGGGCGCGAGATGATCCCGGCCCGGCCATTTCGTGTCGTGCAAATGACAGCCGATGAGGCGCGGTGCGGCTTCGGCCAGCCACTCGCGATGGTCGAGAAAGCCGAGATTGTGCTTCACCTGCACGTGGCCGAAATCGTGCCAGTAGCCCACTTCCGGGATGTTGAATTGATTGAGCACCTCCGCCATCTCGCGCTCATTGGGAATCTCCTCGTAGCTGTGCCGGCTCTCCACGCCGAGGCGGACCCCCTTCCCCACCGCGTACTCCGCCACCCGCGCGAGGCAATCCTTGGCCCGCTGAAAATAAGGCGGCGCCTTGTCCTGGCGCTTTTTGATGCAGGCCAGCTTCTCGCGGACGAACTCGCGCGAGTGCAACAAGCCGACCTCCGCGAGCTTCACCAGCTTGTCCGTGTATTCCTCAATCGGCGTGCGGCCGAGATGCAGCACCACGTAGCCCGCGCCGAACCGCTCCGCAAAATCGATCGTCTGGAAAGTGTGCTTCAACGCGCGCTCCCGCTCCCGGGGATCCAGCGCAGAAAACTGGTAACAATCCGGCGCCGCGCGCGTGATCTCGATCGGCAGCGGGCAGAAATTGTGCAGCCCGGAGATCTTGAAATCGCCTTTCTCCAGACGGCGCTGAATGCCTTCGAAGAGCGAAAGGCGGACGCCATGGCCGAGCTCCACGCGATCGAACCCGAGCGCCAGAATCTCGTCCAGCATCGCTTCGCCGTCTTGGTGACGGCCGGAATTCCAACAGGTCGAAAACGAAAGCATTTCAAAAATGGACTGCGGCGAGAGTGGAGCGGCGGATGAGGCCGGGGGCAATGCAGAAGTGTGCCGCGTCCGGTGCCGATCGGCAAATCGTCGGCCGGAATGAGGCGGGGGCCGGATCAGCCCAGCGGATCGAATGTGGCCAGCAAGGGAGTGAGATCGATGACTTCATTGGCCGAAGTCTTGAGCCCCGAGCCGAGATTTTGCGCGACCGAGGCCACTTCCACCCGGATGCCTCGGCGCCGAAGCTGCAGGGCAAGGTGGGCAAAATCGGCATCGCCGGTGACGAGAACGACCACGTCGGGCTGCATCTGCGTGGACAGCTCCACCCCATCGATCGCCATGAGCACATCGACGTTCGCCTTGTAGTGAACGCCATCCCCGGGCGATCCGTCCTTTTCCACGACGAGGAAACCATTCGAGCGCAGCCAGAACAGAAATTTGCTCTTCCGCTCGCGCTCCGCCTGCCACTCGGCCATCGGCGGCGGCAGGCCGGCATAGACGACCATCTCGATCAGTTCCCGTTCGTGGACGAGGTGGTCGCGTAATTTGATCCAGTCGAGCTTGCGATTGGCGGTTTTGGCGGAGCTGGTGACGTTGGATTCATCGACGAAAATCAGCACCTTCCGTTTCGGCAGATGCTCGGCGGCGGAAAGTTTCATGGCGGCGGAAAGCGGTTTGGTCACAAGCGCCGCACGTTAGCGGATGCGACGACGAAAGCTACGGAACAACGCAGGCGGCTGATCCGAGCGGATCAGGACGCGGCCCGCGGCTGGCGGCGCTGCGCGAACGATTTACCGGCGGCACCGGCAGCCAGGGCGAGGAGAAGGAGAGCGCCGGTGAGGATGCCGGAGAGTTCACGCGAGATGGCCATGATCGAGAGGATGCGCGAGAGGCCATTGGCCAGCACGGCCACGGCGGCGACGCCGAGCAGCGTGCCGTGGACCGAGCCGGTGCCGCCGAAGATGCTCGTCCCGCCGAGGACCACGGCGGTGATCGCCGCGAGTTCGTAGCCGGTGCCGGCATTGGCGCGGGCCTCAGTGACCCGCGAGACGAAGATCACCCCCGCGAGCCCGGCGATGGCGCCGGCTTGCACGTAAGCCAGCGCGAGGTGGCGCTCGACGGGCAGGCCGGCGTAGTGCGCGCCTTCCGGGGCGAAACCGATCGCACGGAAGGAGCGGCCGAACGTGGTGCGATGGACGAGCAGCCAGATCCACAACGCGACGGCGAAGAACACCCACGCCTGGAGGGGCGCGCCAAGTAAGAAACCGTGGCCGAGGGCGAGGAAGTTTGGCGGGAATCCGGTGTAGGCGACGGTGCCTCCGGTGAGCGCTTCAGCGAGACCGCGGAAGAGCGAAAATGTGCCGAGCGTGACGATGAGCGGCGGCAACCGAAAGCGGGTGATCAAGATGGCATTCAAGCCGCCGCCGAGCGCCCCGGCGACGACCGCCCCGAGCGCAGCCAGCCACGGATCGAGGCCCGCGATTTTCCACAACATCCCGAAGACGACGGCGCACAAGCCGAGCAGCGAACCGACGGAAAGATCGATGCCGCCGGTGAGAATGATCGGCGTGAGCGCGAGCGCGAGCAGGCCGATCTCGACGGATTGCCGGACGATGTTGGCGACGTTGGCCGGCGTGCCGAAATTGCGGCCGACGGCATTAAAGAAAAGCACCTCGGCGACGAGCACGAGCAGGAGAATTGTCTCGTGGCGCAGGAACACGGATTTCCAAGGATTGCCGGGAGTCGCGCTCATGATTGGCGCCTCCGGTTCAAACCGTCGGCCAGCACGGCGAGCAGGATCACTGCACCCTGGATGGCCTTTTCCCAATAAGCCTGGACGTGAAAGTGGGTGAGCGCGGGGTTGACGCTGGCCAGCAGGAGCAGACCGGGCACAACGCCCCAGAGCCGTCCGCGGCCGCCGGTCACGGCCACGCCGCCGACCACGACTGCGGCGATCACTTTCAGCTCAAAGCCGTCGCCACTCGTCGGCTGGACCTGCGGCGATTGCACGACATTCATGACCGCGGCAACGCCGACGAGCAGGCCCATGAGCACGAAGACACCGAAGGTCACGCGCCGCGGTTCGATGCCGGCGAGCCGCGCGGCTTCCACATCGGACCCGACAGCGTAGATGAAGCGACCGGCGGCCACGCGGCGCAGCGCCCAGGCAGCAAGCGCGACGAGCGCGAAGGCGAAGGCCATGAGGACGAATTGGCCGGTCGTCTGGCGGAAGCCGAGCCATTGCAGGCCGGCGGGGAGATTGAGCAATCGGCCCTGCTGCCAGAGCCGGAGGGTTTCCTGCCAGGTGACCATCGTGGCCAGCGTGACGACGATCGACGGCAGACCGAGCCACGCGACGAGCGCTCCATTCAAAGCGCCCATCGCCGCGCCGGCCCCGAGCGCGCCGGCAATGACGACGACGAGCGGGAGTTTGGCCGCGGCGAGCAGGCCGGCGATGACTGCGCAAAGGCTGAACTGCGAGCCGATGGAGATGTCGATCTGCCGCGAAAGCAGGACGCAAGTCATGCCAATGGCCGCGACCAGCGCGGGCATTTGCGAGGCCAGCCTCGAAAGCAGCGGCTGCGGAGTAAAGAAATGCGGCGCGAAGATCGCGAGGGCGATCAGCAGCACGCCGAGCACAGCCGCGACGGAAAGTTCGCGCGAGTATTTGCCCACGTTATGCCGCCACCTTTCCGGTCTGACCGAGCGCGGCGGCCATCACGTCATGGGCGGCGGCGTGGCCGGGCAATGCGGCGACGATGGTGCCACCGCGCATCACGGCAATGCGGTCGCTCATGCCGAGAATTTCCGGCAGGTCGCTGGAGATGAGCAGCACCGCGAGACCTTCTTTCGCGAGGCGGCGGATAATTTTGTGAATCTCGCCCTTCGCGCCGACATCCACACCCTGGGTGGGTTCGTCGAGGATGAGCAGCTTCGGTTTGGTCGCGAGCCAGCGGGCGAGCGCGACTTTCTGCTGATTGCCACCACTCAGGCTGCCGCCGGGCGCCTCGGGGCCGGAGGTTTTCACAGCGAGATCACGGAGGAAACTTTCCGTCAGCTCGCGCTCCGCGCCGAGGCGCAGCCATGCACCCGGGAAAAGCTGCGGATGAATGGCCATCGTGGTGTTCGCGGCGATGGGCATTTCGAAAATCACGCCGTGGCGGCGGCGATCTTCCGGCACGTAACCGACCCCGTGGGCGATGGCGTCGCGGGGTTCGCGCAGGGCGATGAGTCGCCCGGAAAGCTTGATTTCACCAGCATCGGCGGGCGTCAGTCCGAAAATTACCCGGGCCAGCTCGGTGCGTCCCGCACCGACGAGCCCGGCGAGGCCGACGACTTCACCCGTGCGCACTTCGAGGTCGATATCGTGCACCCCGCTCGCCGCGCAACCGACGCCGCGCAGGCTGAGCACGACTTCGCCGGGAGCACTTTCGGAAGGCGGGTAGATCGCCGCAACTTCACGCCCGACCATCAGGCGGATGAGCGCGGTTTCGTTCAGGGCAGCGACACGGTTCGTGCCGACGCTTTCGCCGTCGCGGAGCACGGTTACGCGGTCCGCGAGCGCGAAGATTTCCTCCAGCCGGTGCGAAATGTAGATCACGCCGACACCGCTCGCGCGCAGTTCGCGGACGACGGCGAAAAGGAGGTGCTGCTCCTTTTGAGTGAGCGACGCGGTCGGTTCGTCCATGATCACGATGCGCGCGCCGGAGCCGAGCGCGCAGGCGATTTCCACGAGCTGCTGCTCAGGCATCGAGAGCGTCCGCACTTCAGCGTCCGGCTCGATCTCCGCGCCGATCCGATGGAGCAGTTCCGCCGCGCGCACGTGCCGTTCTGGCCAGCGCACGAGATGTGTGGGCGTGGTTTTCTCCAGCCGTAGCGCGATATTTTCGGCCACGCTCAGATCAGGGAAGAGCGCCGGCTGCTGATAAATGCAGGCGATGCCGAGCGCGTGCGCTTTCGCCGGCGTGAGGTGGGGCACGGCTTCGCCGGCGACTGCGAGCGTCCCGCCATCCGGGGCATGTGCGCCGGTGATCACCTTGATCAGCGTCGATTTACCCGCGCCGTTTTCCCCGAGGAGCGCGTGGACTTCGCCGGGCTGCAGATCGAACGAAACGCCGCGCAACGCCCGGACGGCGCCGAACGATTTGGTGATGCTGCGAAGCTGGAGGAGCGGAGCCATGAGGCGTCGCGGGGATGTATCCCGACCGCGCAGGGAAAGAAAAGCGCCGAAACGCGCCAGCCCACGCGTATGGCGATTGTCGGCGAAGTTCTCTTCTCCCCTGCCCGATTTCATACTACGAACAAGCCCCGCATTTTTCTTTCCATGAAGCATTCCCAGCACATCGAGAACCCGGACGTCATCCTCATCGGCAGCGGCGTCATGTCCGCTAATCTTGGCGCCCTGCTCAAGCGCCTCGAACCCAAACTCTCGATCCAGCTTTACGAAGTGACCGAGGATCTGGCGCAGGAAAGTTCGCACGGCTGGAACAACGCCGGTACCGGCCACGCGGGCATTTGCGAGCTCAGCTACACGCCGAAGCGCGAAGCGGATGGCACGGTGAACGTGAACAAGGTGATCGAGATTTTCGCCCACTTTGAGCAGTCGCTCCAGTTCTGGAGCTACGCGGTGGCGAGCGGGATGGCGGACCATCCGAAGGAGTTCATCAACCCGGTGCCGCATCTCAGCTTCGTCCATGGGCCGGCACAGGTGGACTTTCTCAAGGCGCGGCATGCGGGAATGGCAGCGCATCACTTTTTTCAGGAGATGGAATACACGACCGACCGCGCGAAGATCGGTGCATGGGCACCGCTGCTCACCGAAGGCCGGGGCGAAGTGCCGATCGCGGCAACGAAGATGGATGCAGGCACGGATGTGAATTTCGGCGCGATCTCGCGCAAGCTGCTGCACTGGCTCGGCGCGCAGGAAGGCTGCGGCATCGCGAGCAATCATCGCGTGGTCGATCTCGAACCGACGGGCTCAGGCTGGGAAGTCCACGCCAAGGATCTGGCGACCGGCGAAGTCCGGCGAAACCGGGCGAAGTTCGTCTTCGTCGGCGCGGGCGGCGGCAGTCTGCTGCTCCTGCAAAAAGCCGGAATCCCGGAAGCGAAAGGCTTGGGTGGGTTCCCGATCGGCGGGCAGTGGCTCGTCTGCGAAAACCCGGAGATCGTGAACCGGCATCGGGCGAAGGTTTACGGACAGGCGCTCGACGCCGCACCGACGATGGCCGTGCCGCATCTCGACACGCGGATGCTCGATGGCAAGAAGACGCTGCTTTTCGGGCCGTTCGCGGCGTGGACGACGAAGTTCCTGCACAAAAAGGGCCGCTATCTCGATCTGCCGCTTTCGGTGAAGCCGGACAATCTCGCGACGCTGATCAAGATCGGCCTGAGCAATTTCGATCTCGTGAAATACCTGATCCAGCAAGGCACGCAGAGCATGGAAGACCGGATGGAAGTGCTCCACGTTTTCTACCCGGCGGCGAAGGCGAGCGACTGGAAACTCATCGACGCGGGCATCCGCGTGCAGGCGATCAAGAAAACCGACGGGGAGGCCGGCATCGTGCATTACGGCACCGAGGTGATCACGGATCGCAAGCGGACGATTTCGGCGCTGCTCGGCGCGTCGCCCGGCGCTTCGGTCTCGGTGAACATCGTGCTCGAAGTGATCAAGATGTGCTTCCCGCACTTGCTCGAAACCAGCGAAGGCAAGGCGCGGATGAAGGAGATGATCCCGAGCTACGACATCGACATCCGCCTGCCGGAAAACGCGGATTACTTCCGCGAAGTGCGCCGGAAGACCGACGCGATCCTGCAGTTGGGCGCGTCCTGAGTTGGCGGGTCGTCGTGATCGTACCGCAGCGGGCGCAGAGTCGCAGAGGGCCGCAGCGGGGAAAAGCGAGCAGCCATTCTTTCGGACAAACATCTCCATCCTCTGCGGGCCTCTGCATCGCCGCGCCCTCCGCGGTTGAGAGAATACCCGCCTAGATCTTCGCGTCGCGCTGCACGCTGCGGAGGTGGATCGTCTTCTTCTCCAGATCGTGGTCGGCGCGGATGTAACGCACCGTCCGGCTCTTCGCGCGCATGAGGATGGAATGCGTGATCGCCTTTTTGCCGATGAGCCGCACACCCGGCAGAAGCGGGCTGTCGCTAATGCCGGTCGCACAGAAGATCGCGCTTTTCCCGCGGACGAGTTCGTCGATCTTGTAAACCTTGTCGAGCGCCTCCGCGCTCATTTCCTTGAGAATGCTGGCCCGCTCTTCGGCGTCGCGCGGCCACATGCGGAGGAGCATTTCACCACCGAGCGCCTTCAGGGCCGCCGCGGTGAGCGTCCCCTCCGGCGAACCACCGATCCCGAAATAAAGATCGACGCCGGAGTCGTGCAGGGAAGGTGAAACGGCGGCCGTGATGTCGCCGTCGCTGATCAAACGCAACGCCGCACCGGCCTTGCGCACTTGCGCGATCACGTCGGAGTGGCGTGGACGGTTGAGAGTCATGACGACGAGTTCCGGCACGCGTTTGCCCAGTGCTTCGGCAATGCGGCCGAGCGTGACTTCGAGCGGGTCGTCCAGGCCGATGGGGGCCATGCCCTGTTCGATCGCACGCACGACTTCGGGGCCGTAGGCCAGCTTGGTGGAATAGAAAGTCGGAAGATTCAGCATCGCGTGCTCTTCGCCCTCGAAGCGCTCGCTGGCGGCCATCACCGAAATCGCATTGGGTAGTCCGTTGGCGGTGTTCGACGTGCCGTCCACCGGATCGAGCGCGATGTCAAAGCGCGGCGAACCGGTGCGCCAGGTGCCGAGTTGTTCGCCGAGGAAAATGCCCGGCGCGTTGTCTTTGATCCCCTCGCCGATCACGACTTCGCCCGCGATGTCCACCAGATCGAAGACGCCGTAAATGGCGTCGCAGGCGGCTTCGTCGGCTTTTTCTTTTTCGCCCCGCCCCAGCCAGTGAATGACGTTGAGCGCCGCGTTTTCGGTAGCGCGAACGAACTCGAATTCGATCGTCCGTTCGGGGTCGGTGAAAGTGAGGGAAGCCATGGGGCCATTACGAAAGCGGGGCCTCAATTGGTCAAGGAAGCGCGCGAAAAACTTCCGCGTCCCCGTCCTCAGGATGGCAAAGCGGAAAAGAACGCACGGGCTTTTTCCCAACATTGGGGTTCTTGCGGCGAATAACGATCGAGGGTGAAAGAACGCCTGACCACCGCACGGGCGGCAGCGAGATCCGGGAGCGATCCGAGCGCCAGCGCTTGCGTCAGGACGTTCCCGACGGCCGTGGCTTCGACCGGGCCGGCCAAGACTTCGCGTCCGGTCGCATCGGCGGCGCATTGATTGAGCAGCGCATTTTTCGACCCGCCGCCGACGATGTGCAGGACGCGCAAGGTGCGCCCAGTCAGGCGCTCGAGTTCGTCAAGCTTCGCGGCGTAGAGCAGGGCGAGGCTTTCGAAAATGCAGCGCGCAAATTCGCCCGGCGTCACGGGTTCGGGCTGATCGGTCTCGCGGCAGTAAGCGCGGATGGCCGCGGGCGGCGACGAGGCGCAGGCCGTGGAGGATTTCGCGATACAGCCCGAGCAGGTCCCAGCGCAGGGTGCCGCGCAGCCGCACTGCGCCGTTGGGGAAACGATGCACTTCCTCCAGCGCCACGCGCTCTCCATCGAACGTGCCAAGCATCACACGACCGCTCTCCGCGCCGAGGTCGCAGGCGATGTGATGGCTGGGAGCGGCTGGCATGGCGTCGGGGATAAATTCCCCACCGCCGCAGCGTAAAGCGGCAAATCGCGGCGGTCTGGATTCGATTTGCCAAGGGCGCGGATTCCGTTTTGCGTCAGCCACTCCCCATGAGCACAACCGCCTACTCTCTCGCGCAGGATAGTTACGCGGAACACGGCGTCGCTGCCGAAACCGCGCTGGCCACGCTCGCCGCGACGCCGCTCTCTCTGCACTGCTGGCAGGGCGATGACGTAGGTGGTTTTGAAAACCCCAGCGGCGCGCCGGGCGGCGGGCTCGCGGTGACGGGCGGGTATCCCGGCAAAGCGCGGACGCCCGAGGAACTCCGCGCCGATCTGGAGCAAGCCCTGGCGCTGATTCCCGGCCGGAGCCGGGTCAACTTGCACGCCTGTTACGCGGAGCTTGGCGGGGAAAAAGTGGACCGCGACGAATACACCGTCGCGCAATTTCGCGGTTGGATCGAGTGGGCGGAAACGCACCGCCTCGGCCTCGATTTCAATCCCACGTTCTTCGCTCACCCGCTCGCGAAGGACGGTCTCACCCTTACCCATCCCGATCGTGCGATCCGCGAATTCTGGATTGCACACGGCGCAGCCTGCCGGCGCATCGGGGCGGAGATGGGGCGGCAACTCAGTTCGTCCACAGTGACGAATGTGTGGATTCCCGACGGCTCGAAAGATCTGCCGATCGACCGCCTCCGCCCACGCGAACGGCTGGCTGAGTCGCTCGACGCGATCTTTGTCGAGCCGCTCGATCCCGCGCATCACGCGGATGCCGTGGAGTCAAAGCTCTTTGGCCTCGGCAGCGAAAGTTACGTCGCCGGCTCGCACGAGTTTTATCTCGGCTACGCGATCACGCGGCAAAAGCTGCTCTGCCTCGACGCCGGCCATTTTCACCCGACGGAAAGTGTCGCGGACAAGGTCTCCAGCGTGCTGCAATTCGTGCCTGGCGTCCTGCTCCATGTGAGCCGCGGCGTCCGCTGGGACAGCGATCACGTCGTGCTCTTCGACGACACCACGCGCGCGATTTTCGAGGAAGTCGTGCGCGGCGGTTTTCTCGATCGCACCCGGATCGGGCTCGATTTTTTCGATGCGAGCATCAACCGCATCGCCGCGTGGGTTATCGGGGCGCGCGCCACCCGCAAGGCGCTGCTCGCGGCGCTGCTCGAGCCGACCGAGCGGCTGCGGGCGCTCGAAGCCGACGGTGATTTCACGGGCCGGCTGGCGCTGCTCGAGGAGGTGAAGATGCTGCCGCTCGGCGCGGTCTGGGACGAACATTGCCGCCGCCAGAATGTGCCGCCCGGACTCAAGTGGCTGGATGCGGTGCGGCGTTATGAAGCCGACGTTCTCGCGCTTCGACGCTAAGCGGTCACCGGCGATCGATCATCGCAGCTAGTCTCAATTTTGAGGTTGCCGAAAAAGCCCGGATCACCGCGTGGCCCGAAGGCGCGGCGGTCCGCCGCGCTGGACCGGATGGCACCTGCGCTGCCGCGTGAAGCGCGGTGAAGATGACCGCAACAATGAGTCACCACGGTTGCGCAAATGAGAAAGCACGCACCGGAAAACTGCCCCGGCGAAAGGGGAGGAAACGCGAGCCGCTTTATGGGAACTGCCAGCGAAGGAACTGAAAAAGCTACGTCCTTTCACTCAAAAACGGGGCGGCCTCACCGTCCGAGGAAATCGTGGTTTGAATATAATTACGATAGAAATCATAATCAGGCATACCCGCTGCTCAATAGGACTGCATGATTTCACTCACCAGCCTTGCGGCCCACTCCGACTCTGAGAGCGACGACGATCTCACCGGCGCTGTGGCGGCAGGATCCTCGTGCTATTCCGTCACCATCTTTACCAACCGATGGAAGGAAGTTCGCGATTTTTACGTCGATATCCTCAACGCGCACGTCCTGAGCGAGCGGACCGAACGCTACTGCGAACTGAATCTCGGCGGGGTTCCGCTCACGCTGCGGATGTGCGAGCACGGCGAAATGGTCAGCTACTTCCATCTCTACATCTCGATGAAGAATCGCGACGCGGTGCTCGGCGAGCTGCGCCGCCGCGGCATCATCGTCACCACCGTCGGCCCCTACACCAATTTCCGCGATCCGGAAGGTCGGGTGATCAAGCTTTCCGAAGAAAAAATGATCGTCACCTAAGGTGGCAAATCGGGCGGTGGCAGGCGCCGCTTTAACCCCCGGTGATCCGCTCGGCGCCGGCGTAAAGATTCATGGAATGCCCGCGCACAAACCCGGCGAGCGTCTGCCCGCTGTTGCGCGCAAATTCCACAGCCAGACTGGAGGGCGCGGAAATCGCCGCGACAATCGGAATGCCGCCGGCGTGGGCCTTCTGCATCATCTCGAAGGAGGCGCGCCCGCTGAGCAGGACGATGTGACCCTGCAGCGGCGTGCGCTTTTCCAGCAGAGCCCAGCCGAGCAATTTATCGAGCGCGTTATGCCGGCCGACATCCTCGCGCACGACGAGCAGGCGTCCCTCGGCATCGAAAAGCGCGCAGGCATGCAGTCCGCCGGTGGTCTTGAAGGTCTCCTGCTTTTGGGTCAGGCAATGCGGCAGCGCGAGCAGCATGGATGCAGGGATCCGCACGGGGTCGGACAAAGGTTCGCGCCGCTGCAGCACGAGGTCGATCGACGCCTTGCTGCAAATCCCGCAGCTCGAGGAGGTGAAAACGTGACGGGTCAGCCGGTCGAAATCGACGGCTGCCGGGTTAACCAATCCGACATCCACGGCGTTCCCCTTCCCCGCCGCCCCCGGGTCGACGCAGACTGTAATATCGAAGAGATCTTTCGCCGACTGGATCACGCCTTCCGTGAGCAGGAAACCGGCGGCGAGTTCGCGGTCGTGCCCCGGCGTGCGCATGACCACGGCCAGCGGGCGTCCTTCGAGGCGGATCTCCAGCGGTTCCTCGGCGGCGACCACATCGGCCACCTCGCCGATCGGCGCTCCCTTTTCATACCGTTGGACGCGGATGGGGACAGACTCGGACATTTGCGCAGGACGCCGCGAAGTGGCGCGGTTAAGGAAAAATCCGCAGCACGGCGGGCAGGTCGCTCAAATTATCGAACAGAAAATCGGGGGCGAGCGCGCCGAGTTCAACCCGGGTAAATTTGCCCGTCGCGATGGCCATCGCCTTCGCCCCGATGGCGCGGGCGCAGGAGATGTCGTGGGGCGTGTCGCCGAGGACGAAGATCCGTTCCGGCGGAAACTCGATGCCGTGTTTCTCCGACGCGCGCGTCCGTGCGAAATGCCCGAGTTGATCGCGATCGTGATGATCGTCGGCGTAGGCGCCAAATTCGAAGTAATGCCAGACGCCGTAGTGCGTGAGCTTGAGTTCCGCGCCGCGCTCGAGATTCCCCGTGAGCAGCGCGAGGACGATGTCTTCGCGCGCCTTCAAGGCTTCGAGCAGCGCGACGATTCCCGGCAGGAGCGTCCCCGTCGACGTCGGCAATTCCTCCGCCAGGAAGTGCAAATACCCATCGAAAAACGCTGTCAGGTTTTCCGGCGTCTCGGGCAGGTCGTGCGCCGCGAGCATGCGGCGGGCGATGCCGGAATCCGTCCGCCCGGCGATCTCGACCTGGGCCAGATCGTCGTCGATGCCGAACCGTTCGCGGAAACCGCGGCGCAGCGCGCGCTCCCCCGCCCCTCCCGAAGTGAGCAGCGTGCCGTCGATATCGAAGAGGAGGAGTTTCTTTTCCAAGGCACCCAGCCTGCCCCGAGCGAAGCCCGCAGGCAAGGCTCGCGCACCGCGACGGCGCCATGTAAACCCTCGCCGCTCATGAATCCCCGAGTCCTCGTGCTGCTCGCCGCCACGGCGGCGCTGGTCGCCAAGCTTTATTGCGCGGCCACGACCGTCGGCACCAACGACGTCCATACCTTTTACAACTTCGGCCGCTTCATCTGGGAGAACGGCTTGCTCGCGCAATATCTGGAGACGCGGGAGTTCAATCACACGCCGATCGTCGGCTGGTATTGCGCGGCCATCTACGGCGTCGGCAAAGGATTCGGTTACCATCTGCTGCTCCGTCTTCCGGCCATCCTTGCCGATTTTTTTGCGGTCTGCGTGCTGCTGCGCTGGCGCGAAATGGCGGGCCGCCCACCGGTCTGGACGCTCGTGCTCTTCGCGCTCAGCCCGGTGAATTTCATGATTTCCGGCTTTCACGGGAATGTGGACTCGATCCTCGCGTGGCTGCTCCTCGCCGCCGCGTGGCAAGGCATGCGCGACCGCGTGGTCTGGTGCGGCCTGCTTTTCGGCCTCGCCTGCCAGGTGAAAGTGATCCCGCTGCTCCTCGCGCCGGCGTTCTTCTTCTTCTGGGCGGCGCATGGCCGCGGATGGCCGTTTTTCCTGACCGCCTCGGGAACGATCCTCGCCGGCTGGGCCTTCCCGCTCGTCACCATCCCGGACGTCTTCCTCCGGAATGTGCTCGGCTACAGCAGCAACTGGGGAAGCTGGGGCGTCACCCTCGGGCTGCACGCCACCGGTTGGCCGGTGTTCGCCCCGGTGGGTTTCCTCGGGCTGACCGTGTGGCAGACCGCGATCATGTCCGCGCTGAAATGGGGGATTGTCGGGGCGGCTCTCATCCTGGCCTGGCGGCGCCGCCATCGGCCGCCCGCCGAACTCCCCGCCACGCTGCTCATGGTCTGGACGGTCTTCTTCGTTTTCGCCCCCGGCTTCGGCGTCCAGTATCTCGTCTGGTTCGCGCCCCTGCTCGCGCTGGTTGCGCCGGGCTGGTTTACCGTGATCACCGCGGCCAGCGCCGTTTTCCTGTTCCGGTTTTACACCGTCATCGCGCACGGCCTGCCTTGGAACCACGCCGTTTCGACCGTCGAACTCATGCCGCACTGGGTCGCCTGGTCGAGCCTGCCGTGGCTGGCGCTCGTGGCCTTTTTTCTCGCGACCAGCGTCGGGAAAAAACCGCGGGCCGCTCTGCCGGTCCCGCAAACGACCTAACCCTTCATCGTCCGCGTCCCGGCGACCGGGCGGGCATCGAGCGTGCGAAGCTGCGCGATCAATTCCAGCGCCCGCGCACCGAACCGCGCCATCGGCACGCTCGGTTCACCACCGTAACGTTCCCGGAAACGGATCGGCACGGCCGCGTGGCGGACGCCCGGCTGGCGCCGCAGGAGCACGGCGAGGGCGACGTTGCCCAGAAAAAAATCGGGCGGCACGCGGACCAGCGCCTCATGCAGGACGCTCGTCCGCATCAGCCGATACGGCACGTTCGCATCGGTGCAGCGCGTGCGGCTGACCGCGAGCAGGACCATCGCCAGCAGCGCGCTCGCCAGCACCCTGCGCCAGCCATCCTCGCGCCGTCGGCGCCGACCGTAGATCGCATCCGCGCCAGTCCGGAGCCGCCAGAACCGGAAAAAAAACTGCGGGTCGCACTGCCCGTCCGAATCGATCTGAAACACCCACGGCACCCCGCGTTCGACCGCGAGCCGGTATCCTGCGAGGCAGCTCTGCCCGTGGCCGCGATTGCCGTGTCGATGCACTTCGAGGCGCGGCCCGAGTTGCTCCTGGAGACGCGCGAGCAGCTTCGGCGTCGCGTCTTCGGAACCGTCATCGATCGCGAGAAAGACAAAATCTTCCGTCCAGTTTTCGATCTCCGCGAACCATTCCGCGACGACCTTGCGCACCGACGCCTGCTCGTTGAACACGGGCATGACGATCATCAGTTCCGGGGGGACAGTGTTCATGGTTGATCGCGGGGGCGTGGCGGGGACGGCGAGGCGGGCGGCTCGCGCCGCAGGAGTTGATAGCTGCGGTTGGAAAAGGCCAGCGCGAAGCCGGGCGGCACCGCGGGCGGATCGAGGCCGGGATTCTCCACGACCATCAGGTCGCAGCGAAAGGCGGGAGCGTCGTCCGCGTCCGCGTATTCCGCGATCAACCGCTGCAGGGTGGAGGGCGGGAGCACGAAGTCATTTTCCTCGAAGGCCCCGTACTCCCGGCGATCCGCCAGCGCGTGCCAGCGGGAGACCTGGTATTTGTAATGCCCGAGATGCCAGAACGCGGTGTGCCGCGCGGGGTCGTTATTTTGCAGCAGGCGCGCGAAGGCTGATGTGCTCAGGTTTTGGAGGCGGGCCAGGTGGAGGACCCGCTGCTCGAGTTGGTGATCGGTCAGGCGGGTGGCAAAGGGATCGGGATTCAACACCGGCCGGTAAGACAACGCCCACTCCGCGCGCGCTTCCGGGAGGAAGGAACCGAGAACGAGCCTCGCATCGTAGGCCGGTTGTTGCAGTTCGCGGACGAGTTCCGCAAAATCGGCCCGGCGTTCGACCGTCCCGGCGATGACGGGAGCGTCCCATCCGCGCAGTTCGCCGGCCACGCCGCCGGCGAGGCAAAGCACGCCTCCGGCGAGGGCGGCGCCTCTCCTCGGGGACGCCGGCAATTGGCCGAACGAGCTGCCCGCCACTCGCGCCAGGCCCGCGATGGCGAGCAGGGTGAGTTGCGCCGGCACGAGATAGAAATAGTGCCACGGCTGCACGGCCCGACCCGCGACGAGGCTCAGCAGCGGGAGCGAGCTGACCATCGCAACGGCCAGCAAGGCAAACACCCACAGGGGCCGGCGCGGCGCCCGATGCAACAGGAGCAGGCAGGCGGCGAGCGCCGCGAGCAGCGCGAAACCGGTCACCGGCCACGGCCCGATGATGCCATCCGCGACCGTGAAAAACTCCGCCCGGCGCAGCGGAATCATCCCCAGCCGATCGAGCATCTCCGGACTCAGCCGGATCTGCTTCACCGCAAACGGCAGGGCGACGACCGCGAAACACAGCGCCGCGAAGCCGACCGTCCGCGCGCCCCATTTTCCCCGGAGCACCACCACCGCAACCGTGACCAGGGCGAGCGAGCCGAAACTGAAAATGTCCGACTGCAGGACCACGCCGGCCAATCCGCCGGCGAGCAGATACGGAAGCTGCCGCGCCGGTCGCAGCCATAGCATGAGCAGGCTCAGGAGCCAGAGATTCGAGGCGATGCTGGTGACCAATGGCCGGGGAAACCGCAGCGACCAGAACGCGCCATCAAATCGCAGATAGACCACCCAGCAGACGAGCAACAGAAAGGCCGGGACCACGAATCGCCGGCCGCGCGCGGCCCATCGGCCACCGGGCTGCACTTGCAGGACGGCGAGCCCGATCGCCGCGAGGACCGCGGCCAGCATGAGCCCTTTTGAAAACGGCGGAGCCGACAGATACAGCCACTGGCATCCCAGCCGGACAAACTCGAGAACGTGCGCCGCCGAGCCGTTGACGACCGCCGCCGCGAAGACCACCGCGCATTCCTGATGCCCCGTAAGCAACCGAAAGATGCCGCTCCAAATCACGTAACCCAGCAGGACCGTCACCGCGTCCGCCGCCGTCAATCCCGGCGCACCGAACCCGCGCAACAACATGGCGTGGAGCAGCAGCGGCCCCCGTGGAAAAGCTCCGCCGTGCGGCGCGGACGCTTCGGGCGTCGAAGCGGAGGGCGGCAGGCTCTGCGCCGTTTGCGCCGTCGCCACGAGATAACCGAGTTCCATCCGGTGCATCGCCCAGATGCGCGGCTCGGAGGACAGGGAATCCGCCCGCAGATCCATCCAGAGTCGCGGCACGACCGCCAGCGCGGCCAGCAGGCAAATCACGTTCAGCGGCCGCCGCAGATCGAGACCGAAGCCGAGCAGACCCGCCAGCCAGTGAAAGTCGCGCTTCATCGCGCCTTTCCTGACGGAGAGAGGATCACCGCGTCAATGGAAACGCACCGCGGGAGCGGCCCCTCACCGCCGCCCGCGCGGGTGCGCGGCCTCGAGTTCTTCCGCATCTCCCCGCCGGTCCGCTCAGTCTTCGTCTTCCTCGCCCTTGTCCGTGGACTCAAGCGAAGGCAATTCGTGGTCGCTGAGAAAGTGCCGCTTGCGTTTCGTCGCCGGCAGCGGCGCGAGGGTCATCGTCACACTCTTGCCCATGAGCTTCGGCTCGGTCTCGACCTGGGCCATGGTCACGAGATCGGTTTTGACCCGCGTCATGAGCGCCATGCCCAGCTCCTGGTGGGCCATTTCGCGACCGCGGAACTGGAG
>JBBQIZ010000069.1:0-20923 GCA_038325425.1 Chthoniobacterales bacterium
TGACCTTGCCGTCTTTGCAGACGTAGCGATTTTCAAAGTGCAACGAGGGCCGGACCGACACCTGAAGTTTCATCTCCGCCACCGTCTTCGCGCGATCCTCGGGCAGCACGAAATCGAGGTAAGGCTTCGTCACCAGCTCGCCCTTGAGGGCGTGGTCAGGTGCGTGAAGGCGGGATTGACGCGCTGAAAACAACCGAAGGGATCGGCGATGCACATCGGGTCGGTGGAGAGCTGGAAGAACTTGAAATACTGCTCCCGCTCAAGCTCCAGGCGCTTGGCTTCGGTGATGTCGGTGTGGGTGCCCAACATGCGCAGCGGCTGCCCATCTTTTGTTCGGGCGACAATGCTGCCGAGGGACAAAATCCATTTCCATCCGCCGTCCCGGGTGCGCTGGCGAAACTCGACGCGATACTCGTCCCGCAGGCCCGCCACGTATTCGGTGTAAGCCCCATAAACCTTTTCGCGATCATCGGGATGCAGCCGCTCGCGCCACTCGACATTGGTCTCGTGAAACTCCGCCGGATCGTAGCCGAGCATGAGCGCGTATTCCGGCGTGACGATGCATTCCCCGGTCTGGACATTGAGATCGTAAAGGCCCTGCTGGGTCGCGGACATGGCTAGGCGCAGCCGCTCCTCGCTATCCCGCAGCGCCTCCGCGGCCTGCTTGTTTTCCGTGATGTCGAAGGTCAGCGCAAAGAAGCCGGAAACCGCGCCGTCGTCGTCGCGGCGGGGCGCCAATTGCACCTCGAACCAATGCGCCTTTTCGTCCGGACCGGTCGCGCTGAATTCATAACGGACAGTCTGCCCGGCGAGGGCCGCGCGGATGTGCGGCTGCATCACGGCGTAAACATCCGGCGCCTGCACTTCGCTCACGCGCAGGCCCACGATCCGGCCGGTGGGCATGCCGAAAAATTCCTCGTAGCGCTGGTTCACCAGGCGATAGCGCTCGTCGGCATCGACGAAGGAAATGTAAGCCGGCACCGAATTGATGAAGAGCTGCAGCGTGGACAGGCTCCGCTCCAGCTCGGTCACGGCGTCCTTGCGCTGCGTGATGTCGCGCGTGATGCCGAGCGCGCCGACGATCTTCCGCTGCGCGTCGCGATAGGGCACCGCATGCGTCTCCATCCAGCGCCGCGTCCCTTTCAGACCCACGATCCCGAACTCGCAGCGGCCGGGCGCGCCTTCGATCACCCGCCGGTGCATTTCGCCAAAGGTGGCCCGATCCCCGGGCACGATGAGTATGCTCATCTGGCGGCCACGCACTTCCTCGATCGAATCCGCCTCGATCATCGCGAGCCCCGCCGGGTTCATTTCGAGCAGCGTGGCGTCGGGTGCCAGCAGCTTCACGCACTCCGGCTCCAGTTCGATGATCGTGCGCAGGTGCTCCTCGCTTTGCTGCAGCGCCAGTTCCGCGTGTTTGCGCTGCGTGATGTCGCCCTGGATGCCGAGAAAACCGGTCATGGCGCCGCCCTCGTCGCGCACCGGCGAGATGAGCAGGCCATTCCAGAAAGCCGTGCCATCCTTGCGATAGTTGAGAATCTCGCCGTCAAAAAAGCCGTCGCCGTGCAGCGCGGTCTTCAGCCGGTCCACCGTCTCGGGATCGGTCTCCGGGCCTTGGAGGGAAGCGCAGTTTTTGCCCAGCATCTCCGCCTCGGTGTAGCCGGTGAGCCGGGTGAAACCTTGATTGGCGTAGGTGATGCGCCGGTCGAGCCCGGTGAGGAGCACGCCGAGCGAGACGTCGCTTAGCGCCTGTTCGAAAAGTTGCCGGATGCCGGTGGCCTGCACCCGCGCCGTGTGGAGCGCGGCGATCAGCCAGCCGATGGCCGCGGCTGTCGCCATGTAGAGCCACAACACCGTCACGTCCTCCGTCCGGTAAAACGGGCCACGGAGGGCCGCCGTGCCATAGGCCGCACCCACCGAGAGGATGATCAGCCCGAGCGATGTGCCGACCGCACCGAAACGCAGCGCCGCCCACGCGATGAAGGGCAGCGGCAGGAAGGCGACCGCGAGGACCGTGCCAGATTCACCGGCATTCCCCCCGTAAACGACCCAAGTCCCGAGGACGGTCGCGCCGATCCAGATCAGAAATTCTTTCCGACGGCGCCGGATCTCCGCCAGGCCTGCTGGCGTGAAAGTAAGGATCAGCGGTGCGGCGGCGATCACGCCGATGGCGTCGCCCGCCCACCAGGTGAGCCACGCCTGTCCGATCCCTCGCGGTGCCAGCGCCCCAGCGGACGACAGCGTGGCGACGCCGAGACTGGAGGTCACCAGCATGCCGAGCGCCGCCGCCGCGGCGAGGAGGAGGATGTCCCGGGCGCGATCGAAGGCAGGATGAAAGCCGGTGCGCCTTAAGACCACGGCCGCGAGCACCGGACCGAGGGTATTTCCCACCGCGATCCCGAGCGCGATCGGCCCGGCCGCGCCGGTCGCCAGATTCACCGCGAATGCGCCGAGTGCAATGCCCGGCCAGCAGCCCGTGCCCCACCGGAGCAGCGCGGCGACGGCGATCCCCGTCGGCAGCCAGAGCAGCGTGATGTGCGAGCCGAAAGCCGGCATCATTAACCCAAGCCACCCGGTGGCGAAGTAGGCCAGAGCGAGCAGGAGGGAGGTGAAAAAAGTTTTCAATCGCGGGGGGGCGATTGGGGGCGGTGGCCCGCCCACGTCAATCGTGGGGCCGGATGTATCCGAAAGGTGAAACCAGCGCAATGAGCGAGCGCGCCAACGGTGGATCCGGTCTGTGGTGGAGTTCCGGGAACCCGTCGAATTTTGCCCGGACGAGGGCTGCCTCAGGAGAGACTGCGCGGATTCTCCGGGTTGCGCGGCTGCCCGATTTTTACGGGCGGTCGAGCGCGTCGGTCACCGTGCTGATTTTGCGCGTGGTCAGTTCCTGAGCGAGGCGGACGGAGATCCGGCCGTCCACCCAGAGCGCCAGGCCCTTGATGTCGGCGTTGCTGCGAGCGGAGGCGGCGAATTCCTCGGAGCGGCGGGCGGCGCGCTCGGCCCAAATGGCGTAGTCGCAGGAAAGGGGAACGACGAGGATGCGGTCGCGGTCGAGCGCGGAGACGACGCCGTGTTGGATGCGGATGGCGCGGAGCGGCGTCTTCGTGGTGTGGTAGCGCGCGAGGAGTTGCGCGATGCGCTGGAAATAAAACGCATCCTCGGGAGTCAGGGCTTCGCAGGCCTGGGCGAGAAAGGCCGTGGGATCGACGCCGATCGTCGCGAGCGCGTCGGTGATGATGGTCTCGTGCCACGGCGAATACCACGGGTGCATGAGGAACTCGTCGGCCCGCGCGCGGTCGATCCCGAGCGCGAACAATTTCTTGCGATTGAGGATGCGCAGGTCTTCGGACGTGGAATTGGCGAGCGTGCCCTGCAGCGTCTGGTTCACGCCGACCGCCGTCAGCGCCGTGGCGGCGCCGCCGCTGGCCAGCGAAGTGGCCGCGCTGACGAGCAATCCGCCGCCGGCCATCGCTTGTGCGGAGGCGGTGAGTTCGCGCTGCAATTCTTCATTCGTGCTGTACGGGCTGACGCCGAGCTGCGCTGCGAGCTGCGCCTTGGCTTTGCTCACACCGGTGATGCCCGCGAGCGGCCCGCCGGTTTCCTCGGCGCTTTTGCCGCCCTTGAGTCCCTCGCCGATGCGGCCGAAAAGCGCGAGGCGCCTTTGGGCACATTCTTGATCGTGCCCACGGGGTCGCGCACGGCGCCGCCGACGCTTTCGATTTTCGACTCCACCGATTTTCCCAGCGCCTTGCCAAACTCCTCGGTCTTGCTCAGCCCCCGCAGGTAATCGAGCGCGTAGATTTCGCGGATGCGCGCGAAGAGCGCGGGTGTGCCGGTGATCTCCAGCACGCCCGACGCTGTGTCGACGAAGTAGGTGTTGTTGAGGCCAACGTTGTAGGCCAGTGGACGAACGGTGTGCCGCGCGCCGCGCATCTGCCAGTCGGGAACGAAGTCCTTCGCGGACACATTACCGCCCGCCTCGAAGGTTTTTTCAAACTGCTCGAGAAAGGCCTTGTCGTCGATCTGGGCGAAGGCGGTCGTGGTGAGAAAGGCGAGGGTGGCGACGGTGCGGATGAAGTTCATGCGGTGCGGTTTGATCGATGCATGCGCGACGCTCACCGGGCGTGCAGCCTGAGGATGCGGTGCACCTCTTCGATGGCCTGCGGATTTTGGTGCGCGCTGTGGCTCGACGGGACGACGAGTTCGCTCTGCGCGGTCTCCATGTGGCTGCTCCAATACGGCACGATGCCGTCGGACATCATGGGCTTGGTTTTATCCTTGTTGCCGCCCTTGCCGCGGTCGCCGCTGATGACGTGGTGCGGAATGCCGGGCGTGACCGGGACGGTATTGATCGCTTTCACAAAGCGGCTGTTGGGGGCCAGCGTGTCCACGCTGTTCGGGATGCGTTTGAGCCTCAGGTCGTCGCTCTGGAAGGTGGCCAGCTTGAGTGCTTCGGTGCCGGCGCCGAGCAGGGTCGCCGGCGCTCTCACGAGCAGCGAGCCGATGCGCCCCGCCCAACCGCTCGCCAGATCGCTGCCCTGCAGCGGTGCGGAGACGAAGATGACGCGACCCACTTCCGGCCGGTGGAGGAAGATGAGCGAGTCGGCGAAAAGCTGCCGGCTCTCCGGCGAGAGCGGTGTCTCTGCGGGCGTTTTGCGGAAGAAGGTTTGCCAGACCTTGTCCCCGGTATCCGTGATCATGAGCCGGCTGATGCAACCACCCATGCTGTGCCCGATGACGACCATCTTCTTGCGCGTCGGAAAGCGCTTCTGCACCTCGTCGAGTTCGCGCCGCAGGAGCGCCGCCGAATAAGGATACGCGTAGCCGCTCGGGTAACTGTAAAACCAGAACTGGTAATTGCGCCGGATCAGCTCATCGGCGCGCAGGTGGTTGATCATCGGCGCCCATGTCGCGGACGAATCCATGAGGCCGTGGATGACGAGCACGACGGTCTTGTCGGGGTCGTAGGGCTGGAGCCGCGCGATGCGGGCCGTCTCCGCGAATTTCGCCGGGTTAAGCAGGCGCGCGAGTTCCATCTTCTTCGGATTGGACTGCGCGAGCATGACCGCGATGGGCACCGTGAAGTCCGCCGCGAGGGCGAAGCTGTGTCCGTCGAGCGTCACGCGCTCGGTGACGAGCGGATCTTCAAACGCGATCACGGCGCGCCGACCTTCGAAACGGATCACCGCAGTGACTCCGTAGTAGAGCTTCGGCGAGGTGAAATCGCGCTTCGCATGCTCATTCATCCCGCGCCCGATGGCGACGAGCGGCGCGCCCAAACCTTCCTTCAGGTTCCGTTCGGAGACGTAGGTGCCCTTGACGTCGAACTGATCCGCCGGGGTGAAATCGTAGAGCGCCGGATGCCACTGCGGGCGCGGATCGGGGCGGTGGGTGAGCATGAAGTCACCGCTCGCCGACGGCACTGGCAGCGGCTGCGACCACGGGTCGAGCTGCGCCTCCTGGATCGTGCCGATGACCCGCCCGACGGCGAAGTTATAAATCTCGCGCGCCGTCGCGTCGTTTTGATTTCGTTTAAGTTGCTCCGCGGCGAACTGCGCCGCGGTGAGGTATTCGCCCAGTGCCGGGAGGGGTCTGCGGGGCCCGGCTTGCATGGCCTTTACGAGGCCCTGCTCGATCGAGGCCATCGCGGCCACGGTGGTCCTAATGGGGCGGAGTTGCGGCCGAATTTGCGAGACTTGGGCGTATTGCGCGCAACCGGCGAGGGCGAAGGCGGCGGCGAGGGCGGCGAGGACCCCCGTGCGAGTTGGAGTCATAGGGCGGAGAGGAATAGACGGGGGATCGTGACTTGTTGAGGAAATTCTGCCCGCCCTTGTAAGGCCGGATGAAGGCGGCAGCTCCCAGCTCGGCGGCGATCAACTCCTGACGTTCCTGCGGGGAGAGGAGGAAGTGACCGCCGTCCGTCGGCTTGTTGCCTCAGGACATCTTCGGCACGTCGCAGAGCGGGGCGGTCAAGTTGGTGACGGCCCGGTCCGGCCCGGCAACGAGATGCGGTCCGATGTTGCTCACAAGTATGCCGCGGCGAGCGCGAAGCGGGGGAGTCGCCGAACTCACAAATCGACGTTCACCGCTTGTTCCTCCGCACCTCGGTCAGATGCGCCCGGAGCCATTCGCCGGTCGGCTGCGTGCGGCCGTCCGTAAATTTCACCATGTAAGGTTTGCCGGAGAGATAACTCTTGCTGGCAATGCCGTTGATGAAGTCGTCGGTCGTCTGCACGCGGTCGCCGGCCTTGCCGAGTTTGCTCCGCAGATGATCCGCACCCTCCGCTGCCGAGTATTCCTTACCGTTGCGAATGAAACGAACGTCGGAGCTTTTGACGAAAGCAATCAATCCATCGATTTCGGCCGTGGTCTGTGGATCAAGCGCCAGCGCGATGGTCGCAGTGAGCAGCAAAATGAAAATGGAGGTGAGGAACTGGCGCATCAGATCAAGGTTTGGATTTCCGACAGCGTAGGCGAGTTGGCCCAAATGGCGATGCTCGTCGAATGCTCCGGCGCCACTGGTTGCCGCGGTTAACTCGCGGCAGCGCTGATGATCCGGGTGCCGGAGCGGCCTTCGATGATCGCGCGCATCTCGTCGGGCGAACCGATGACGCCGACGGCGCCGGGCGTGCTTGCGACGAAGTCGGCCACGGCGGCGACCTTCGGTTCCATGCTGCCTTTGCCGAATTCGCCCGACTGAATCATCGCGCGGGCCTCCTCGACGGTGATGCGGTCGAGCCAGCGCTGCTCGGGCGTGCCGAAGCGAATGGCGACGCGCGGCACGCCGGTGGGGATGAGCAGCAGGTCGGCGCCGAGTGCGTGCGCGAGCAGGCCGCTGGCGAGGTCTTTGTCCACCACGGCCTCGACGCCGACGATGGTGCCGTCGGGCTGCACGGCCACGGGGATGCCGCCACCGCCCGCCGCGACAACGACCGCGCCAGCGTCGAGCAAGGTGCGGATCGTTTCCGTTTCGAGGATGCGCGTCGGGCGGGGCGAAGGAACGGTGCGCCGCCAGCCGCGGCCGGCGTCTTCCATGATCGTCCAGCCGAGCGCCTTCTGCCGGGCACGCGCGGTGGCTTCATTCAAAAAGGAGCCGATGGGTTTCGTCGGATTCCTGAAGGCTTCGTCGGCGGGATCGACGACGCTTTGCGTGACGAGCGCGACGACGGGCCGCGCGAGGCCGCGTCGGTTCAGTTCGTTGGTCAGCGCCTTGACGAACATGTAGCCGATCGCGCCCTGTGTATCGGCGACGGCATAGTCCACGGGAATGGGATCGACCTCGTCCTGCGACAGTTCCGAGCGGCGCAAGATGAAGCCGACCTGCGGGCCGTTCCCGTGCGAGACAACGAGCCGCCAGCCTTGCTCGATCAAATCGACGAGGTGCGAGACGGTGCGGCAGACGGTCTGGTATTGCTCGGGGATGGAGTCGTGCTCGGCATCGGTGACGAGCGCGTTTCCTCCAAAGGCGACGACGGCGATCTTGTTCATACGTTTTTGAGTTCGGCAGCGAGGGCGGCGATGGCTTCGCCGAAGCACGCCATCGGCGCCGTGGTGATGCCCGCGCCGATCTGGCCGACGCCCGCCTTGCGATGCGCGATGCCGGTGTTGATGATCGGCAGCACCCTGGAATCAGCCACCAGCCTTGCATCGATGCCGGCGGGCGTGCCGCCGAAATTCAGCGGCGGCAGCGTGAACGCGGGATTCGCACCAAGCGTGATGCTGAGCATGCGCCGGCTGTTTGCGGTCGCATCGGCGGGTGTGCCGCCGACGAACTGCACGATCGCGGGCGAGGCAGCCATGGCGAAACCGCCGAGCCCATTTGTCTCCGTGATCGCGGAATCGCCGAGGTCCGCGGCCGCATCTTCGACCGAGTAGCCGGGGAAGTAGAGTCCATCGACGGGATTTGCGGGCGCCTGAAACCAGCGGTCGCCGGTGCCGCTCAGGCGGATGCCGAAGTTCACGCCGTTGCGCGCCATGACCGTGACCATGCTGCTGCCGGGCACGCCGTGCGCGGCGTCGGACATCGACTTGCACGCGGCCATCGAGATGTTGAGGAAGAAGTGGTCGTTGCCCGCAACAAACGCGAGCGCGCGCTGAATGGCGCCGGGGTCAAGTTTCGAGGCAAGCAGCGCGAGCGTGAAGCGCTTGAAGAGCAGGCCGGACGCGGCGGCGTTACGGTTGTGCAGTTCGTCGCCCATGTGCAGCGCCTGTGCCATGAGCGGCTTGAGATTCGCGTCGGCGAGACCGCGCACGGCGACTTGCATCGTGGTGAAAAATTCGCCGCCCAGCCAGCGCAGGCGCTCGATGACATCCGGAGAATTCGCGCCGAAACGCAGCACTTTGCCGAGCCCTTCGTTAAGTGTGCAAAAGGCGCGGTTGCCGCGGTCGGCATTCTCCACGACCCAAACGGGCATCGACGGGCTGATGATCCCGGCCATCGGCCCGACCGCGCCGTGGTGGTGGCACGGTTCGAGAGCGATGCTGCCGGACGCCGCGAGTTTTTCCGCCGCCTCCAGCGAGTCCGCCCAGCCTTCGTAAAGAATCGCACCGGTGATCGCGCCCTGCTGCGGCCCGCACATGTCGGCCCACGCGATCGGCGGACCGGAATGCAGGATGCGCCGCTCGCCTCCCGCCAGCCCGGCGATCACTTCGCGCGCGAGCACGAGGTCGATGAGGCGCGGTTGCGCGGCGAGGTAACGCTCGTAGGCGACGCGGTTCGCATCTTCGATGCGCGGTTCGCCGAGGAGGTTCGCGAGTTTCCAGCCGAGCACGGCATCCGCGCCCGCGGGCGGTGCCCAGGCAAGATGCGTCACGGCGCCGCCCGCCGCGACGATGTTGTCGGCGAAACCCTGCAGGCCGACGTTCACGACTTTCAGATCCTGTTGGAATAATGGCTTCATGCGTTTGCTCCCTGGCGTTCGGTAATCAGTGCGGCGGACCACGTCGCGGCTTCGGCATTCGACGACGCGACGAGCACGCCCGCGGATTGCAGCCCGGCGACGATGGCCGCGCAGTTCTGCGGGTCCTGATCGGTGCCGCAGACGTAGCCGATGAACGCGACGCGCCGTCCTTCGGCTTGTGCCTTCGCTTTCGCCTGCGCGATGGAGCTGATCAGCCCCGCCGTCGGATCGGCGGATGCGCCGTAGCCGAGCACCACGTCGAAAAGCACGACCGCCGTCGTCGGATCAGCCGCCTCCTCGCGGATGCGCGCGTCGCGCAACGATGGGTCGATCATCGGGTGTGGCCGGCCCTGCGTGAAGTCGTCGTCGCCCATGTCGATGATCGTGTGCTCTAGGCTCTTGTTCACGTCGGTCAGCTTTTGGTTGCCGGAAGTCGGAGCATTCGAGAAAGCCGGGAAGCCGGCGGTGGCGTGGATGAGTTGGGCTTCGAAACAGAAGGTTCCGCCCGAGAAAATGCCGCGCACATGGCGCTGGCTCGGCGCCATCGCGCGCGCCAGCTCTTTGATTTTGCGCTGCGCGTCGTTCGACACCGCGATGGCTTTGCGCTGCGGCTGCTGCCCTTTCGCGAGCGCCACGGCCATGTCCGCGGCTTGCGCAAGATAAGCGGCGCCATGGACACCATGGCGCGTGATGGTGTCGGGATCGGCGCCGAGAAAAATCGCGACGACCGGCTTCGCGCTGGCCTCGGCAGCGGCTAGAACCTTGTCGGCGACTTCACGGGCCGGCGGTTTCGAGACGAGCACGATGACTTTCGTGTCCGGATCTTCATCGAGCGCCTTCAGCCCGTGCAACATCGAGATGCCGCCGATGGCCGCCGCGAGATCGTGCCCGCCGGTGCCGAGCGCCTGCGAGACGCCGGAACCGAGTTGGTGAATGCGCACGGTCACTTCCTGCGTGCCCGTGCCGGATGCGCCGACCACGCCGATCGGGCCGCGCCGCACGACGTTCGCAAAGCCGAGCGGGATGCCGTTGACGATCGCGGTGCCGCAGTCCGGGCCCATGACCATGAGGTCGTGCTCCTGCGCGTAGAGCTTGAGCGCACGCTCGGATTCCACCGGCACGTTGTCGCTGAACATCATCACATCCATGCCGAGTCGCAGCGCCTTCATCGCCTCGGCTGCGGCGTAATCGCCCGGCACCGAGACGAGCGCGAAGTTGGACGCCGGATCTTTGCTCACGGCCATTTGCAGGCTGGTGATCGGCTGCGGCGCACCGCTGCCTTCGTCGCCTCCGCCGCGCGCGCTTTCCTTCAGTAATTCGTCGGCTTTGGCGAGCGCCTCCGCACAGGCTTCGTCGCTGCCCGCGACGGCGACGATGAGATCGTTCGGCTTCACCTCGAACGCGCCGAGCCCCGCGGCGGCGAGATTTTCGACGTTGGTCGCGGAGGCCATGATGACCGACGCCGTTTCAACTCCGGGCACAGCAACCACTTGCGCCGACACCTTCATCAGCGAGACGGAGTCCTTGTAGAGATTGGGATAGGAACGCGAAGAAATACTCACGCGGCGGCCAGTTCGGTGTTGAGGAAAAAGGAGCGACAGGCGGCGGCGAAACCCATGCAAGCATCTGCCCCGGAGGTGGCGCCGGTGTCCAGCACGAGCGCGATGGCAGCGGAAAAAATGTCGGGCGGCGCGCCTTCGATCAGCGCCTGGCCAAGATCGTGCAGCGCCCGCCCGGGCAGGCCGCGCGCGGCTTGGCTCAGCAGGTGCCGGCTGATGTCCGAGGTCGTCGGCAACCCCGGAGGCAGCGCGCGAACGAGTCGCGATGCCGCTTGGACTCCTGCTGCCCCTGCCGCCCCGGAAGTAAGAAGCGCGAGGATGCCGACAAGAACGTCATCGCCTGACGGAGTCAGTCCCGGACCGCGCCCAACCGTCCGGCGCGCGGCGGCGATGAGTTCCGTTTCCGGGCCGTGCAGCGCGGTGGTCACGGCGGCGGCCATGCCGGCGGATTCCGACCAGGCCCGCGAAAGCGCCGCATCTTCCAAAGCGGCAAGCCGAGCCGCGAGGCCGTCCTTCGGTCGCGCCCACTTGGTGGGTGCCCAGCGCGTTGCGGTTCGGCAATCGACGATCAGGCGACCCGCTCTGACAAAACCGGCTCGGACATTGACCCGATCGCCAACGGTTGCATCAAAGCCGCCATCGCTGTGGGCGAGCCGAATGCCGAACGGCGCGTCCGGTCGAGAAGCGCCGAGCACCGTCCACATCTCGCCATCGACGAGCAGATTCACCGCCCGCGCGAAAACGCTGTGCACGACACCCCTCCGCGGCTTCCAGACATCGACTTCACAACCGAGCGAGAGCGCTTGCAGCGGCATCCGTGAGCTTCAGTTGGCAAACGCCGGTGATCTGACGACCGATGTTTCGGGTTCGTTCATAGTCGGCGCTTGGGATTGCAGGACTCGTGGATTGATGGCCGGCGAGAGTAGCCTTCCCAAGCTCGACGGCGATCAAATCCAGCGCCGACCCGCGCGGGCGGCGGCCTGCATCCGCGAGTCAGGCGCGCGCTGCGGTACGATCGGCGGCTCAGTAACTCCGCTCCGAGATAGGACCGGAAGCCTTCACGCGCCGAAAAGCTACGATTGTGGCAAAGGACCGGGCTGGGTGGCCGGTGTAATGTTTGACGGAACTCATTCCCCCTTCATGAAGCTGCTCACCTTTCTCCTCAGCCTCGCGCTCAGCCTCACGGCGGCATCCGCCCAGACACCGCCCACGTTGCGCGTCCTCTGCTACAACATTCACTACGGCCAGGGGATGGATGGGGAATACAACATCGAGCGCTTGGCCGAAGTGATCAAAGCTGCCAAGCCCGACCTCGTGGCACTGCAGGAAGTCGATGTCGGGGTGCGGCGCTCGGGCCGGGTGCATCAGTTGCAGAAGCTCGGCGAACTGACCGGCCTCACCGCGCGCTTCGGTCCCACGCAGCACTACGAGGGCGGCCTGTTCGGCAACGCCGTGCTCACGCGCCTGCCCATTCTCGACGAGCTCATCCAGCCGCTGCCTTACACCGACGCCACGCCGGAACGGCAAACCTATCCGCGCGGCGCGATGGTCGTCATCGTGCAGGCGCCCGATGGAAAGCCGCTGCGCTTCATCAGCACGCACTTTCAGCACAACGTCCCCGAGGATCGCGTCGAGGAAGCCAAAGCGATCAACGCGCTCTTCGCCGCGCCTGCCGATCAGCTGCGCACGATCCTGGCCGGTGATTTCAACGCCACGCCCGAGGCAGAGCCCATCGCCATTCTCGAAAAACACTGGAGCCACGCGACCGACGCCGCCCGCGCTCCATCGGCGCCCTCGGTGAATCCGAAATCGCGCATCGACTACATCTTCTTCCGCGAGACGAGCCAGTTCCGAGTCGTCAGCATTGAAGTGCTTCCCGAAGCGATGGCGTCCGATCATCGCCCGGTGCTCGCCGTGCTGGAACTCACGCCGCTTTGAACGTTTCCCCACCCAGTCTTTCTCCTCCTTCTATGAATCCATCCATCCCCCTCAGCCGTCGTCATTTTCTCACGCAAGCCTCGCTCGTCACCGCAGGGACGTTGCTGGCCACGAGCCGCCGCGCGGCTGCTGCACCCGATGTCCCGCAGGCGCTCGCGGGGCGTTTGTACAAGACTCTCAAGGTCGGCATGATCAAGGCGCCCGGGAGCCTGACGGAGAAATTCACGATCGCCAAAGCCGCGGGATTCCAAGGCGTGGAGATGGGGTTTCCGGGCAACGACGTCGCCGAGACGAAGCGGGCCATCGCCGAGTCGGGCCTGCCCGTGGATGGCAGCGTGTGCGGCGACCATTGGAAGATTCGCCACACGAGCGCCGCTGCGGCCACGCGCGCGCAGGCGCTTGAAAACCTGAAGCAGGCCCTGCGCGACACTCGAGAGGTGGGCGGGCACAGCGTGCTGCTGGTCGTCGGCAAAGGCGAGGACGGTCCCGAGAACGAGATCTGGCCGCGCTCCGTGGAGAACATCGCGAAGGCCGTGCCGCTGGCGGCGCAACTCGGCGTCCAGATCGTGATCGAGAACGTGTGGAACCAATTCCTCTACAATCACGACGGCGGCTCCGACCAGAAAGCCGACAAGTTTGTGAAGTATGTCGACGAGTTCCGTTCGCCGTGGGTCGGGATGCAGTTCGACATCGGCAACCACTGGAAATACGGGAGCATGGGCGACTGGATTCGCCAGCTCGGACATCGCGTGCTGAAGCTGGACGTGAAAGGTTTCTCCCGTGCGGAGAACAAGTTCACCGCGATCGGCGAAGGTGACATCGACTACGCCGACGTGCGCAAGGCGCTGCACGAAATCAATTTCCACGGCTGGCTCGCCGCCGAGGTCGCCAGTGGGGATCTCGAATACCTCAAGGGCGTCGCCGCGCAGATGGACACGGCGTTCGGCCTTTGAGTCGAGCCACCGCCGAAGCAGTTCGCGGGCGGCTTCCCGGCTCGTTTCAAAAAAACGCGCCATGACGCCTTCGGCGCGGCGGCTTTCACCTCGGCGCTCGCACCGGCAGCGTAAGTCTCGAAGTTTTTGTTGAACAGGCCAGCGAGCTTTTTGGCAGTGCCGTCGTAAGCGGCTTGGTCGGCCCAGGCGTTGCGTGGGATGAGGATTTCCGAGGGTACGTTCGGGTACTCGGCGATGGCGTCTCCCATCCGCAAACCGCCCAGCGTCGCTGGATGAAAACCAAGCGGTCGCGCCGCGCGCGGAGTTCGACTGCGGCGACGAGGCGTGCGTAGCTGTCGCCACATTCATGTCTGCCAATATCCATATCGGCGTGCAGGGTCACCTCGAAGGCATCCAGAGTGATCCGCAAAACTCATGAACATGCCACCCAACAAAACCAAAATCGTCGCCACCATCGGCCCCGCTTCGGATGCGCCGGAGATGCTGGAGCGGTTCATTCGTGCCGGGCTGAATGTCGCGCGGCTGAACTTTTCGCACGGCGACTTTGCCGGCCACGCAGATTGCATCGCACGCATCCGCGCGGCAGAAAAAGCGACGGGCCGACGGGTGACCATCATGGCCGACCTGCCCGGTCCGAAGATCCGCGTCGGCCAGATCGAGCCGGAGCCGATCCACCTCGCGCCCGGCGATCCGTTCACGCTGACCAGCGAGGACCTGGTCGGCGATGCGCGGCGTGTTTCGATGAGCTTCGAGCCGCTGCCGCGCGTGGTGAAACCGGGCGACCGGATCTTCCTCAACGACGGCCTCATTCTACTGCTCGTCGAACGTGTCGCGGGTCCAGAGGTGCACTGCAAAGTCGCCGTCGGCGGTGAACTGCGCTCCAAGAAGGGCCTGAACCTGCCGGGCATCGACCTCGGGATCAGCTCGTTTACCGATCACGACCGCGCGTGCCTGGAGTTCGCGCTCGCGCAAGGCGTGGACGCGATCAGCCAGTCGTTCGTCGAGCGCGCGGCGGACATCGAAGCTGTGCGCGCCGCCGCCGCCGCGCTCGGTAAACACCCTTTCATTATCGCGAAGATCGAACGCTCCGAAGCGCTCACGCATCTCGATGAAATCCTGCGCGCCGCAGACGGCATCATGGTCGCGCGCGGTGATCTCGGCGTGGAGGTGCCGATCGAACAGATCGCTGTGATCCAAAAGCAGATCATCGCCAAGGCCACTGCGGCGGGGAAGCCGGTCATCACTGCTACGCAGATGCTCGAATCCATGACCACCAGTCGTCTGCCCACGCGCGCCGAGGCGACCGACGTGGCCAACGCGATCCTCGATGGCACCGATTGCATCATGCTTTCCGGCGAATCCGCGATCGGTAAATTCCCCGAGGAATCCGTGGCCATGCTCGCGAGGATCGCGGCCAGCGCCGAGGCGTTTCGCGAAGCGGCGCGGCGGCCCGCTGAGACTCCTCAGCAGCTCGCGACGCCGGAAACGGCGGACGAGGCCATCGCAGCGGTGGTGGAGTATTCGATCGAAGTCGCGCCCACGTCGGCGGTCTTCGTCCCCACCCATTCCGGCACCACCGCGCGCATGATCTCGCGCTACAAGCCGCGCGTCTGGATCGTTGCCCTGAGCCGCGACACGGCGGTCTGCGCGGGCCTCGCGTTTTCCTACGGTGTCAGCGCGATCCACGCCGAGACCGAACCGGAAGACTGGCGTGGCTTCATCGACCGCTGGCTCCGCGAGCGCGGGGTGCCCCCCCGCCTCGCCATCCTGCTCGCCGGCCCCTCCACGCAAAACCCGGACGCAAACTACCGCGTCGAATTCCTGCGTTTCCCTCCAGCCGAATAGCGCCCCCATGGAAACCAAAACGAAAACACAGGGCACCAAAGTCATCATCGTCGGCGGTGTCGCGGGCGGTGCTTCATGTGCGGCGCGGCTGCGGCGGCTCGACGAGACGGCGCAGATCATCATGGTCGAGCGCGGGCCATATGTTTCGTATGCGAATTGCGGGCTGCCGTATCACGTCGGCGGCCTGATTCCGGAGGAAGCGAGCTTGCTCGTGGCGAGTGAGGCGACCTTCCGCAAACAGTTCGCCATCGACGTGCGGACGCGCTGCGAGGCGGTGGCGATCGATCCGGTGAAGAAGACGGTTGATCTGAGAAACGTGGAGACCGGCGAGGTGACGAGCGAGTCCTACGACAAGCTCGTGCTCTCACCCGGCGCGGCGTCCATTCGCCCGCCGCTGCCGGGCATCGATCTGCCGGGAATCTTCCACGTGCGCACGGTCCCCGATGCGCGCGCGATCCGTGAGTGGATCGAAAAGGGCACGGCGTTCCTCACCGGCATGGACCGGTATGGCGGCTACCAGACGCAACGCCCCACCATGCGTGCCGTGGTCATCGGCGGCGGATTCATCGGCCTCGAGATGGTGGAGAATCTCGTCCATCGCGACTTCGAGGTGACGCTGGTCGAGATGCTCGATCAGGTGCTCGCGCCGCTCGATCGCGAACACGCGCGGCTCGTCGAAGGGCGGCTGCAGCAGCACGGCGTGCGGCTCGCGCTCGGCGATGGCGTGGCGGGCTTCGAGGCGTGCCCCGACGGCGGCATCCGCGTGCAGACCAAATCCGGCAAGGTGCATCCCGCAGACATCGTGATCCTCGCGCTCGGCGTGCGCCCCGAGATCGGGCTCGCGAAAATGGCCGGCCTCGAAATCGGCCCGCGCGGCGGCATCCGCGTGGATGAACACATGCGCACGAGCAATCCGGACATCTTCGCGGTCGGCGATGCCGTGGAGGTGAAAGACTTCGTCACCGGCGAATGGAGCCTCATCGCGCTTGCCGGCCCCGCGAACCGCCAGGGTCGCATCGCCGCCGACGTGATCGCCGGGCGCGACTCGCGTTACCGCGGCACGCAGGGCACGGCGATCATCGGCGTCTTCGGCGCCACCGCCGCGTGGACGGGCGCGACCGAGAAGACGCTGCAGCGGCTCGGCGACACCGATTACGAGAAGATCTACCTCTACCCGAATTCGCACGCCGGCTATTACCCCGGCGCGAAGCCGATTGCGATGAAGGTCCTTTTCCGCAAATCCGACGGCCGGCTCCTCGGCGCGCAGGCGCTCGGTGAGGACAACGTGGACAAGCGGATCAGCGCACTGGCGATGGCGATCCAGATGGGCGCGACGATCTACGATCTTGAGGAGGCAGAGCTTTGCTACGCGCCTCAATTCGGCAGCGCGAAAGACCCCGTCAATTTCGCGGGAATGGTCGCCGCCGATGTCCTCCGCGGCGACATGCCGCTGGCGCATTGGGACTCCGTGGACGGCGCCTTCATTCTCGATGTGCGCGAAGCGGTCGAACTCGCCGTCGAACGCGAGCCTGGCGCCGTGAACATCCCGTTGACCCAACTCCGCGCGCGACTCGGTGAGCTGCCGCGCGACCGCGAAATCCTCGTCACCTGCCGCTCCGGCCAGCGCGCCTACAACGCCACGCGGATCCTCCTGCAACACGGCTTTCAGGCCCGCAACCTCTCCGGTGGCTTCCTCTGCCGCGCGCTCTCAGCCGAACACTTCGACAAGGAAATCCCGCGCTGCGGACCGGTCTCCCGATGAACCTCCACGCTGTCCTTATCTTGCTTGGACTCAGGCTGGTGTCCTGCGTCACGTCTTCCTCGCCGGCGGCGGCTTCGCCCACACATTCCTCTGCATGAAGCCCGCGAGCGTCTGCCGGTGGAATAGATTTGGCGCGTTGTTCGTCGCCGCCGCGGTGTTTGCTGGCTGCGCGGGTTTGCCGAAGACCGATGGACGACCGGCGTCACGCGGGCTGAGCGAACGTCAGGGCACCAAACTTAGCCGCGCCATTCAGCCCTTCGTCTCCTCTCACCCACGCCAATCCGGCCTGCACGCGCTCGCCACCGGGTCCGGCGCTCTCGCGGCGCGCCTCGCCCTCGCCGGACTCGCGGAGCGCAGCCTCGACTTGCAGTATTACATCTGGCACAGCGACCAGTCCGGCAAACGGCTCATTCACGAACTGCTCCAGGCCGCGGATCGCGGCGTCCGCGTGCGCGTGCTGCTCGACGATGTCGGCGCCTCCCCGCGCGATGAAAATCTCCTCGCGCTTGATCACCATCCGAACATCGAGGTGCGCCTGTTCAATCCCGTGGTCATTCGTTCCGCGCGGTTGCTCGGCGCGGCGCTGGATTTCAGCCGGGTGAATCGCCGCATGCACAACAAGGCGCTGATCGCGGACAATGCGGTCGCCATCGTGGGCGGGCGGAACATTGGCGACGAATACTTCGGCGTGCATGGCGAGGTGAATTTCGCCGACCTCGACCTCGCCGCCGTCGGCCCGGTCGTGCGCGAGGTCTCGCACTCGTTCGATCTTTACTGGAACAGCCCGTCTGCGATCGCCATCACCGCCCTCACGCGGCAGCACTCGACGCCCGAGCGGGCCACCACTTTGCGCGCGTCGCTCACTACCGGGAAGGATCTCCACCCGCTCCCCGAGAATACGTTTGCGACCCGACTTCGGCGGGGCCTCGTCCCATTTTTGCCGGGACGGGCCTGGGCGCTCTATGACGACCCCAGCAAAGTGACCGCCGCCACCGACGACACGACTACCCATCTCGCGCCGCAGCTTCGGTCCATCGTCGGCAAGTCGAAGTGCGAGTTGGTCATCGTCTCGCCCTATTTTATCCCAGGGAAACGCGGCGTCGCCAATCTCACCGAACTGCGCCGGCGCGGCGTCCGCGTCATCGTGCTGACGAACTCGCTCGCCTCGACCGACGTGGCCGCCGTCCATGCCGGCTATCGGCGCTACCGCGTGCCGCTGCTCCGCGCGGGCGTCGAGCTCTACGAAAACAAAACCACCGGTGGCTGGGGGCGGATCCGCGAGGGCCAGCACGGCGGCCCGGGCGGAGTCTTCGGCTCCAAGCGTGCGAGCCTGCATGCCAAAACGTTCACCTTCGACCGTCGCTCCATCTTCGTCGGCTCGATGAATCTCGACCCGCGCTCGCTTCGCCTGAACACCGAGAACGGCGTGCTCGTCGATTGCCCTCCGCTCGCGTCTGCACTGGCGAAAGAGGTCAGGAGCAACCTCGGTCGCAACGCCTACCGCGTACAACTCGACGGACATCGACTCTTCTGGACCACGGAGCGGGACGGCAAGCGCATCCGCCTCGGCTCCGAACCCGAAGCAAGTCTCTGGCTGCGCGCCAAGGTCAACTTGTTGAGTTGGCTCCCGATCGAAGGCCAGCTTTGAGCAGGCGCTGCAGGCTGGATGTCTCCCCATCGGACCAAGGTCCGATGAATGCCGGCGGTGCCGCGGCGCAGGATGTTTGACGTGCGACGCTGCCAAGCCCATTTTCCCAACTTCCCAATGATATGAAACGCACACACGTCATCGAAGCAGCCCACCGCTTTTCCAAACCCTATCGCGTCACCAAAGGGAGGAAGTTTCGGTTGAAGGATGTCGATCCGGGCGATACGCAGGACTTTACCGACGAGGACAAGCCGCGCTCGAAAGAGGCCCTGCAAGCGGGCGTCGGGGCGCTCGCCGAGTTGCAGGACGTGCTTTACGCGCAGGACCGCTGGTCGGTGCTGCTCATTTTCCAGGCGATGGATGCGGCGGGGAAGGACGGCACGATCAAGCATGTGATGTCGGGCGTGAATCCGCAGGGCTGCCAGGTGGCGTCGTTCAAGGCACCGACGAGCACGGACCTCGATCACGACTATTTGTGGCGCTGCATCAAGGAACTGCCGGAGCGCGGGCGGATCGGTATTTTTAATCGCAGCTATTACGAGGAGACGCTCGCGGTGCGCGTGCATCCGGAGTTTCTCGCGGCGCAGAAGCTGCCGCCGGAGCTCGTGACGAAAAAGATCTGGGACGAGCGGTTTCAGGACATCCGCGCGTTCGAGCGTTACCTGCACCGCAACGGAACCATCGTCCTGAAATTTTTCCTGCACGTTTCCAGAGAAGAGCAGAAGAAACGCTTCCTCGAGCGGCTCGAACAGCCGGAAAAGCATTGGAAATTCGCGGCCGGCGATGTGACGTCGCGCGGATTCTGGGACGACTACATGAAGGCGTATGAGGAGACGATCCGCGAGACGGCGACGGAGGAGGCGCCGTGGTATGTGGTGCCTGCGGATAATAAGTGGTTCACGCGCGTGGTCGTGGCCGCGGCGGTGATCGATGCGCTCTCGTCGCTCAATCTGCACTACCCGAAAGTCAGCGCCGCGCAGAAGAAGGACCTCGCTGAAGCGCGGAGGCTCCTGCTCGCCAGCAAGTGAGCGCGGGGGCGGAGAGCAAAGAATCGCGCTGGCTGCGGAGCTACGAGCGGATGTGACGGCGGGCTAATCAGGAATTGCCCGGCCTCGCACCTTCCCACGCAATCTCCTCAAAGATTCCATCGTCGAAATGGCTAATAAGAGGAGAAAAGTCACCAATTCCGGTAAATCGCTTCCGCCGCACACAACACCCAGCACATGCCCGTCCCTCGTCCCTTGAATTCTCGCTGCTTCGCTGTTTTCAAAATCGCGATCGCAGCTCTGGCACTGGCGGTGCCCGGTTTCGCGGCGGAGTCCGGGGACTCGTTAAATTTCATCAACGACATCTCGCCGATCCTGACCAAAGCTGGCTGCAACGCGGGCGGCTGTCATGCGAAGGCGGGCATGGGGCAGCGCGGGTTCCGGTTGTCGTTGCTCGGGTTTGAGCCGGAGGAGGATTACGAGCACATCGTCAAGGAAGGGAAGGGGAGGCGCGTGTTCCCCGGGGCGCCCGAGCACAGCCTGCTGGTGCTGAAGGCGGCGAATATCGTGCCGCATGGCGGCGGCAAGAAACTCGATCCGAGTTCCGAGGGCTACAAAACGCTGGTCCGGTGGATCAGCGAAGGGATGCCGTATACGAAGGAGACCGACCCGAAACTCGTGTCGATCGACGTGCAGCCGAAGCGCGGGCTGATGAAATTCAAGACGGAGCAGCAGCTCAAGGTGACGGCGCATTTTTCCAACAGCACGACGCGCGATGTGACCCACGCGGCGCTCTACGAGCCGAATGACAAGAACATGGCCGAGGCCACCGAAGAGGGGCTGGTGAAGATCCACGACCTGCCGGGCAACGTTGCGATCATGGTGCGTTATCAGGGGCTGGTGTCGGTTTACAGCGCCTCGATCCCTCTCGGTGCGCCGGTGGAGAACCTGCCGCCCACGAAGAACTTCATCGACGAATTCGTCTTTGCGAACCTCCAGCAGATCGGCGTGCCGCCGTCGCCCGTCTGCGATGACACGACCTTCCTGCGCCGGGCGTCGCTCGATATCGCGGGGCGCCTGCCGACGGTCGAGGAAACGCGCGCCTTTCTCGCCAGCGAAGCACCGGACAAGCGCGAGAAGCTCATCGAGACGCTGCTCGCCAGCGGCGACTACGCGGACTATTTCGCCAGCAAATGGGCGCCGCTGCTCCGCAACAAACGCGACGCGGCCAACGACATCACCGCGAACTTTGCTTTCCACTCCTGGGTGCGCGACAACATCCTCGCGAACACGCCCTACGACCAGATGGCGCGCCAACTTCTCGCCGCGACC
>JBBQIZ010000070.1:0-20388 GCA_038325425.1 Chthoniobacterales bacterium
GCGAGCTGGTGACGAAGCCTTACCTCGATTTCGTGCTGCCCGAGGATCGCGCGAAGACGGTGGCGGAGATGAAACTTCAGGTGTCGGTCCGGCCCTCGTTGCACTTTGAAAATCGCTACGTCTGCAAAGACGGCAAGGTCATCCTCCTCTCGTGGACGGCCTACTTCGACAAGCACGACAGCGTCACCTACGCCACCGCGCGCGACCTCACCCAGAGCCGGCAGGCGCAACTCGAACGTGAGGCGCTCGACCGGAAAATGCAGGAGACGCAGAAGCTCGAAAGCCTCGGCGTCCTCGCCGGCGGCATCGCGCATGATTTCAACAATCTCCTGACCAGCATCCTCGGCAACGCCAGCCTCGCGGCGCTCGACGTGCCCCGCGGATCGCCCGTGCAGGAGTGTGTGGACCAGATCACCGAGGCTTCGCTCCGCGCCGCGGATCTCTGCAAGCAAATGCTCGCCTACTCCGGACGCGGCCGCTTCGTCGTGCAGGCGCTCGACCTCGGCCAGCTCGTCGAGCAAACCGCGCAGATGCTGCAAATCTCGATCAGCAAGAAAGCCGTCCTCCGGTTTCGCCTCGAGAAAGGACTCCCGCCCGTCGAGGTGGACGCGACGCAGATCCGGCAGGTCATCATGAATCTCGTGATCAACGCCTCCGAGGCGATCGGCGACAAGAGCGGCGTGATCAGCCTCTCGACCGGCCTGACCTGCGTCGATCGCCAGTATCTCCACGGCACGCTGATGGATCCCGAGCTGCCGGAAGGCGAATATGTTTCCCTCGAAGTCGCGGACAGCGGCTGCGGCATGAGTGCGGAGACGCAGACGAAGATCTTCGATCCCTTCTTCACCACGAAATTCACCGGACGCGGGCTCGGGCTCGCGGCGGTGCTCGGCATTGTCCGCGGCCACAAAGGGGCGATGAAGGTCTATTCCGAAGTGGGGCGCGGGACGACGTTCAAGCTGCTCTTCCCGGCTGCGACTGGGCGCGGCGAAGCCGTCGCGCCGCGGCCGCCGGTGGCTTTGGAACGGCTCGGCGAGGGCGCCGTGCTGGTCGTCGATGACGAGGAAACCATGCGCAGCACCGTGGCGCGCATGGTGCGGAGAATGGGCTTCGAGCCGGTGCTGGCCGCCGATGGCCGGGAAGCGGTGGAAGTTTTCCGCGCCAACCCGCGACAGTTTGCACTCGTGCTGCTTGACCTCACCATGCCGCACATGGATGGCGAGCAGACCTTTACGGAACTGCGCCGGCTTCGTCCCGACGTGCGGGTGGTTTTGATGAGCGGCTTCAACGCGCACGAGGCGCTGGTGCGCTTCCGCGGCAAAGGGCTCGCCAGCTTTCTGCAGAAGCCCTTCACCATCGCTTCCCTGAGCGCCACCCTGCGGGAGGTGCTGAGCAACAAAGATCCGGTGCCGCCGGATCGCCGGACGCCGTAGGTCTCCCGGCCAACCCGCGGATAGCATTCCGCAAGGATCGTAGAGCGTTCCAGGGTCTCCGGGCCGAGGATGAGAGTGCGGCAGTGGTCAAAAACCACCGTCCGCGAAACGTTCAGACCCCATGCAGATCACCGAAATCCAGCGGGCGGCAGCAGACCCCACTCGTGACTTCCGTCCATCGCAGGGTTCGGCGCTCGAGGCTCTCTTCGCTCCGCAATCCGTGGCCGTGATCGGCGCGACCGAGGCCGCCGGCAGCGTCGGACGCGCGGTGCTGGAAAACCTCTGCGCCTTCGCCGGCCCGGTGTATCCGGTCAATCCAAAGCGGGACCGGATCTTCGGGCACCGAGCCTATCCGTCGATCGCGGCCCTCCCCGAGGCCGTCGATCTCGCCGTGATCGTCACGCCGGCGGCGACGGTGCCGGCGATTGTCGGCGAGTGCGCCCGGGCGGGGGTGAAAAGTGCGCTGATCATTTCCGCCGGCTTCAAGGAATGCGGACCGGAAGGCGCGGCCCTCGAACGCGATATCCTCGCGCAGCGCGGCGCCATGCGGATCGTCGGACCGAATTGTCTCGGCTTGATGGTTCCCGGGTCGGGTTTGAACGCGACCTTCGCCGCCGGCCTGGCGCGGCCCGGCAATGTCGCCTTCCTCAGCCAGAGCGGCGCGCTCTGCACCGCGATCCTCGACTGGAGCCTGCGCGAAGGCGTCGGCTTCAGCGCGTTCGTCTCGCTCGGGTCGATGCTCGATGTCGGCTGGGGCGATCTCATCGAATTCCTCGGCGACGATCCGCACACCAAAAGCATCGTCTGCTACATGGAATCGGTCGGCGATGCGCGCGCCTTTCTCTCCGCGGCGCGTGAGGTGTCGTTCACTAAACCGATCGTCGTCCTCAAGGTGGGGCACACGGACGCGGCATCAAAGGCGGCCGCTTCGCACACCGGATCGCTGACCGGCAGCGACGCGGTGCTCGACGCCGCCTTCCGCCGGGTCGGCGTGCTGCGCGTGAATACGATCGAGGAACTTTTCGACCTCGCCGAGGTGCTCGGCAAACAGCCGCGCCCGCTCGGGCCGCGGCTCGCCATCGTCACCAATGCGGGCGGCCCGGCCGCGCTCGCCACGGACATGCTCGGCACGTCGGGAGGGCAACTGGCCGCGCTCTCGCCGGAGACGCTGACGGCGCTCGATCACATGCTGCCTGCGGCGTGGAGCCACGGGAATCCCGTGGATATCCTCGGCGCGGCCGACGCCGATCTTTACGCCCGCGCGGTCGAGATCGTTCTGCGCGACGAACAGGCCGACGGCGTGCTCGTCGTGCTCACCCCGCAGGCGATGACCGATCCCGAAGGCACCGCCCTGCGCCTCGCCGAACTCGCCACGGATGCCCCGAAACCGTTTCTCGCGAGCTGGATGGGCGGCGCCTCGCTCGAGGCGGCACGCGCCACGCTGAACGCCGCCGCCGTTCCCACCTACGACTACCCGGACGCCGCCGCGCGCGCCTTCGCGCTCATGTGGAATTACAGCGATCGTCTTCGCCTGCTCTACGAACGGCCCGCGCTGCCACAAGCCTCGGGCGGTACCACCGAGCATCACCGAATGGCGGAGCAGATCATCGCTGGCGCGCGCAAGGACGGCCGCACCCTGCTCACGGAAGTGGAGTCCAAACAAGTGCTCGCCGCCTATGGCATCCCGACCGTCGAGACGCGGATCGCGCGCGATGAGGACGAAGCGGTGGAGCATGCCGCGGCTTTTGGTTTTCCCGTCGTGCTCAAGGTTTTTTCCGAAACGATCACGCACAAAACCGATGTCGGCGGCGTGCGCCTCGATTTGGCGAATGCCACCGCGGTGCGCCACGCCTGGCACGCGATCCGGAAGTCCGTGGCGGCCAAAGCCGGCGCGGACCAATTCCTCGGTGTCACCGTGCAACCGATGATCCCGCGCGCCGGGATCGAACTGATTCTCGGCAGCAGCATTGATCCGCAGTTTGGTCCGGTGCTGCTTTTCGGAGCCGGGGGCGAACTCGTCGAGATCATGGAAGACCGCGCGCTCGGTTTGCCGCCTCTCACCGCCACGCTCGCGCGCCGGCTGATGGAGCAAACGCGGATCTTCCACGCGCTCGGCGGCGCGCGCGGACGCCAGGCCGTCGATCTCGGCGCGCTCGCGGAACTCCTCGTGGCGTTCAGCCATCTCGTCGCTGAGCAGCGCTGGATCGCCGAGATCGACATCAATCCGCTGGTCGTCAGTGCGGAGCGCCTGCTCGCGCTCGACGCCCGCATCATCCTGCACCCGCCGAACCTCTCCGAAGATCAACTCCCGCGTCTCGCCATCCGTCCCTACCCCGCGGAATACGCGAGTCACATTCACCTGCGCGACGGCACGTCGGTCACGCTGCGCCCGATCCGTCCCGAGGACGAGGACCTCCTGACCGCTTTTCACGCCACGCTGTCCGACGAGAGCGTGCATTTCCGCTACTTCGGACAGCTCTCCCTGCGCACGCGGATCGCCCACGATCGCCTCGTCCGCATTTGTTTTGCGGACTACAACCGCGAAATCGCCATCGTCGCCGAGCATGGCGAGGGCGCGGCGCTGAAGCTGATCGGCGTCGGCCGGCTCAATCGCCGTCATGGCCGCAACGAAGCCGAGTTTGCCGTCGTCGTCGCGGATGATTGGCAAGGTCACGGCGTCGGCACGCACCTCCTGGAAACCCTCGTGCAGATCGCTCGCGTGGAAAAACTGGGGCGCGTCACCGGGACGATCCTCGCGGACAACCACGGGATGCTGCGCCTTTGCCGCCGGGTCGGTTGCCGGGTCCAGCGCGACCTCGATTCCGCCGAATTCACCGCAGAGTTTCCGTTATGAACACGAGCCCTTCAGTTTCCGCACGCTTCGCACATCGGCGTTATGCGCCGGGCGCCGAGGTGGAATCGTTCTACCACTTGCGCGATTGCGATCTCCGGGGTCGCGCCTGCCAGGGGACGGCCTGTTTCGTCGCCCGGCAATCGCGCGGCGAGATGCCGCCGACTGGGGACCCGCGCGTTTACTGCCTCGGACGGTGTTTCGAGGCACCCGCCACCGGCTTGTCAGGCACGCGTCCGCGGATCGAAATCCACACCCGCGAAGCAATCGTGCTCGCCCGACTCGCGAAAGGCGGCGCGCGCACTCTCGAGGCCTATCGCGCCACCGGCGGTTACGGCGCATTGGAAATGGCGCTCCACGCTCCACCCGAAGAAATCCTCGCGGCCGTCGATCACTCCGGCTTGCGCGGCCGGGGCGGCGCGGGTTTTCCGACGGGCCGGAAATGGCGGGCCGCCGCCCGCCAAACAGCCACGCCAAAGTATCTGATCGCCAACGCCGACGAAGGCGACGCCGGCGCTTACATCGACCGCTTCCTCCTCGAAGACGATCCGCACGCTTTGATCGAAGGCATGCTCCTCGCCGCGCATGCGATCGGCGCGTCCCGCGGCTGGATCTATCTGCGCCACGAATATCCCACCGCGCAGACCGTGCTGGAACAGGCGCTCGCCGAAGCCCGCGGGGCCGGCTTGCTCGGCACTCGGATTCTCGGGAGCGATCTCGACTTCGACCTCAATGTTTTCATCGGCCACGGCAGCTACGTCTGCGGCGAGGAATCGGCGCTGCTCCATTCCATCGAAGGCCGGCGTCCCGAAGTCATGGCGCGCCCGCCCTACCCGACCGAGCACGGCCTCTTCGGCCAGCCCACCGTGACGAACAACATCGAGACGCTGGTCAACGTGCCGTGGATCGCCACGCACGGCGGCGACGCCTATCGCGCGCTCGGTTTCTCCCAGAGCCGCGGCACAAAGGTCGTGTCGCTGAATTCACTCTTCGTGCGACCGGGCCTGTATGAAATCGAGTTCGGCGTGACCGGGCGGCACATCGTCGAGGAACTCGGCGGCGGTCTGCGCACGGGCGCGCTGAAGGGCGTGATCATCGGCGGCCCGCTCAACGGCATCATCCCGCCACAGTTGCTTGATACGCCATTTGGGTTTGAAGAACTCAGCGCCATCGGCGCGGGCGTCGGCCACGGCGGAATCATCGCCTTCGATGAACACACCTCCATGGCCGCGCTCGTGCAGCACGTCTTTTCGTTTGGCGCTTACGAGTCCTGCGGTAAATGCACGCCGTGCAGGCTCGGCAGCCGGCGTGTCGAAGAGATCTTCACCCGCATCGCCACCGGCAACCCCGCGCCGAAACCGACCGCCGCCGAGTGGCGGGAAATCGTCAACGCCCTGCGCTTGACCAGCCTTTGCGGTCACGGCATCGGGCTCGGCGTCTTCGCGGAATCCGTGCTGCGCCATTACCGAAAGGAACTCGCCACATGCTTCGCCTGACGATCAACGGCCAGGCGTGCGCGGTGCGCCAGGGCGCGACGATCATGGAAGCATTGCGCACGGGCGGCGCCGAAGTGCCCACGCTCTGCCACGACGAACGACTGCACCCGAGCGGCGCCTGCCGCTTGTGCGTGGTCGAGGTGAAAGGCTGGGATCGCCACGCCACCGCCTGCAACACGCCCGCGATCGACGGGATGGAAATCCAAACGCACTCCGCGGCAATCGAAGACACGAGGCGGACGCTGTTGGGCCTGCTCGCCCGAGACTACCCGCGTGCCGCCGTCGCGGATTTTCCGGAGAAGCAATTCCACCATTGGCTGCGCCACTACGGTGTCGAACCCGGCGACGCCAAACCCACCGCGACCGCCTGGCGTGACACCACGCATCCTTATCTCCACGCCGACATGGCGCAGTGCATCAACTGCTACCGCTGCGTCCGGATCTGCGACGAGGTGCAGGGCCAGTTCGCGTGGCGCGTCTGGGATCGCGGCGCGACTCCGCGCATCCGGCCCGACTGCGGCACGACCTTGCTCGCAAGCTCCTGCGTGAGTTGCGGCGCGTGTGTGGACACTTGTCCGACCGGCGCCCTCGAAGACCAGACCGTGCTCGCCCTCGGCATGGCGGAGCAGTGGACGCGCACGACTTGCCCGTATTGCGGCACCGGCTGTGAGATGATGGTCGGCACGCGCGGCGAGCGCATCGTGCAGGTGAAGCCGGTGGCCGATGCACTCGTCAGCAAAGGGCATCTCTGCGTGAAAGGCCGCTACGCGTTTGAGTTCACCCACTCCCCGGAGCGCGTGTCCGAGCCGATGATCCGCGAGGGCGCGGAATGGCGCGCCGTGTCGTGGGAGGAAGTGAACACCTTCATCGCCACGCGTCTGCGCGACATCCTCGAAAAGCACAGCCCGCAAAGCATCGGCATGCTCGGCTCGGCGCGCGGGACCAATGAGGAAAACTACCTCGCGCAGAAATTCGCGCGCGTCGTCCTCGGCACGAACAACATCGACTGCTGCGCGCGCGTCTGCCACGCGCCCACCGCGGCGGCGATGAAACGGATGCTCGGCACGGGCGCGGCCACCAACTCTTTCGACGACATCGAACACGCCGCGGGATTCCTCATCGCCGGGTGCAACCCGACCGAGGCGCATCCGATCGTCGGCGCGCGCATCAAACAGGCGGTGCTGCGCGGCGCGCGGCTGATCGTCATCGATCCCCGCAAAACCGAGTTGGCGGGATACGCCGATGTGCATCTCGCGCTCCGGCCCGGCACGAATGTCCCGCTCTTTAACGCGCTCGCGCACGTCATCCTCACGGAATCGCTCGCCGATGCAGGCGCACTTCGCGAACGCGTGAGCGGCCATGAGGAGTTCCTCGCTTTCATCCGCGCTTGGACGCCCGAGCGCGCCGCCGCGATCTGCGGCGTGGCCGCGGAAGACATCCGCGCCGCCGCCCGGCTCTATGCGACCGCTGGACCCACGATGGCCTTCCACGGCCTCGGCATGACCGAGCATGTGCAGGGCACCGAGGGTGTGATGGCGCTGGTCAATCTCGCGCTGCTCACCGGCAACTTCGGCAAACCCGGCACCGGCGTGAATCCGCTGCGCGGCCAGAACAACGTGCAAGGCTCCGCGCACATGGGTTGCGAGCCGGGCAGCCTCACCGGCTTCGTCCCGATCGAGCAGGGCCGGGACGCCTTTGAGGCCGCGTGGAAAACGCCGCTCCCGCGCGCGGCGGGGCTGAATCTGATGCAGATGATCGACGCCGCGGGACGCCGCGAACTTAAGGCGCTCTGGGCCATCGGCTACGACGTCGCCTTCACCAATCCGGACACGATCCAGACGCACGGCGCGCTCGACACCGTCGATCTGATGATCGTGCAGGACCTCTTCTTCAACGAACTCGCGCACAAGTTCGGCCACGTCTTCCTCCCAGCGGCATCGCCTTTTGAAAAAGACGGCACCTTCATGAACTCCGAGCGCCGCGTGCAGCGTGTGCGCCGCGCCGTGCCGGCCCCGGGCCACGCGCGTGCGGATTGGGAAATCATCTGCGACGTCGCGCGGGCGATGGGCTTCGGCGCGGCGTTTGCCTTCACGACTGCCGAGGAGATCTGGAATGAAATTCGCACGGTGTGGAAGGCGGGCGCCGGCATCAGCTACGCGCGCCTGGAGCACGGCGGTTTGCAGTGGCCGTGTCCCGACGAGACGCATCCCGGCACCACAATCCTCCACACCGAATCCTTCGCCGGCACGAAGACCGCACCGCTGCAATGCATCGACTTCGCGGAGTCCGCCGAAGCGCCAACCCCCGAATATCCGCTGCTGCTCACCACCGGCCGCACGCTTTACCAATTCAACGCCGGCACTATGACCATGCGCACGCCGAACCGCCAGTTGCGCCACACGGACACGCTCGATATTTCTCCCGCCGATGCGGCCCGCTTCGGATTCGGTGAGGGCGAAAAGGTGCGCGTCGCGAGCCGCCAGGGCGCGGTGGAGATGCCGCTGCACATTGATCCGCGGGTAAAGGCCGGTGAACTCTTCGCCACCTTTCATTCCGGTGAAACCGGCCTGAATCACCTCACCGGACAAGGTCGCGACAAGGAGGTCATGACGCCGGAATACAAAGTGGTCGCGGTGCGCCTGACCAGGAACGGAGGGGACGCTGGCCATGGCTGAGGTCTTCGGTTTCGACTGCTATTCGCCGCGCGAAATTGCCGAGCGCGTGGAGACGGTTGGTGTCACCAAAGCCGGCCTGCCGCTGCTCTCGATGACCGCGCTCGGCGTCCTGGCCGGCGGTTTCATCGGGCTCGGCGCACTCTTCGCGACGCTCGTCCTGAGCGATGGCACGCTCGGCTTCGCCATTGCGCGGGTGCTCGCCGGGGTCGTCTTTTCGCTCGGCTTGATCCTCGTCGTCGTGGCCGGCGCGGAGCTTTTCACCGGCAACAACCTGATGGTCATGGCGTTTGTCGCCGGGCGGATCAGCACGCAGAAGCTGCTCGCGAACTTCGTCATCATCTACTTCGCCAATCTGCTCGGCGCCGCCGGTCTCGCCGCGCTCGTCGCTCTCGCCGGCCATGGGGACGTGAACGGCGGCAGCGTCGGCCGCACCGCCGTCGCGATCGCCTCGGCAAAAGTCGCGCTGCCTTTTGGCGAAGCGTTCTTTCGGGGCGTGCTCTGCAACGTGCTTGTCTGCCTCGCGGTCTGGCTGGCGATGGCCGGGCGCACCGTCACCGACAAGATTTTAGCCATCGTCTTTCCCATCGCCGCGTTCGTCGCCGCCGGCTTCGAACACAGCGTGGCGAATATGTATTTCATCCCGCTCGGCATTTTCCTGAAAGGCCAGTTCGCCGCGGAAGCCGCCACCTCGCTCGACTGGCTGACCTTCCTCCGTAGCCTCGTGCCCGTCACGCTCGGCAATCTCGTCGGCGGCGCGGGCATGGTCGGCCTCGTCTATCACATCATCTACCGCCGGGGAGTGGGGCCGGAGTCCCGCACGAATCCATGAACACGCCTGCATTTAAGACGCTGGATGCCAATGAAGCCGTCGCGGGCGTGGCCTACGCGCTGAATGAAGTCATCGCCATCTACCCGATCACGCCGGCCACCCCGATGGGGGAATGGGCCGATCAGTGGGCAGCGGAAGGGCGGAAAAACTTGTGGGGCACGGTGCCGTCGGTCGTCGAGATGCAGAGCGAAGGCGGGGCCGCCGGCGCGCTCCACGGTGCGCTGCAAACTGGCGCGCTGGCGACGACGTTCACCGCTTCGCAAGGCCTGCTCTTGATGCTGCCGAACATGTTCAAGATCGCCGGCGAACTGACGCCCGCCGTCTTCCACATCGCCGCGCGTTCGCTGGCCGCCCAGGCACTTTCGATTTTCGGCGACCACAGCGACGTGATGGCCGCGCGCACGACCGGTTGGGCGATGCTCTGCTCGGCCAGCGTGCAGGAGGCGCAGGACCTCGCGCTCATCGCGCACGCCGCCACGCTCGAAAGCCGCCTGCCATTCCTGCATTTCTTCGATGGCTTCCGCACGTCGCATGAGATCGCGACGATCGCGTCGTTCGGCGAGGACGTGCTGCGCGCGATGATCGATGAACGGCGCGTCGCTGAGCATCGCGCCCGCGCCCTTTCGCCGGACCATCCAGTCCTGCGCGGCTCGGCGCAGAATCCCGACGTCTATTTTCAGGCGCGTGAATCCGTGAATCCGTTCTACGCGGCATGCCCGGACATCGTGGCCCGGACGATGGAAAAATTCGCCGCGCTCACCGGACGACACTACCAGCCTTTCGATTATCACGGCGCGCCGGACGCGGAGCGCGTGATCGTGCTCATGGGCAGCGGCGGAGAGGCGGCGTGTGAGACGGCCGATTTTCTCAATGCCCACGGTGCCCGCGTGGGTGTGGTGCAGGTGCGGCTTTACCGGCCCTTCGATGCGCCGCGCTTTCGCGCCGCCCTGCCGGCGAGCGTGCAGGCGCTGGCCGTGCTCGATCGCACGAAGGAGCCGGGCGGTTCAGGCGAACCGCTTTACCTCGACTGCCTCCAGGCGCTCTACGGCTCCGCGCACCCGCCGAAGATCGTCGGCGGGCGTTTCGGGTTGTCGTCCAAGGAATTCACGCCGGCGATGCTCAAGGCAGTCTTCGAGAACCTCGCCGCTGCGGAGCCGCGCAACCATTTCACCATCGGCATCCGCGACGATGTCAGCGGCACGAGCCTCGACTACGATCCGGCATGGTCGATCGAAAGCGACGATGTCTTCCGCGCCATCTTCTACGGCCTGGGATCGGACGGCACCGTCGGCGCGAACAAGGAGACGATCAAAATCATCGGCGAAAACACCGGTCATTTCGCGCAGGGGTATTTCGTCTATGACTCCAAAAAGGCCGGCTCGACCACCGTCTCCCATCTGCGGTTCGGTCCGCGGCCCATCCGCTCCAGCTACCTGATTTCCGAGGCGCAGTTCGTGGCCTGCCATCAGTCGCTCTTCCTCGAGCGCTTCGACGTGAGCGAAAAACTCGCACCCGGGGGCGTGCTCCTGCTCAACACCGCGCAGGCCCCCGACCGCGTTTGGGAGACTTTGCCGGAAGTGACCCAGCGCGCGCTCCTCGCCAAACGCGCGCGGCTGTTCATCATCGATGCCGCCGCCGTCGCGCGGGAATGCGGGCTCGCGGGGCGGATCAACACCGCGATGCAGGTCTGTTTCTTCACCATCTCCGGCGTGTTGCCGCATGACGAGGCACTGGAAACAATCCGCGAATCCATTCGTAAGACCTACGCGAAAAAGGGCCGGGAGGTCGTCGCGAAAAATCTGGAGGTCGTTGATCACACGCTGGCGCATCTGGACGAGGTACTCCTCCCCGCGGAATGCGCCAGCCGGGTGACGATCCGTCCGCCGGTGTCCGAGGCTGCGCCGGCCTTCGTTCGCGCGGTGCTCGGCCCGATGATTGCGGGGCGCGGCGATGCGCTGCCGGTGAGTGCGCTGCCCTGCGACGGCACTTTCCCCACCGGATCGGCGCAGTGGGAAAAGCGCAACCTTGCGGCCGAGGTGCCGGTGTGGGACGCGGACCTTTGCATCCAGTGCGCCAAATGCGTGCTCGTCTGTCCGCATGCCGTCATCCGCGGCAAGGTGTACGACCCGCAGTTGCTCGCGGGCGCGCCGCCGACCTTCCATTCGCATGACGCGCGACTGCCGGAGTGGCAGGGGATGAAGTTCACGCTGCAAGTCGCGGCCGAGGATTGCACCGGCTGCGGCATCTGCGTGGACGTCTGTCCGGTGCGCAATAAATCGGAGGCGCGACTGAAAGCGATCAACATGCGACCGCAACCGCCGCTGCGTGAGGCCGAGCGGGATAACTGGAATTTTTTCCTCACTTTGCCCGAGCTCGATCGAAGCCGAGTACCGCTCGACCACATCCGCTCGCAGCAAGTGCAGCAGCCGCTCTTCGAATTTTCCGGCGCCTGCGCGGGCTGCGGAGAAACGCCGTACCTGAAGCTGCTCACGCAGCTCTTCGGCGACCGCCTGCTCGTGGCAAATGCCACCGGTTGCTCGTCGATCTACGGCGGTAATCTCCCGACCACGCCTTGGTCGAAGAACGAGGAAGGGCGCGGCCCGGCCTGGAGCAACTCGCTCTTCGAGGACAACGCCGAGTTCGGTCTCGGCTTCCGCGTGTCGCTCGACAAACAACGCGAATTCGCCGGCGAATTGCTGCGCGGCCTCGCGCCCGAACTCGGCGAGGAATTCGCCGAGGCGATTCTGGGCGCCGATCAACGCGACGAGGCGGGCATCCACGAACAGCGCGAGCGGATCGCGGAGTTGAAGCGACGGCTCGCGGATCTCGAAAGCGAGCCCGCCCGGCGGCTCAGCAGCCTGGCCGACATGCTCGTGCGCAAGAGCGTCTGGATCATTGGCGGCGACGGCTGGGGTTACGACATCGGCTTCGGCGGGCTGGATCATGTGCTGGCCAGCGGCGAGAATGTGAAAGTGCTGCTGCTCGACACCGAAGTTTATTCCAACACCGGCGGGCAGTGTTCCAAGGCGACGCCGCGCGGTGCGGTGGCGAAATTTGCGGCCGGCGGCAAACGCGCTCCGAAGAAGGATCTCGGGCTGATGATGATGAGCTACGGCAACATCTACGTCGCCTCCGTGGCCATGGGCGCGAAGGACGAACACACGCTGCGGGTCTTCCTCGAAGCCGAAAGCTACGACGGCCCCGCGATCATCATCGCCTACAGCCACTGCATCGCGCACGGGATCGAGATGAGGACCGGCATGCGCAACCAAAAGGCCGCGGTCGAGAGCGGCCAGTGGCTGCTCTATCGCTACGACCCGCGACGCGCGGCGCTGGGAGAGAACCCGCTCCAGCTCGATTCCCCCGCCCCGCGCGCCAAGGTGCGCGATTACTTCGATCTCGAAGGCCGTTTCCAGATGCTGCAACGCAGCCGACCTGGCGAGGCCGCCGCGGTCTTCGAGCAGGCGCAACGCGACGCCGACGCGCGCCGCGCGCTTTTCACCCGGCTCTCGGCGCCGACTGCGCCCGCGAATCCTCCCCCGATCCCATGAACCTCAGCACTACCTATCTCGGCCTGAAACTGCGCACGCCGCTCGTGCCATCAGCTTCGCCGCTCTGCGAAAAGCTGGAAAATCTCAAACGCATGGAGGACGCCGGGGCGGCGGCGGTCGTGCTGCATTCGCTCTTCGAGGAACAGATCCGCGCCGACCGCACCAAGTTCGAACAGCAACTCACGCAAGGCACGCAAAGCTACCCGGAAGCGCTGACCTATTTTCCCGAGCCGCACGCTTTTGCCGACGGCCCGGAAGCTTATCTCGATCATCTCACCCGCGCGAAGCAGAGCCTCGGCATCCCGATCATCGCCAGCCTGAACGGCACGACCTTCGGCGGCTGGACCACGATCTCCCGGCAACTCGAAGAAGCCGGCGCCGACGCTCTGGAGCTCAACTTGTATTCGGTTCCGACCGATGCCGACTGTTCGGCGGAAGACATCGAACAGAGCTACCTGACCATTGTCGCGACCGTGAAGGCGCAGGTGAAAATCCCGGTCGCCGTAAAGCTCAGCCCCTTCTTCACGAACCTGACCCACTTCGCGCGGCGGCTGGAGCGGCATGGCGCCGATGGGCTTGTCCTGTTTAATCGCTTTTACCAGCCGGACATCGATCTCGAAGACGCCGAAGTGGTCCCCCACGCGCAACTCAGCACCTCGAGCGCGATGCGGTTGCCGTTGCGCTGGATCGCGATGCTGCATCGGCGCCTCGGGATCAATCTCGCGGCGACCAGCGGCATCCACCGCGGCACCGACGCGCTCAAACTGCTCATGGCCGGGGCCGATGTCACCATGCTCTGCTCCGCCTTGATGCGGCACGGCATCGACCATCTGCGCAGCGTGGAGCGCGAAATGGTCGAGTGGATGGAACAGCACGAATACGAATCCGTCGAACAGCTCAAAGGCCGCCTGAGCCAGCAAAACTGTCCGCACCCCGGCGCTTTCGAGCGCGCGCAGTACGTGCGGGCGGTCGGCGCATTCAACAAAAGCTGACCGCTGGCTTCGGCGCCGCCGCGGTCACGAACGAAGGTGCATTTCGTTCGGCACCGACGCGCGTACTTTCCGGATCCAACTGCGGAAGACGTCCTTCGTAAAGGTGGACGCCTCCTCTCGCGGGAGGCACTCCGAAACTTGCTCCGAAGCGGGCAGCCACGCCTCGGGCAAATGCTGGCCATTGCCCGCGCCGGCGAGGTGCCGGGCAAAGGCGTTCAAGGCGACCGAGATTTTTTCAGTCGCGGCATCGTAGCTCGCATCGGCCGTGGCGCAGACTTCCACGCGACCGTCGTCGATTGTGCCAAGGATTTCGCTGATGGAGATCGCGTTCTTCACGGTGATACGGGGGGCGGCGGCTCAGTTTCCGCCGAGGGTCATCCGCCGGTGCCTGACCTTCAGCGCGGGACGGGGCAGGCGGGTTTTCATTTTCACCCGGTCTTTCCATCCACTGGAAGACTGCCCCTTTCCGCGAAGCGCTGCTTTCCACTGCTTGTCGAAAACGCAGCGTCTATTGCCCGGCCCGAAAGCGCCCAATTCGGCGCGAGACGCAGTCGCGGACGGCGCCCCGCCCAAATCCGCGGCGCGGAAGAACCGGTGGAACTACACAAAGTCGTGTTCGCGTTCGCGGACCACGAGCACCGGGCACGGGGCTTTGCGGACGATGTTCTCGGCCGTACTGCCCATCAGCAAATGCGTGAGGCCGGTGCGCCCGTGGGTCGTCGTGATGATCAGGTCCGCACAGGTTTGGCGCGCCACTTCGAGAATGCCGTCGAAAACGAAGTTATGCCGAACGGAGATTTCCACCGCGATCTCCGCGGGAATCTTGGTGACGCGAATGTCTTCGAGCTGCTTTTCAATCGCCGCAAAATGCTCCGCGGAAAGCGGCGCGGGAAATGGCAGCTCCGGGGTGTAGGCCGGCGGCGGCACGACGTGCAGCAGCGTGAGTTTCGCGCCAAACTGCTGGGCGAAGGGCACCGCATATTGCAGCGATTTGAGCGACATCTCGGAAAGATCCAGCGGGACGAGAATATTTTTCAAATCGACGGCCAGAGATGTCGCTTCAGTCGCGCCGAGGCTGGAATCGGTCGGCGGTTCGAGAGTTTCGGTTTTCATGGAATTGAGGAATTGGGGGTTGGCTGATGTTCACGGAAAAAGAGGCCGGGATCGGCAAGCACACCGACCGGCACGCAGACCACGTTGAGCGGCGCGTAGTGGAGCACCCCGCGCGAGACGGAATGGTGCCCGAAGCGCTGCCAGCCGCGGCGCGAATGCGTGCCGATCACCATCAAGTCCGCCCGTTCCTGAGTGGCCATTTGGATGAGGTGCACATCGGAATGCCCCCACCCTTTTTCAAACCGAATGCGCACATGGGACGTCCCGAGCATGCGCTGCACACGCTGCCGAAAATGCCGCTCCTCCATCCGCGCCGCCTTCACCACCAGCTCATCCATGAACGACGGCGGGTAGAAATCCCCGGTCGGATACGGCGTGAGGCCGGGTTCGAGATAAGTTACGACCACCTCGCACGGTCCCGTCTTCTGGAGCCAGTTGACCCAGCGCAGCGCGGCCTCCGACGGTGCGGAAAAATCCGCCCCCACGAGCACGCGCATCCGGCGTTCTCCACGCACCCATCGGAGCAGCGGCCCGGCATCGCGCACGACCATGGTGGGCGCCTGGGCCGCTTCCGCGACCCGCTCCGTCACGCCGGCGAGCATCGAGCGGGAAAGCGCATGGCGCTTGGTCACGGCGAGCACGAGCAGCCGCGCGTGATGCGCCGCCGCTTCCTCCAGCAACACGACCTCCGGCGCGCCGACGCGGCACGCTTCGATCAGCTCGACCTCCGACGCACGCAGGCGTTCCTCCTCGTCGTGCAGTTGCGCGCGTGCGTAGAGGCCGAGCGACTCGCGCAGTTCACCGGGCAGATCCTGCTGCGAGCGGTCGTTCACCGCATGCACGAGCACCAGCGGTTCGCCCACGCGCTTCGCAATGGCCCCCGCGACCTCCACCGCCTGCGCCGCCGCGCCGGTGAAATCGGTGCCGCACACGATGCTCGATGGCAGCGCCGCGATCGTCGGCGCTTCGGCCAAAGTCAGCTCGCCGCGGAAAGGATGATTTTGCATGGGAGGAGGGCAGTCCGGCGAAGCACCCATCGGTGGGGCTTTTGGCAGGCCGTGTCTTTCTATCGATAAGGTGGCTCTTCCAGCCGATGGCTGCTTGCCATCATTTGACCAAAACCTCGCATCCCTTGCGGTCTGACCGCCGGGAAGCCCCGTGACACGTCCTGAAGGACGGACCGGACTTCGCAGCGCGCGCGCTGATCGAGGATTTTGTGATAACTCATGTGCAGGACTTCTTCCGCGGTCGAGGCCTCCCCCCCCAGCGGGGGCGCGGAAATCTCCGAAAGGGAAATCACCCGCTTCCGGCCGCAACCTCCCCTTCCTGCGCGGGTTAGTCCTCGCCGAAAAGCTCCTCCACCTCCTGCCCCTTCACATGAAATCCCGGCCGCTCCTCCTCACCGTCCTTCTCGCCACCCTGGTCTCCGGCCACGGGCAGGGGCCGCAACCCGCTTTGCCCACCGGCGCGCAGGCGCACCGGAACCTCGCCTACGTCGCGGGCGGGCACGAGCGGCAGAAGCTCGATCTTTACCTGCCGGAGAAAAAAGGCGCGGCGCCCCTGCCCGTCATCATCTGGGTCCATGGCGGCGGCTGGCAGAACGGGAGCAAGGATGGCTGCCCGCCCTTGCGCGCCGGCTACCTCGCCCGCGGTTACGCCGTCGCCAGCCTCGGCTACCGGCTGAGCAGCCACGCGGTTTTTCCCGCGCAGATCGAAGACTGCAAGGCCGCCCTCCGCTGGCTGCGTGCGCACGCCGCGGAATACGGCCTCGATCCGCAGCGCTTCGGCGTCTGGGGCAGCTCGGCGGGCGGACATCTCGTCGCCCTGCTCGGCACCAGCGGAGAGGTGAAGGAGTTCGAAGTCGGCGCGCACCTCGATCAGACCAGCCGCGTCCAGGCGGTGTGCGACTTCTACGGGCCGACTGATTTCCGCGTCTTCGTCACCACCCCGGGCTACGAAAGCCACGCCACTGACACCTCACCCGAAGCCAAGCTCCTCGGCGGCGCGGTGTTGCCGAACCCGGCCAAAGCCGCCCGCGTGAACCCGATCACCTACGTCACCCCGGACGATCCCGCGTTCCTCATCGTCCATGGCGACAAGGACGCGACGGTGCCGATCAACCAAAGCCAGCTCCTCTTCGACGCGCTGAAAAAGAGCGGCGTCAGCGCCCACATCCACACCATCCGCGGCGCCGGCCACGGCGGACCGGGTTTTTCCGGGAAAGACCTCGACGCGCTGGTCCGCACCTTTTTCGACGAGCGGCTGCAGGGCGGCGGGGCGAAAGTCGAAGCGCTGACCACGGAGAGCATCGCCGATCCGGCCGCGTCGCGCACCAGTGCGCCGGGCGGTGCCGCGCGCGGCCCGCGCTGGGAAACGGTCGCGGCCCGCGACGACCAGGACAAGGACGGCCGGGTCGCCCGTCCCGAGTTCCGCGGTCCGCCCCTGCTCTTCGACCGCCTCGACCGCAACCGCGACGGTGCGCTGACCAAAGAGGACTTCAGCCCTACCGCACCCCCGGCTCCCTAGCCGCGCGGGCGATGTCGCGGCTGCTCAGGAGATAGGAGAAAGATCCACTTCCGGAAGGAAACAGTCCGCTTCCATGAGGGACTTGCCCTCTTCCACAAGAGGGAGCTCCTGCGGGCGCGGGTGGGTGAAAAGGATGGGCGTGGATGGTTGACTCCACTATTAGTTGTGTTAAACGGGGAGCATGTCCCCCGGTTCTCCACAAGATGCATTGCAGCAAATGCGGTAGTCTCGAAGATAAAGTCATTGATTCCCGCCTATCGAAAGATGGCCGGTCGATTCGTCGCCGCCGGGAATGTGTGGGCTGCGCGCACCGTTTTACGACTTACGAGGAGATCGAGCGGGCGGATCTGCGGGTGGTGAAGCGGGACGGGCGCAGCGAGCCGGTGAGCAAGCAGAAGATGCTGGGCGGGATGATCAAGGCCTGTGAAAAGCGGCCCGTGAGCGTGGAGTTGCTGGAGAAGTCGGCGGGGGAGATCCTGCAGGAGCTGGAGTCGGAGTTTCCGCGGGAGATTCCGTCGCACGTGATCGGGGCCAAGGTGATGGACAAGCTGCACTCGCTCGATGAGGTGGCGTATGTGCGTTATGCTTCGGTTTATCGTCATTTTCAGGACATCGGCGAGTTTTTGGAGGAGATTCAGTCCCTCGAGCGCCGTCCGAAACGCAGCGTGCAGCAGCCCGAACTTTTCAAGTGACCTCCACCCCCGACCCACTCCTCCGATGATTTCGCTCAAGGACAATCTCCCGGTGATCCAACTGACCAGCGGCCAGGTGATCGCTTTCGAAAGTGAATGGCTGGTCCGGTCGCTGGCCCAGGCGGCGGCGCGGGCGGGTTACGCGAAGTGGTGGCTGGCGGAGCATGTGGCGCAGAGTGTGACGACGTATTTGCACGATCAGGAGGCGGTGAATGTGCTGCCGGTGGAGCAACTCTCGCGGGCGGTGCAATCGGTGTTGCAGGTGATCGGGTACGCGGAGGTGGCGCAGCATTTCGTACCGGCGGCGCCGCGGGTGCAGGTGTCGCTGGTGGAGCTGGCCCGGGAGGCGGGGACGGGCTACGAACTGGCGTTTTTCGAGATGCTGGGGCGGCGCATCCAGAAGCTGTGCCGGGAGAAGAGTGCGTGCTTCGAGCTGCTCGGGCTGGAGCCGTGCGTGAAGCTGCTGCGGGCGCGGAAATCGTGGAGCCGGGATTGCGATGCGCTGCGCACGGAGATTGTTTCGTTTGCGCGGGAGCAGACGGGCACAGCCGCTGCTGACCACGAGGTGACTTTCTCCCTCGCATGACCATTTTTGAAAAGATAGCCGCCCGCGAAATCCCCGCGCGGATCGTGCACGAAGCGGACGACTTCATGGCGATCCACGATGTCAACCCGCAGGCGCCGGTGCATGTACTGATCGTGCCGAAGCGGGTGATCCCGCGAATCGCGGAGGCGACGGCGGCGCAGGCGGAGCTGCTCGGGCGGATGCTGCTGGCATCGCGCGAGATTGCGGAGCAACTGGGGGTCGCGGAAAGCGGCTACCGGCTGGTGATCAATAACGGCGCGGACGCCGGAGAGTCGGTGCCGCACCTGCATATCCATCTCCTGGGCGGCCGCAATCTGACCTGGCCACCGGGATGAGCGTCTGGCCGAGCGATAATCCCCGTCGGGTGGTCATTACTGGTGTCGGAGTGGTCGCCGCCAATGGCAGCGACAAGAAGACCTTTTGGGAATCGGTGCGCGATGGCCGCAGCGCGGCCGATTTCATGACGCGCTTCGATGTCTCGCAGATCCCGAGCAAGGTTTCGGCGGAGGTGCGCGATTTTAAGCCGACGGACTACATGGATATGAAGGTGGCGCGGCGGCTCGACCGGGCGCTGCAGTTCAGCGTGGCCGCGGCGCAACTGGCGAAGAAAGATGCCGGGGTCGATTTTGCGAAGATGGACCCGGATCGCTGCGGCGTGGCGGAAGGGACTTCGATGAGCAACAACGAGGCGGCGCACGCGACGAAGGAGGCTTTCCTGAAGCGCGGCTACCGGGCGGTGTCGGTGTCGGGGGTGATCTCCGGCGCGGCGGGCGCGGGCAGCGGCGAGGTGGCGCACGAGCTCGGGGTGATGGGCCATGCGGTGACGATTTGTTCGAGCAGCGCCTCGGGGAACGACGCGATCGGTTACGCGGTGAACATGATCCGCGGGGAGGACGTGGACGTGATGATCGCGGGCGGCGCCGAGGCGCCGATCATCGAGTCAGCCTGGGGCGGCCTGTGCGCGAACCGGGTGATGACGCGCAACTGCGACGATCCGAAGCGGGCAATGCGGCCCTTCGACCGGCTGCGCGACGGCTTCGTGCTCGGGGAAGGCGCGGGCTACGTCGTGCTCGAGGAGCTTTCCCACGCACTCTCGCGCGGGGCGAATATATATGCGGAGCTGGTGGCCCACGGCCGGAGCTGCGAGGCCTATCACCCGCTCGCGCCGCACCCGGACGGGATCGGATATTACCGCGCGATGGAAAAAGCGCTGCGCCAGGGCGGCATCCAGCGCGAGCAGGTGGATTACATCAACGCCCACGGGACGGCGACGCCGGCGAACGACGCGATCGAGACAAAGGCGATCAAGCGCTTTTTCGGCGAGCATCGGCGGCGGCTCTCGGTGAGTTCATCGAAGCCGGTGACCGGACATTTGATGGGCGGAGCCGGCGCGCTGGAGACCATCGTTTGCGCGCTGGCGCTGTATCATGAGGTCATCCCGATGACCGCGAATTTAACCGAACCAGACCCGGAGTGTGATCTGGACTACGTCGCAGACCGGCCGCGGCCGTATCCGCTGAAGGTGGTGCTGAACCTGAATAGCGGTTTTGGCGGGAAGAATTCCTGCATGGTGTTGCGTCGCTTCGAGCGCGCCCGATGAGAGTCGCCGCGCTCATCCCGCTGGTCGGCTGCATCTGCAACGTC
>JBBQIZ010000071.1:0-20386 GCA_038325425.1 Chthoniobacterales bacterium
TCGTCGCCGCCGCGTGGTTCGTGGCCAGCGGCCTCATCGACTGGCCGAAAATGGCGGTCATGACCGTCGGCGCGCTGGCCGGCTACTACCTCGGCGCGCACTACTCGCAACGCATCCCGCAAGCCCGCGTCCGCGTCATCATCACCGTCATCGGCTTCGTCATGTCCGCGGTCACGTTTTGGAAGCAATTCGGGTAAGCCGCCCTTACGAGTTCACAGCCCGACGTCCGCACTTCCTCCTCGTTTCCTCTCGTTCCCAAAGTTAGCGAAGCGCTTGGGAACGCCGGCCCACTCTGGGAAACGCCGTTTCCATTCACCGCCAGGGATCGCACCGCAGCACCGGACGAAGTCCGCGATGGTGGAGGTGACGAAGCGGGAGCGCTCCGGTTCACGGACGGTATAGCGGCTGCGCATGGGGCGAGGATGCGAGTTTGGAACCGGAGTTTCAGGGCGGCGGGGGCGTTCCCAAAGCGCTTCGCTAACTTTGGGAACGAGAGGAACAAGAGGAAAAAGTTAACGGCGGCAGCAGGAGCCGTGACGCACGCAGCGGTTCGCCGCGGTGCATAATTAGGCGCTCTTCTCGCAATATTCCTTATTGACGAAGAGGGCGTCGCACCAACCGGCAAGACGGTTCTGATAGATAACATCGTAAATCGAAACGAGCGAGAAATTACGGTCGGTTAAATGCCGAAACACTTCATCGAAAGGTGGTAAATTTTTATACATTTCTGAAAATATGAACTCGAAATAGATAAGTCCGATCTTCTGGTTGCGCATCGCTTGTTCCGCACCCTTAAATACCTCAAGTTCATAACCTTGCGTGTCTGATTTAAGAACATCGACATACGCGATGCCCTGATCCTCAAGAAAACGATCAATCGTCGTCACCTCGACTGTGGATTCTTTGGCCACCTCCCCCCAGCCCGTCGTGCTTAGCTCCAGGAAGGAGCTCATGTCGGCATTTGTGTTCTCTGCGAACACCTGCTTTCCAACCGACGCACCGACAGCACAGTTCCACGGTTGGACTCCTTTCTGACCTGCAATGTTCCGCGAAAGCTTCTGAAACGTCTCAGGACTCGGTTCAAATGAGTGAATAACACTGGAAGGAAATGCCTCTTTGAAGCGGTCCACGGATTGCCCCAAGTTTGCACCCACATCCAGAATGAGTGGGCGGGCGCTGGTTGGCACAAATTGTTTCATGTCCGAAAATGGACTAACTCCAAGCGCGGGTGTGGTTTCGAGCGAAGGGGTGCGCCTCACATCATATCCAAGTCTGGAGGCAAATTTTTGGATCGTCTTTTTAAGTGTGTACATATGGATTGTTCTCCTGAAAGATATTTGGATCTGGGGTTGCGAGGCGACCACGCCCGCGCCACTCGCGCACAGGAACCACGCAGCCAATTGCGGGTGGAAAGTGGCAGGCCTCGGTTTGCTTTGGCGAGGGGAAATTGCGGAGCCTGAAAAAAATCGGAGGAGCGGTCGGGCCAGCGCCTCCCCTCCTCCGACGACGGTTCCCGACCCGCCTGGACGCACGTCTGCTCCCCTCCGAAGCGGTTGGAGTTTACTATGGGTGACAGAGAGCGGAAGCGATAATTGTTCCACAGCCCTAATTGACACCGCATCAGTAAAGGTGGTAGCAAAACTGGCGTCGGATGTGAGCCAACTGCATGTGCGTTCCGACGGCATCGGGACGGGGTATTCGCGGCTCGGTCGGGAAAATGGGCCATTGTTCCACGCGGCGGCGTACCAACACGGTCGGAACCTGCCCCCTTTTCCCGTCGGGAGCCTGCCGACGCCGTCGGTAAGCGGGGAATTCGGGCCGCTTTTCCCGAAGCCGGTGCGCCGACGCCGGCGAAACGGAGACATTGCCGGAGAAAATTCATTGGGGGACGGTGGCGGAACGAGGTCCAATCGGGGGGGGACGTGACCGCTCGTCTGGAAACGCCCGCAACCGGAGGCGGATTCCAAAGATCACGCGGGAGCGCATCCCTCCCACCGGGAAGAAAAAAATAATGTCGGAACGCCGGTGGATCGTGTTGATTCCGCGCATGTCCGCGACCGCACCCGCCACCGCCCGGAATTACGAAGTCGTGCAACTCGATGCGCTCGATCCGAAGCGCTGCCCGTGCGGATGGAGCCGGCGGGCGTTTGCCGATCCGGCCCATTCGCAGTCGAGCGTGCATCTGGTCGAGATCCTGGAGGACGCGCGCACGCATTATCACAAGACGCTGACGGAGACCTATGTGGTGCTGGAGGGCGAGGGCTGGCTGGAGCTCGATGGCGAACGCATCCCGCTCAAGCCGCTGACCACGGTGAAGATTCTGCCCGGCTGCCGGCATCGCGCGGTGGGTAAGCTGAAGGTGCTGAACATCGTGCTGCCGGTCTTCGATCCGGCGGACGAGTGGTTTGACTGACCCACCATCTCGCGGCGGTCACCGCTCCGATTTTACCGCAGAGGGCGCAGAGACGTAGAGACTCGCGGAGGAAGAGGATGATGCGGTCAAAGATTTCCCAACCTCTGCGGCCCTCTGCGTCTCTGCGCCCTTTGCGGTAAAAGTGGGACGTGATGTTTCCGCTCGCCCGGCGGCATAATCGGCCTAGTTTTTCCGGTATGAAAACCATCCGCCTGCTCGGCTGTGTGGCCCTCGGTGCGCTGCTCGTTTCGTCCGCGGCGGCGCGCGATCTGAAGACCTTTAACGGCGAGGTTTACAAAAACATCACGGTAACGAAGAAGGACGCGACGGGGCTGCAGATCAGTCACGACGATGGGGTGGCGTTCCTCGATTTCCGCAATCTCGCGGAGGCGGAGCAGAAGGAATTTGGCTACGAGCCGGCGGCCTATGCGGCGGGTTGGAAGGAGAAGCTGGAAGCGGACAAGGTGCGCCGCGCACAGGCGCTGGCCGCGGCGCAGGCGCGGGCCAAAGCGCTCGCCGCCGCGCCGCCGACGCCGCGCGATCTGGCGCCGCGCACCGTTTTGCCGCAGGCGCAGACGACGATCGAATTCACGGTCGATGCGCCGGGCTTCGGTTATGGATTCCAGGATTACACCGGGCGCGGATTTTCAAACGTCATCCCTCCGAGCCAGGGCGGCCATGTGGTGCCGTATCCTTACAATCCGAACAGTCCTTATCCATACTACAACGGCGCGACTTGGGGGCCGACGATCATCCGCCGGCGCTGATGAATCTCGGAGGGACGCGCTCCTGCGCGCTCCCTGTTCGTCGGGGACACGCCGGAACGTGTCCCTCCGGGTATCAACTCACCGCGAGCGTCGCCGCCCGGCCGACGGCTTCGAAGACCAATCGCCCGGGACCGCTGAAGCTGAGCGTCTTGCCGGGCACGAGCAGCCGCGAATCGCGCGCGCCGCCTAATCGCATTTTCCAATGGCGATCATCCGTTTTGAAGATAGCGCGCGGCGTCCGGGTGATTGACAAGCCGGAGCCCGCGTGCGATTTCAGCCGCGCGATGAAACTCGACTCCTTGATGGTGAACTCCGCCTTCCCGTCTCACGGGACGGTCGGTGTCGTGGGCGGACGATTCGAGTTCTAGCAACCTGCTCGATTCTACTCCCACCCACCGCTCCGGCATTCGCAGGCGGTGGGTTTTTCGTCCCCAGCTCGCGGCTGAACCTCGCCTCTTCACCCAAATTTTTCCCGGCACCATGCCCGGTCTTTATTCTCCCACCTCCACTTCCGCACCACCCAAGCCGTGGCCTTCGTTTGCCCGCGAAAGCCGCGACACGCTCGTGCTCGCGCTGCCGCTGATCGCCGGCCAGCTCAGCCAGATGCTGATGGGCGTGGCCGATACCGTGATGGTCGGGCGCCTCGGCGTCGTGCCGCTCGGCGCGGCCACTCTTGCCAATACCGTGCTGGTCGTGCCGTTCGTGCTCGGCATCGGATTGCTGACTTCCGTCTCGGTGCGCGTCTCGCAAGCCAGCGGCGCGGATCGTCCCGCCGACGCCGAAGAAGCGCTGCGCCACGGCACCTGGATGGCACTCGGTTTTGGCGTGCTGATCGCGCTGGCGATGTGGCTCGGGCTGCCGCTGCTCGGTCGCCTCGGGCAGCCGGCCGAAGTCGTCGCACAAGCGCCGACGTATCTGCTGATCTGCGCTTTCTCGCTCATCCCCGCGCTGCTCTCCATGGCGTGGAAAAATCACGCCGACGCGCTCAATCATCCGTGGCCGCCGTTCTGGATCATGCTCGGCGGCGTGGGGCTGAACGTGGTGCTCAACTGGCTCTGGATCTGGGGCCACTGGGGTTTCCCCGAGCTCGGGCTGGAAGGCGCGGGCTACGCCACACTCGCGGCGCGCATCGCCACAGCGATCGTGATGTTCGTCTGGCTCACGCGTTCCCACTTCATCCGCGCGTGGACGCCGCCGCGTTGGTTCGCGCCCTGCCGCCGCGCGGCGTTCCTGAGCCTGCTCGCGATCGGCTTTCCCGTCAGTTTGCAACTGCTCACCGAAGTCGGTGCCTTCGCCGCGTCCGCGCTGCTCATCGGCACGCTCGGCGCCGTGCCGCTCGCCGCGCACCAGGTCGCCATCACCTGCGCGGCCACGACTTTCATGGTGCCGCTCGGGCTGGCCATGGCGATCACCGTGCGCGTCGGTGAAATCGTCGGTTCCGGTGAACGGCCCAGGCTGCACCGGGTGCTGCTCGGCGGCTGGATCTACGCCACGGGATTCATGCTGCTCTCGACGCTCGCTTTCCTCTTCTTCGGACGGGTCATTGCCGGGCAATTTGTGAGCGACACGGGGGTCGTCGATATTGCCGCCCGCCTGCTCATCGTCGCCGGCATTTTCCAGCTCTTCGACGGTCTGCAGATCGTCTCGGGGAATGCGCTGCGCGGCGTGAACGACGTGCGCGTGCCGGCGTGGATGGCCTTTGTCGCGTACTGGCTCATCGCCCTGCCCTGCGGCGCGGCGCTTGGCTTGTGGCACGGTCACGGCGCGATGGGGATGTGGCTCGGGCTCGCAGCCGGACTCGCGGTCGCGGCGGCCCTGCTCGGCCATCGCGCCTGGCGCAAGCTCGCGTGAGTTGAGCTCCGAGGTGCTCTGGCGAAGGCCGACGCTCGGAGGGACGCGCTCCCGCGCGTCCCACACTCCCGGGCGGAGCGTCGCGAATGGGAAGTGGGATCGCGCGGGAGCGCGTCCCTCCGAGAGTGGCGCATCCGGTCGGGCGCGCGCATTTCGATGATGCAACGCGGGCCGCGCTGCGTATAGCTTCCCGGCCATGCACGCCCGCTCCCTCCTCGCGTCCCTCCTCCTCATTCCCACCCTCGTCCTCGCCGGTGAAAACTGGCCGCAATTCCGCGGCCCCACCGGCGACGGCCATACCGACTCGACCGGCTTGCCGATCAAGTTCGGTGATGGCGAAAAAATGAAGTGGAAAACCCCGATCCACGGCAAAGCCTGGTCGTCCCCGGTCATCTGGAGTTCCCAAGTCTGGCTGACCACCGCGAATGAAGAAGGCACCGAGTTGAGCGTCCTGACCGTGGACAAGGAGAGCGGCAAAATCCTGCGCGACGAAGTCCTCTTCAACGTCGCCGCGCCGCAGTTCTGCCACAAATTCAACAGCTACGCCTCGCCCACGCCGGTCATCGAAGAAGGCCGCATCTACGTCACCTTCGGCTCGCCCGGCACCGCCTGCCTCGACACCGCGACCGGCAAAAAGCTGTGGGAGCGCACCGACTTCGTCTGCAATCACTACCGCGGCGCGGGCTCCTCGCCGATCCTCTGGAACGATCTGCTGATCATGAATTTCGACGGCAGCGATTTCCAATACGTCGTCGCGCTCGACAAAAAAACCGGCAAGACCGTGTGGAAAACCGATCGCAGCGTGGACTTCCAAGACCTCGACAAAGACGGCAAACCGACCGGAGAAGGCGACTTCCGCAAGGCCTTCGCCACGCCGCACGTGATCGAGCAAAACGGCCAACCGGTGCTGCTGAGCAGCGGCGCGAAAGCCCACTACGCCTACGATCCGCGCACCGGCAAGGAACTGTGGCGCATCGAAGACCGCGACTCGCACAGCGCCGCCACCCGGCCAGTCATCGGACACGGCCTCGTCTATATCCCCGCCGGTTTCGGCAAAGCCGGCATGCTGGCCGTGAAGCTCGACGGCAGCGGAGTGCTCGGGGAGGACAAACTCGCGTGGCGCCTGAAAAAAGGCGTGCCGAACAAACCCAGCCCGACGCTGCTCGGCGATCTGCTTTTCATCGTCAGCGATGGCGGCATCGCGGCCTGCCTCGATGCGAAGACCGGCGATACCATCTGGAGCGAGCGCCTCGGCGGCAATTTCAGCGCTTCGCCGATCCTCAGCGAAGGCAAACTTTTCACCGGTAATGAGGAAGGCAAATTCTACGTTTTCGAAGCCGGGCGCGAGTTCAAGGTGCTCGCGGAAAATCAGTTCCCCGACGGCTTCATGGCGTCGCCCGCCGTCTCCGGCAAAGCGCTCTTCCTCCGCTCGAAGACCAGTCTCTACCGCTTCGATCCGTAAGTGTCGCCCGCCGGGAAACCGTGCATTGCCAGAGGTGGGGCGCGGGAGCAGTCTCGCGTGCATGAAGTTCTCCCCCGTCTTCCTGTCGCTCGCTTGGGCGCTTATTCCGGCCACCGCCCCCGCCGAAACCGTCAAGGATCGCGAAGGTGCAGTCCGCCAAGACAAGGCGACGATGGAGAACGATGCGCGCTGGATTTACAACGACTTCGCCCGCGGCTTCGCCGAAGCCAAACGCACCGGCAAACCGCTGCTCGTCGTCCTGCGCTGCGTGCCGTGCCTGGCCTGCGCGGGGATCGATGCGCAGGTGCTCCTCCAGGAAACCGAACTCACGCCCCTGCTCGATCAATTCGTCTGCGTGCGGGTGATCAACGCCAACGCCCTCGATCTCGCTCTCTTCCAGTTCGATTACGATCTTTCCTTCACCACGATGTTTTTCGAAGCCGATGGCACCGTCCTCGGACGCTACGGCTCGTGGACCCATCAAAAAGACGCGCAGGAGAATTCCACCGCCAGCTTCCGCCGGGCGCTCGAAGGCGTGATCGCGCTGCATCGCGAATATCCGGCCAACAAAGCGCTCCTCGCCGGCAAACAAGGCGGACCGACGCCCTTCAAGGTGCCGGTCGAGATGCCCGCACTGGCCAGTAAATACACGCTCGATCTCAATTGGGACGGCAAGGTTGTGCAGAGTTGCGTGCATTGCCACCAGATCGGCGACGCCATCCGACTCTCGTATCGCGAGAGGAAAGAGCCCATTCCAAACGAGTGGATTTACCCGTTCCCGGCGCCGGAGACGATCGGCCTGACGCTCGCTGCGGATCAAGTCGCCCGTGTCGCTGCAGTCGCCGCGGATTCGATCGCCGCGCGGGCTGGGCTGGAGCCCGGAGACGATCTCGTGCAGTTCGGCGACCAACCGCTCATTTCTATCGCGGACGTAAGCTGGGCGCTGCATCGCGCGCCGGAGTCCGGGCTGCTTTCGGTGCTCGTCCGACGGGCCAGCGCCCCGGTTTCACTCGGCATTACCTTCCCTGTGGGCTGGCGCACGCGGGCCGACATCGCCCGCCGCGTCGGCACGTGGCCGATGCGTGGCATGGCCTTCGGCGGGCTGAAGCTCGACGACCTCCCGGACGACGCGCGCGCCCGTCGCGGGCTCAGCCCACAGGAACTCGCGCTCTTCGTCACGCACATCGGCCAGTATGGAAAACACGCCGCCGCCAAAAATGCCGGCTTTCAAAAAGACGACATCATCGTCGCCATCGACGGCCTGACGACGCGACACAGCGAAGGCGAACTGCTCGGCCATCTGCTGCAGAAACATCCGACGGGCGACAAAGTCCCAGCGACCGTGCTGCGCGGCACTCGGCGGCTGGAACTGACGCTGCCAATGCAGTGAGCCGCTTTAGAAATCGGTGTTCGGCGCGGTGAGATCGAGTTCCTTGATCCACGCGTTGCGATAACGCACGTCGTGCCCTTCGCACTGCAACTTCAGGCCCTGCGGTGAATCGGTGATCCCCTTCCCTTTGTCGTTGCCACCATCGACGCCGGAGTTCGGCCCGCCCCAGACCTGATTGATGATCTGGTTCGTGTGTACCTTCTGACCGTTAAAATACATCGTGACCATCGCTTTCTCAGTCAGCGCGCCGTCCTTGAATCGCGCGGCGCGGAAGACGATGTCGTAGGCGTTCCATTTGCCGATGCCGGCGTAAGCTTGATAAGGCGATTCGGTTTCGTTGATCACCGCGCCCATGCCGTGTTTGGTTTTGTCGCCGTCCTTGATCTGGATCTCGTAGCGATTCTGCAAATAGACGCCGCTGTTCCCGCCTTCCTTGGCGACAAAAAATTCAATGTGCAGGCGGAAGTCGCGATACGGCTTCTTCGTCACGATATCCGCCGAGCCGAACTTACCGCCGGCCGCCGCCGGATCATCCGTCATCAACACCGTGCCCTTATCCACCGGATCATCGACGATCTGCCACTTGATCGGCAGCGCCGAAGCAAAGCGCGGCCCTTCCCAATACGTCCACTTCTGATCAAGTGTCGCGCGCGTGCCGTCGATGATCATTTCCGCACCCGCCTCCGGTTTTACGCCCACACCGACCTCGGCAGCGAATGAGGCAAAGACTGGAATGAAAACAGCGGAGAGGACGGCGAGGCGGAGGGTGGGAATCATAGGACGACAGTTAGACAGAAGGCGGCGAAGTTTGGAGCGAAAAATGCATGGTCGCCTCCCAGATCGGCTCGCGATTCAATCACCGCCAGACGGCGGCGGTTTCCGGCTGCCTTCCAGCGCCAGCCCGAGGCAAAGAACCCCAACCAGCGAGATCTGAAGGACCAACCGGTCGAGCGACGTGGCGATATGAAAATAGAGATCGAGGCGGCTGAGCAAATAGGGGAGGACGTCCATGCCCAGAGGGACGAACAGCGCCGCTGCCAGCCAGAGCGCTTCGCGGCGCCGCTGCCAGGCGAGGCTGAGTAATGCCACCGGCACCGCAAACCAGAGCAGACTCCAGCTCTCGATCCGGGAGAGCTGAATGCCCATGAAAAGAAGGATGGGGCCGAGACGCGGGAGGCTGGCGTGCAAATTCTCCAAGGTGAGCGCTTGAAAAGTCGTCTCCTCCGCGACGTGCACCGAGTGCAGCGCGATACGCCAGGCCACCGCCGTGACGATCCCGGGAAGAGCGAACAACAGCGTGCGCTTCCACCGGCGCCAGCCATGCATCAGCGCCGCTTGCAGGATGAGACTGGCCAGTAACAGAAGTCCCTCCTGCTTGATCCAGGGAAGCAGGGCCGCGCAGGCGACGGCGACCGGCCAGCCGCCGGCCACACCTTTCAGCCGCCACGCGAGCAAACCGCTCACCCCGGCGAGATAAACAGTCGCGAGGATGAGGTCGGAGTAACCCTGCAGCAGGCCGAGACCGTGAGCGGCCATATAGGGGACGAAGAGTGCCGACAACGCCGTCAACGCCGCCATCCAGAGCCGGCCCCCGAGGCGCAGCGTCGCACTCCACAGGATGGTGATCGCCGCAGCGTAAAAAATCGGCAAGATCGCCTTGACTGCGGTTTGGTCGCAATCTCCGACCCAAAGGTAAACCCACAGTTCGGTAAACGGCAGATACAACGGATAGCCGGGATGAAAGCGCACGCGCGTCGCATCGGAAAAATAGGCCGCCGGCAAGGAGCCACCGGCGAGGAAAGCGTGGCGCGCCTTGGCTTCCCAAATCAGGAGACCATCCCAGGCGATCGCGTCCCGGAACGTCATTGTCGCGATGTAAACGATCGGGATGAGCGCAACCACGCTCAGCCACTTTTCCCAAGGGGGCGCGTTCCCAAATCCCGTCTCGATGCGCACCCCCTCCCGCAAGCGCTTCACACCGAGGGCTCCGAAACAGAGCATCACGACCGCGACCGAGGCAAAAAGCACGCCGCCCGAGAGGCCGATTCCGGCCAGCGCCAACAACGCGGAAACGAGGCCGGCGCCGAGCACCCACGCCAGCCCAAACAGTTCGGCGGCCAGGATCGGTCCGGACCGGCGCCAAAGCGCGAGCGTCAAGCCGGCTCCTCCTGCGAAGATCGTCAGCACCGCGAGCAAAATGCCGAGCGTCCTCACTCGGGCGGCGGTTCCGAAAGAATGAACGTGAGGGCCGGCCCAAACGATTTACCCGGGGTCAAACCGGGCGGCGAAGGCAGATAACACAAGCCCACTGCGCTGTAGTGCTCGCGAAAATTGCGCAGCAACTTCTGGGATTGCTCCCGATCCGTGCTGACCACCACCGGCCGCGGCCATGCGAGATAGGAAATCAAATCAGCGGTGATGGAAGCCGAGAGGTGGTCCGGCGCGGCGAGGACCAGAATGGGCCGTCCACGAGGCAGCGCGTCCAGCCATTCGGTGAGCCGCGGCGCGACCTCTGATTCACCCAGCGTTTGGAGCAGCACCGAGTTCACCGAACTGTCCCGTCCGCGTTCCACCAAGGGCAGGCTCGATTTCGACTTTACGATCGTCGGCGCACCCACCGCCAACAACGCGCCAAAGATACTGATCCAGAAAACGCGATACACTCCTGACCATGACATGGCGGCGAACGTTTGGAGTTTCGTCCGGGGAATCAAGCGGCAAATTCCGGCTCGTTCCCTCCCGAAAGCCGCGCTTTTTCTGGCCGCTGTGATCGACCCTTCTCCCGCCCCGCTCCAGCGTCGACGAAGAAGAGGCGGCGATTGACGGCGGGAGTTGCATCCGTGCGGAACGGTGGGTAGCTTCGCGCCCTTTTCGCCCTATGAAATCGGAGATTCGCCACGTTCACTTTATCGGGATTTGCGGGACTGCCATGGGTGCGGTGGCCGCGGCGATGCGCGCGCAGGGGTTCACCGTCACCGGCTCGGATGCCGCGGTGTATCCGCCGATGTCCACTTTTCTCGAAAGCAAAGGGATCAAGCTGAGTGAAGGTTACCAGGCGGAAAACATCCCGACGGACGCGGACGCGATCGTCGTCGGCAATGCCATTTCGCGCGGCAACCCTGAGTTGGAGGCGATGCTCAATCGCAAGCTCTACTACCTCTCGCTCCCGGAGACGCTGAAGCAGTTTTTTCTGCGCGGAAAACACAACCTCGTCGTCACCGGCACGCATGGGAAAACGACGACGACGGCGCTGCTCACCTGGATCCTGCAAAGCGCGGGGTTGAATCCCGCTTACATGATCGGCGGCATCGCCAAAAACCTCGGCCAGGGCGCCAGCTTGCATGATTCGAAGCACGTGGTGATCGAAGGCGACGAATACGACACGGCATTTTTCGACAAGCGCTCGAAGTTCCTCCACTACCTGCCGGAGCTGGTGATCGTGAACAATCTTGAGTTCGATCACGCGGATATCTTCGAGAATCTCGACGCGATTAAACTCAGCTTCCGCCGGTTGCTGAACATCGTGCCGGAGAACGGCATGGTGCTAATCAACGGCGACGACGCGAACTGCATCGACGTGGCGGAGAACTGCCGCGCGCAACTCGTGGAAGTCGGCTTCTCGCCGAACGCGGCACGGCACATCCGCGACGTGACCTACGATCCGCACGGCTCGTCTTTCACGCTGCTCGACACGCGGTTCACGATCCAGGCGGTGGGCGAATACAACGTGCGCAACGCGGCGATGGCGATCAGCGCGGCGCACTTTTACGGCGTATCGCTCGAGGTGATCGCCAAGGCGGTGGCGGCGTTCGAGGGCGTGAAGCGCCGGCAGGAAGTGCGCGGCGAAGTGCGCGGGATCACGGTGATCGACGACTTCGGTCATCATCCGACCGCGATCCGCGAGACGCTGCGCGGGCTGCGGCACCAGTATCCGGGCCGACGCCTGTGGGCGATCTTCGAGCCGCGCTCGAACACCACGCGGCGGGCCATTTTCCAACACGAACTTCCGGCGGCACTGGCCGAGGCGGACGGCGCAATCCTCGCCCAAGTCGCCCGCCAGGATCAACTCGCCGCAGACGATCGCCTCAACCCCGAGCAAGTGGTGGCGGACATCGCCAAGGCGGGCCGCGCTGCATTTTACGAACCCGATGTGGACGCGATCATCGTCCGCCTGAAACCGCTGGTGCAGGAAGGCGACGTCATCGTGATCCTGAGCAATGGCGGCTTCGGCGGCATTCACGAGCGGCTGCTCAAGGAGCTGTGAGCCATCGCGCTCATGATTATCGTCACCTCGTCGCGCGCTGGCGCGCGGTCGCGCGGCAGGCGGGCGTTCCACTGCGGCGGTTGGTGACGGTCGATGGCTATGCGCACTTTTATTTGCGCACGCCGGCGCTTGCCGAGACGGGCGGCCTCTATATTTCCGCCGGCATTCACGGGGACGAAGCGGCGACCACGGAAGGGCTGATTACCTGGGCGGAGAAACACGCCGCGCGGCTCGTGGAGATGCCTCTCTTCCTCCTGCCGTGCCTGAATCCATGGGGCTTGGCGAACAATGTGCGCGCCGACGCGCACGGCGTGGATTTGAACCGCTCCTTCCATCGCGAGGACCTGCCGCTGATCAGCGCCGTTCGCAGCGCGGTCGCGGGGCGGAAGTTTGCCGCAGCGCTGATGCTGCACGAGGACTATGACGCGCAGGGCGTGTATCTTTACGAGATCCAGCGGGTGGAACCCTACTGGGGTGAAACGCTGCTCGCGGCGGCGCGCGCACATTTACCGACCGATCCACGGACGCGCATCGACGGACGGAAAGTGGCGGGCGGGATTTATCGGCGGCGGATGGATTGGCGGCGCTTCAACCGGATCGGCTATCCGGAAGCGATCTGGCTGCATCAGCGCCACTCCGCTCGCACCTTCACCGTCGAGACCCCGTCGGAGTTTGCGCTGGAACAGCGCGTGGCCGCGCAGGTAGCGATGATCGAGGAGACGATGCGCTGCCTGGTCGCCGCCTGAGCCGTCACATCAACTCGGGATAATGCGCGCGGGCGACTTCCTCGCACTTGGTGAGGATGGCGGCGGCGTTATCGAGATATTTGATGTCTTCGATCAACTGCAGACACGCCGCGATGTCGAGCGCTTGCACGGCGCGTTTCACCCGCGGCACCAGCGCAGCGCCGGTGCTGAGTTCATCGACGCCGAGCCCGAGAAGGAGCGGGGTGAGCGCGATGTCGCCGCCCATTTCGCCGCAGACGCCGACCCAAAGATTGTGCGCGTGGGCGGCATCGACGGTCATGCGGATGAGACGGATGATCGCGGGGTGCGTTGGTTCGTAGAGATGGGCGATGTGTTCGTTCAGGCGATCGACGGCGATCGAATACTGGATGAGGTCGTTCGTCCCGATGCTGAAGAAGTCGACTTCCTTGGCGAGGATATCCGCGGAGATGGCGGCGCTGGGAATTTCGATCATCGCGCCCACTTCCATCTCCTCATTAAAGGGCACGCCCTCGGCGCGCAGTTCGGCGCGGCATTCCTCGAGGATGATGTTCGCTTTGCGCACCTCATCCACCCCGGAGATCATCGGATACATCATCTTTACATTGCCGAGGGCGCTGGCGCGGAGGATGGCGCGAATCTGGGTCTTAAAGATGTCCACCCGCTCGAGGCAAAACCGAATGGCGCGCCAGCCGAGGAAAGGATTCAGTTCCTCAGGCATGTGCAGCACGCTCATAAATTTGTCCCCGCCCAGATCGAGCGTGCGAATGATCGTGGAGTGCGGCAGGACGGATTCGGCGACTTTGCGGTAGGCTTGGTATTGGTCTTCCTCGCTCGGGAGTTCGGCTTTGTTGAGGTAGAAAAATTCCGTGCGATACAGTCCAACCCCTTCCGCGCCGACCTGATGCACGAGGTCGAGATCTTCGGGCAGTTCGATGTTGGCGGAGAGGATGACGTGGCGGCCGTCGAGCGTGGTCGAAGCGGTCTCGCGCAGTTTCGTCAGCTTCTCCTCAACTTCGGTTTTTTTGACTTCCAGCTCGCCGTATTCCCACAGCGTCTGGTCGCTCGGGTTGATGATGACGATGCCGTTGTAACCATCGAGCAGGACGTGATCGCCGTTCGCCAGTTGGGTGCTGGCATCGTGCAGCCCGACGACCGCGGGGATACTGAGCGACCGCGCCATGATCGCGGTGTGCGAAGTCTTGCTGCCGATATCGGTGCCGAAGCCGAGCACGAGTTGGCGATTGAGCTGCGCGGTATCGGAGGGCGCGAGGTTGTGCGCGATGAGGATGTGCGGCGTGGTGATGCTGGCGAGGTCGCGCCGCTCCTTACCCATCAGGTTGTGGACGACGCGGCGCGTGACATCGTGGATATCGAGCGCGCGCTCGCGCAGGTACGGGTCGTCGATTTCGCTGAGCGTCTTGGCGTAGCGGCCGGCCACGCTCTGGAAGATGTGCTCGACGTTATAACGGTCGCGGGCGAGCGTCTTGAGGACTTCGTCGATCAGCGTCCGATCTTCGACGACGAGCAAATGAGCGTCGAAAATACCGGCATCCTTCGCGCCGATGGACTCGGCGATGCGCTGCTGCATCTCGAGGATCTGCGCGCGGGTGGCGAGTAGGGCGGTTTCAAAACGCGCGATCTCGGCCGGGATTTCACTCTCCGCAATCCGGCGTTGCGGCGGTAGGTCGTCATCGGGCCGGTAGGCAAAGATGGTGCCGCGCGCGATCCCCGGCGAGACGCCGACACCTTGATAACGTCTTTCCTGGCTGGGGGCGCCAACGTCGTTGCTCATGAAAAAAGGCCGAGCGAATGAAGCGGATGCCGATCAATCCTCATCAAACTTGCGTCGGATGATTTCTTCGATCTCCGCGAGGGCTTTCTCGCAGTCCTGGCCTTCGCAGGTGACGAGCAATTTTGATCCCTGACCAGCCGCCAGCATCATGAGGCCCATGATGCTTTTCCCGTTCACACGCTCGCCGTCCTTTTCGACCCAGATCTCGCATTTGAAGCGGCTCGCCGCCTTGACGAACATCGCCGAGGGGCGGGCATGGAGACCCAGACGATTGATGATCGTCAATTCCCGGGCAATTTTGGCTTGGGAGGTGGATTCGGGTTTGCGGCTCAGTAGGCCCATTATTGCTCTTTCTTCTTCTGCATCAGGTTCAGCAAGCGTTGATTAAACTCCACGGCGCTGTTCTGGCCCATGCTCTTCAGCTTCTGGTCCAGCGCAGCCACCTCCACGAGGCGGGCCAAATCTCGACCCGTCCTCACGGGGATGGTGACGTGGGGGATCAGGATGTCGAGAATCTCGTAATACTCCTGATCCAAGCCAATCCTATCGACCTCTTCCAACTCCTGCCAATCCTTAAGTGTCACAATGAGGTCGAGGCGTTTTTCCAGGCGCACCGAGCCGATGCCGAAGATCGACATGACGTTGATTACGCCCAAACCGCGGACTTCCATGTGATGCCGGGTCAGATCGGGCGAAGTGCCGACGAGTTCCTTCCCCTCCAACGCGCGGAAGCGGGTCATGTCATCGCTGACCAGACTGTGTCCACGCTCGATCAGGCCGAGCACGCACTCGCTTTTGCCAATGCCGCTGGAACCTCGGATCAGAGTACCGACGCCCATAATGTCCATCATGCTGCCGTATTCGCTCTTCATCGGAGCGAAATCAAACTCGAGCGCGAGCGTGGCCGCATTGATGAATTTCATCGTCACCATCGGCGTGCGGAAGACGGCGATGCCGGCGGTTTCAGCGGCTTCAAGCAGGGCGCTCGGGGGTTTCGTGCCGCGGGAGATCACGAGGCAGGGAATATGACGGGCACACAGCGCCTCACAGCGCGTCCGCGCCTCGGGTTCGGGGAGGCTGCGCAGGTAGGAGAGTTCGGCACTGCCGAGCACTTGAATCCGGCGATCGGCGAAATAGCTGAAGAATCCGGACAGGGCGAGCCCGGGGCGATTGATCGTCGGTTCGCGGATGCGTCGGTCGAAGCCGACGCCCGGCCCGATCAGCTTCATCTGGAGCGACTCGGAGTGCCGGGTGTAAAATTCGCCAACAGTAAGGGTGGGATGTTTGGCGTCGGGCGAGTTCATCAAGTGACTGCACTTTAGCCACCTGTGAAAATTTGCCGGAAGCGAAAAACCCGGATATGCGCGAAAAACCGCGATTGCGCCGAATTTTCGCGTGCGTATCCCGTCGGACAGGAACGATTACGCGAAAGCGGGCTCGATCAGGCCGAAACCGCCGTCCTTGCGCCGGTAAAGGATGTTCACCTTCTCGGATTTCGCGTTCTGAAAAACGACGAACTGCCGATTCGACATCTCGATCTGGAGCACGGCTTCATCGACGAACATCGGTTTCACCGGATACCGCTCGGTCTTGATGACCTCCGGTTCCGAGTTCTCGATCTCATGGAAAGTTTCCTCGATCTGCAACACATGCTCCTCGAGGTGGCGGATGGACTGCCCGCGGGGGCGATGGCTCTTGAGAATCTTCGTCTTATACTTTCGCATTTGCTGCGCGACCTTCGCGACCACGCCGTCGATCGAGGCATACATGTCGTCCGTGGTGTGGCTCGCCTCGATGGTGATGTGGTTGTTGCAGTGCATCACGATCTCGGCGAAATGCCGGTGCTTTTCCACATCAAGAATCACGTGCGCCTCGATGATCCGCGGGTAGTCGAGATGCAGGTGTTCGATCTTCGATGCCGCGTAAGCCTTGATCGCTTCCGTGACACTCACATGGCGGCCGGTGACTTTGATCGGAACGTTGACGTTGGCAGTTTGCATAGTCTTTTTTTTTGTTTACTGGGGTTACATTTGAAATGTCTCGCCGAGATACATGCGGCGGGCGACGGGATCGTTGAGCAAGAAATCTTTCTCGCCCTGCGTCACCACTTTGCCGTCGGAGATGATGTAGGCCCGATCCACGATGTTCAGCGTTTCGCGGACGTTGTGGTCGGTGATAAGGATGGCCAGACCGGACTCGCCGAGGTTCTTGATGATCTGCTGAACGTCATACACAGCAATCGGATCTACGCCGCTGAATGGTTCGTCCAACATCAATAAACTCGGCTTCGTGACCAAAGAGCGCGCGATCGTCAGGCGGCGTTTCTCCCCGCCGGAAAGGGTCAGCGCGAGTTGCTTCGAGACATGCTCGATGCCGAACTGCGTCAGCAATTCCTCACAGCGATGTTTCCGCTCCTTTTTGTTCAGCGGCTGCATCTCGAGGATGGCCATGATGTTCTGCTCCACGGTCATCTTGCGAAAGATCGACTCTTCCTGCGGCAGGTAACCCATGCCCATCCGCGCCCGCTTGAACATCGGGAAATCGGTGACCTCTTTCTCATCGAAATAGACGCGCCCGCTGTTCGGCCGCACCAGGCCGACGACCATGTAAAAACTCGTGGTTTTGCCGGCGCCATTTGGCCCCAGCAGACCGACGATCTCGCCTTTGCGGCAGTTGATGTCCACGCCGTTGACCACCGCGCGTCCGCCGTAAACCTTGACCAGTTTATCCGTCCGCAACACCTCCGGACCGGACGCGGGTTTGAGATTGGAAGTGACCACCGGGCTTAGAGTCCTGAGCTCGCTTTGTCCACGATGGTTGATTTCGTCAGGCCATTGGCCCGCATCCGTCCGTCGCGGTTCAGCGTCATCACTGTCCCGGGATCGACGGCGACGACACGATTGATGCCCTGGAGCACTTCCGGAGAACCGGTCAGTACCACGTCACCCGAGACCGCGTCGTAGGTCGCCTTATCCGCTTTCCCGACGCTTTGCGTGATCGTGCCGTCGGCCTCGGTCTTGTCCTGCGTGATGATGACCCGACGATCGCCGGTCGATTCCGCGATGGCCCGTTCCAAACCGCCGCTTTTTTTCGGCGCATCTTCACTGGCGGCCGGTGCCGCAGGCTTCGCCGCGTCGCCCTTGCCCTTGGATTTATCGCTCTTCAGATACGCCGTCAGCTTGTCGCAGATGACGTTGAATTCCGGGTCTTTAACGACCACTTCGCCGAGGAAAACCGCCAGATTGGCCTTCTGATCGAACGTCGCTTCCAAAGCCGTGATCTCGGTCGGTCCCTTGGATTTCTTCAATCCCTTATCTTTTTTGTTCCCGCCGGACTTGGGGGCGTCGGCCAGCCCGGAATCGAAGAATGACCCGGGCGAGCCCGCGGTCTTGCCGGTCGACGGATTATTCGGGGTCAACGTTTCGATCTGCCGGAGCAGGTCCGTTTCCGACAACGGTTGGTCACCGGGCTTTTGCGCGAACGAAGTCGGGCACAGCAGCGCGGCGAGGGCGAGGGCGAGGAGCGATTGGGAATTCACTTGGCTTGGGGCTGGGATGTTTTGGGCGGCGGAGCGGTTTCGTTTTCCAAATTGTAGATCAACATCCGCACCCGTCCGCCGAGTCCGCCCTGCTTGGTTTTGGTGTTGAAAGTCATCGTCGCACCCGTGATCTCGAAATCCACCCGCTTGATCGTCACTGGATGGTCCGCAGTGATCACGCTCGTCGTCAGGTTGAGCACGGAAGTCGGCAGATCCATCACCATCTCGCGCTCGCCGGCATCGTCGAAAGTTTCGACCTGAAGCTTCGACATCTCGACATGATCGTCGTCGATCCGCTTCGCCACCCCGATGTCGAAACGCATCTGCAGTTTTCCCTCGCTGTCGAAATACGGGATCTTCAACCCCTTGGCGTCGCGCCCATTCGGCATCGGCACCTGGATGCTTTTCGGTTCGGACCCATCTTCCGGCGACTTGCCCTTTTTCTCCTTCTTATCGTGCATTTCCTTGCTGCCGGACTTTTTGGAATTTTCGCCTCCGGTCTTTTCCGCCGCGACCGCCGTGACGAGCAGGCTGGCGAAGAAAACCGCGACGAGCTTAGCGGACGAGCTCATGAATTTGACGTAATTGTTTCAGCAAAGCGGGCAATTGCGCGAGCGGAATTTGATTGGGGCCGTCTGACAAGGCCTGGCTCGGATCTTCGTGAGTCTCGATGAAAATTCCATCGCAACCCGCCGCCGCTGCCGCGCGCGCCAGGACTGGTGCGAGCACGCCGTCCCCGCTCGTCTTGTCCCCGCCCCCACCCGGCCGCTGGACGGAGTGCGTGGCATCGAAAACGACGGGATATCCGGCCTCCCGAATCCAGTAGAGCGAGCGCATGTCGGCCACCAAATTGTTGTAGCCAAAGGTCGCCCCGCGTTCCGTGAAAAAGAATTGGTCATTACCAAACGCGAGCAATTTGTCGGCGATATTTTTCACGTCCCACGGCGCAAGAAACTGGCCCTTTTTGACATTCACCACGCGCTTCGTCTCCGCCGCCGCCTGAATCAGATCCGTCTGCCGGCAGAGGAACGCCGGGATTTGCAGGATGTCAATATACTCGGCCGCGACGCGCGCTTCTTCGGGCGAATGCACATCCGTCGTGACCGGCACGCCGAGTTCTTTCCCGACCGCCGCGAGCAGCGCGCAACCGTCGCGCACGTCCAGTCCGCGAAACGACTTCACCGAGGTCCGGTTGGCCTTGTCGTAGGACGCCTTGAATACAAATTGCACGCCCGCCTCCGCGGCGATCGCCTTGATCTGCCGGCCGATGCGCCAAATAAAGTCCTCCGACTCGATCACGCATGGACCGAGAATGAAGAGAGGGTCAGGACCGCCAAGCCGGCACGGCCCGACGTGGATTACGGGGACAGGCACCGCGCTTTAGGCTCCGTAGCTTTTGGTAAAACGCTTGCGGCTTTCTTCCGGTGCGGGCTCGGGAGTTGGCTCGGGTGCCGCCGCCGCCACTGGTGCGACCGGGGCTTCGCCTGCTGGTTCCGGCGCGGGCGCGCTGGCCGAGAGCTCTTCCGGTTCCGGATCATAGGCCAGCGATTCGCCGGGATGAAATCCTTCCGTCCGCGCGGCGACGTACTCGAACGCCTGCTCCATATCCGCCAGCGCACTGTCGATGATCTTCTGCTCTTCGGGCGACAAATTACCGGCCGTCTTGGCGCGGATCACGGCCAATTGATCGATCAACAGCCGGGCCATGGGAATATTGAGGTAACCTTTTCCCGTCTGCGGATCCGGCATCTGACCGAGGCAGTGCGCCGTGTTCTGCGTCTGCATCATGATGAACTGGATGAAAATCTGCGTCATCTCGCCCGCTTCGGTATTGGTGGTTTGGACTTCGGCCATGGCGGCAGGTTAAGTGCCCGCTCCAGCCGCGGCCAATGAAATTTCACCATGCCTCCCCTTCCCCTAAACGCGCCTTCTCCTCGTAGAGGACGTACCCCGGTCGAGGCAGCGGCCTACTGGGGACAAGTGGAGGGCGGTGATTTTGGGCGAGCCAGCGGCTGGCGATCCGAGTGAGCGCAGCGCGGCGCTGGGGCGGGCGCGACGGCTGCGCGGGCGTAGGCGGCGGAGCAGCCGGCGTGACCGCGTGGAGCGGAGCTTTCCAAACCAATTCGCGCAGCGCTGACCTTTCTGCGGCGGCGCAGGGTGCGCGGGCGTTAGGTGGTGGTG
>JBBQIZ010000072.1:0-20093 GCA_038325425.1 Chthoniobacterales bacterium
CTCCGCGATCGCATTCAGCTGCGACAAGTGCCACGCCGTCACCGTCACGACCGTGGATAGCAAAAAGTCCTTCCTCACCGGAATCACCTGCCCGTCGTGCAAGCAGACCTTTGCGCCGAATATGTCGAGCGGCGAACGCCGGGCTGGCTCGCGTCGCGCGTGGTCAGCATCCGCTCATTTTCACGATGATCGTGGCCTACCTCACTGCGGACAATGAAGCCGTGAAGGCGATCTTTTCGGAGCACCTTCGACAATTCCCGCGAATAAACCTCCGGGCATCCCGCTCTGATTCGGCATGAAGCTGATTCTTTTCATCCGGCGACTCGCCGCGGCCACCGCTTCGCTGCCGGACAAGTTCACCGGCGCCGATCCCTTCCTCTTCCTGCTCACGTCCGTGATCATCTTCCTCTTCGGACCCGGCGCGCTCTCGCTCGATCACCTGATCGACAAGAAATGGCGCGCCGAGCCCGCGCAACCGCTCACTCCGCGCGGCTAATCCCCACGCGACCTAAGAAAACTTTGTCCGCGCCCCGACGTCATCCGGCGCCGGGGGGCGGGCAAAAACCAAACGGCGCAAGCCACAACCAGACAAAAACCACCGCATGAAAACCACCACCACTAAAACCTTCCTCGCAGGCGCCGCTCTCGCTGGCCTCCTCTCCGCAGGACTCGTCAACACCGCCACCGCCGCGGTCTCCACCAAATCCGACCGCACCGTGTCCTCCGCCGGCGTCCTCGCCGACGAGAAGAAGGGCGAAACCCACGAGTGCAAAGGCCACAACTCGTGCAAGGGCAAGGGCGGCTGCAAGAGCGGCGAAAATGGCTGCGCCGGCAAGAACTCCTGCAAGGGCAAGGGCGGCTGCGCCATGAAAGACGGCAAGCCGGTCGCGCCGAAGAAGTAATCCCCGACTCTCGCGAGGGCTCCGGTCTTGCATGGCCGGAGCCCTCTGCGACATTTCACGCCATGCCCGCCAACCGCTTCAACGCCCACACCGAATACGGCATCGGGCTCGGGCTGCGCGTGCCGCATTACGGCCACATTCTCGAACGCCAGCCGGTCGTCGATTGGTTCGAGATCATCTCGGAAAACTACATGGTCGAAGCGGGGCGGCCGCTCCATGTGCTCGACCAGATCCTCGAACAATACCGGGTGGTGCAGCACGGCGTCTCGATGTACTTCGGCAACGCCGCGCGGCCCAATCGCGATCATCTCCGCAAGCTGAAGCGCCTCGTGAAGCGCACCGGCACACCCTGGCTGAGCGATCATCTTTGCTGGGGCAGCGTCGACGGACGCTTCACCCACGATCTTCTCCCGATGCCGTACACGCGGGAGGCGGTGGAGTGGACGGCGCGCAATATCCGCGAGGTGCAGGACACCGTCGGCGTGCCCGTCGCGGTCGAAAACGTCAGCAGCTACGTGGAATTCCACGCCTCCGAGATGACCGAGTGGGAGTTCCTCGCCGAGGTCGTCGAGCGCGCGGACTGCGGCATTCTGCTCGACGTGAACAACATCTACGTCTCGTCGAAGAACCACACGTTCGATCCCTACGTTTATCTCGACGCCGTCCCGGCGGAACGCGTCGCGCAGATCCACATCGCCGGGCATACGAAGTTCGAGCGTTATCTCCTCGATACGCACGACCATCCGGTGCTCGACCCCGTGTGGAAAATGTATGCGCACGCCATCGCGCGCACCGGCCGCACGGCGACGCTCCTCGAATGGGACGACCGCATCCCATCGTTCGATGAAGTCCACGCTGAAGCGCTGAAGGCCAACCAGCATCTCCCGCATGCCCAGACACTCGCCGCGTAGTGGGAACGCGCAGGAGCGCGTCCCTCCGGAGGGACGCGCTCCCGCGCGTCCCCAATCAACTCCCAAGCTCGCCGACCTTCAGCGCGCTATCGCCGGCGCACTCTTTCGCCCACTCCAGTCCGACGAAGGCATGCAACCCACGAGCGCGGCGGTCGCCGGAAAATTCATCAAACCCAACGACCGCCTCTCGGCCTTCGAGCGGCTCCAGATCTACAACCAGCAATACTGGTGGCGGCTGCTCGGCGCCTTTGGCGAGGATTTCCGCGGCTTGCGCGCGGTGCTCGGCGAGCGAAAGTTCGACCGCCTCGCCACCGCGTATCTCGCCGAGTGCGGCTCGATCTCCTGGAATCTCCGCGACCTCGGCGCACGCCTGCCCGCGTTCCTCGCCGAGCACCCGGAACTCACCCACCCGCGCAGCGCGCTCGCGCTCGATGTCGCCCGTGTGGAATGGGCGCGCGTCACCGCCTTCGACGATCCCGAGCGGCCGGTGCTCACCGCGCGACAAATCGCCCGCACCCCGCCGGACCGTCTGCAACTCCGCCTCCAGCCTTATCTCGTGCTCCTCGAACTCTCTCACCCCGTCGATGAATTGATGCGCCGGATCAAACACACCGCCGTCACCGCGGTGAGCAACGCCGTCACCGCGGTGAGCAACGCCGTCGCCGCCGCGCCTTCGCGCCGCCGCGCGACGATCACCGTCCGCCCGAGCGCCACCCCGATTTACCTCGCCGTTCATCGGGTCCACTTCGCGGTCTATTACAAGCGCCTCGATCCCGAAGCGTATCGCCTGCTGCTCGCGCTCCGGGCCGGCGCGCCGCTGGAAGACGCCTGCGCGACCGCGTTCACGGACAGCACCGAACCGCCCGGGCAAAGCGCGGCGCGGATTCAGGAATGGTTCGCGCGCTGGATGGAGTTCGGCTGGTTCTGCAAGTAGGCTAGGCGCGCTCCACTCCCTGCACGCGCTTCTGGAAAAGCCGCCGCCCTTCTGCCACACTTTACACGTATGGCCGGCGACCCCCTTTTCCCAGACGACACATCCATCTACGATCTCCAGACCAAAGCCCCCGGCCCCGCGGGCGCCTTGCCGCTGACCGACGAACTCCTCCGCACTTCACCCAGCGGCGACATTTTCGGCCTCACCCAAAATGCCGGCATGGGCTGGGAACCAGCGCGGGCCAATGATCGCGGGTTCCTCATCCTGTCCACCGCCGGCGGGATGCGCGCCCCCGATGGCAAACCGATCGCGCTCGGTTACCACTCCGGGCATTGGGAAATCACGCTCCAGGTCGAAGCCGCGGCGCGGGCGCTGCGCGCGCTCGGCGCGGTGCCCTTCGCGGGCATGGTCAGCGATCCCTGCGATGGCCGCACGCAAGGCACGACGGGCATGTTCGATTCGCTCCCGTATCGCAACGACGCCGCGATCGTCCTGCGCCGCCTCATCCGCTCGCTGCCCCGCCGTGCCGGCGTGATCGGCGTGGCCACCTGCGACAAAGGTCTGCCCGCGATGATGATGGCGCTCGCCGCGATGCACGATCTACCCGGCGTCATCGTGCCCGGCGGAGTGACGCTGCCGCCGACCGTGGGGGAAGATGCCGGCACGGTGCAGACGATCGGCGCCCGCTATTCGCGCGGCCTGCTCTCGTTGAAAGAAGCCGCCGAACTCGGCTGCCGTGCGTGCGCTTCGCCGGGCGGCGGCTGTCAGTTCCTCGGGACGGCCGCGACCTCGCAAGTCGTCGCCGAGGCGCTCGGCATGGCCCTTCCGCACAGCGCGCTGGCCCCGAGCGGCTCAGGCGTCTGGCGGCAGATCGCGACCCGGGCGGCGCTCGCCATTACCGAACTGGCGGATGATCGCATCCCGATGCGCGACATCCTCACGTCCGCCGCAATCCGTAATGCCATGACCGTCCACGCGGCTTTCGGCGGCAGCACGAATCTTCTTCTCCACATCCCCGCCATCGCCCACGCCGCCGGGCTTCCGCGGCCGACGGTCGGCGATTGGATCGCGGTCAACCGCGCCACGCCGCGCCTCGTCGATGTCCTCCCGAACGGACCTTCCGGGCATCCGACGGTGCGCGCATTTCTCGCGGGCGGTGTCCCCGAGGTCATGATCCACCTCGACTCGCTCGGCTTGCTCGATACGAGCGTGCGCACGGTCAGCGGCCTCACGCTTCGCGAAAACCTAGCGTTGTGGCTGATCAGCGATCGCCGCCTGCGCTTCCGCGCCTTGCTCCGCGAGCGGGATGGCGTCGATCCCGATGAGGTCATCATGGCGCCCGGCCCCGCGCGGCGGCTGGGCCTGACGGGCACGCTCGTCTTTCCCGTCGGCAATCTCGCGCCCGAAGGCAGCGTGATCAAAGCCACCGCCATCGACCCGGCCAGCGTCAGTCCCGACGGAGTGTATCGCCACCTCGGCCCCGCCCGCGTTTTCACCAGCGAAGCGTCCGCCATTGCGGCGCTCCGCGAAGGGAGCATTCAGGCCGGCGACGTCATGGTCCTGTGCGGCGTCGGTCCGATGGGCACGGGCATGGAGGAGACTTATCAGGTGACGAGCGCGCTCAAGGCGCTGCCGTTCGGGCGCCAGGTCGCGCTGCTCACCGATGCGCGGTTTTCCGGCGTTTCGACCGGCGCCTGCATCGGGCACATCGGTCCCGAAGCGCTCGCTGGCGGGGCCATCGGCAAGCTGCGCGACGGCGATCTCATCGAGATCAGGATCGATCGCGGGCAAATGACCGGCAGCGTCGATTTCATCGGGGCAGCCGGACACCGCTACACGAGCGAAGAAGGCGCCCACGAATTGCGCAGCCGCGAACCGCATCCCGGCCTCGCGCCCCATCCCGCGCTGCCCGACGACACGCGGCTTTGGGCCGCCCTCCAGCAGACCAGCGGCGGCACTTGGGGCGGCTGCGTTTATGATGCGGACGCCATCCTCCGCGCACTCCACGGCCGCTGAATTACGCGACGTTGTAGCCCTGCCAGGTCCGCGACGGAAAGCGCAGGAGCGGCGTGCCATCGAGGCGCTTCGACATATCGATCGGGTCGCCGATATGTACCTCGGCCGGGTCCACTTGGTATGACCAGACGTGGAACAGCGCGAGCGAAGCGGCCCCGAAGAGCGTGGAGAAAGCGCCATCCACCGCGTCCAAACCCCCGGCGATTTTTACCCGCCCGATCCGCGGCACATTGAAACGCGCGTCGAAGGTGTGCCAGCGATGGCCGATGTACACTTCCATGTAAGCATGGAAATCCATGGGCGTGCCCGGATCCTCGTAAGCCACATCCGGGACCAGCCCCGTGACATACCGCGCCGGGGTATTAAAGCAGCGGCTCAGCGCGACCGCGCAATGCGCGAAGTCGCGGCAAACACCGTATCCCTGGGAGATCACTTCGCTCGCCGTGGTGTAAGGGCTGCCGGAAGCGAAACGGTACTCGATGTGGGAATGCACCCAATCGCAGATCGCCTGAACCCGCTGCAGGCCGTGCGGAACGTTTCCGAATTGCTGAAAGGCAAAATTCATCAGCCGATCGGAATCGCAATAGCGGCTGGGCAAAGTGTAGCGGAGCAATTCCGGCGAAAGTTCCGAAACCGGAACGGGCAGATCGCCCATCATGCCGTAACCCTCCGGAGTCGATGGCACCGCGATCATCGAATCATACCGCACCGCGGTCCGCCCCGGCGGCAGGGTGAGCCGATGGACGAGATTGCCGTGCACATCGTAGGAAACGTAAACCGCGGGCCGCGGAAACACGCTGAACTGTTCGCGATCAATCCGCTGCCCCGGGCCGTTCTGCGGCTGGACGACGAGCATCATCGGCGTGTAATCCGCGGCATCATAAGCGAAATCCAAACCGCAGCGGATGGTCAGTTCGGGGGAAAAGTTGGACATGGAAATGACGTTCATCGAATCGATCGGAGTTGCGCGAAGAAGTCCTCAAAGAGGCTCGCGTAAATCCAATCGCGTTCGGGATGGTATTGGACGCCCAGTCCCCACGGATAATCGCGCAGCCGCACCTGCTCGATGGTGTCGTCGGCGGCATGCCAGGCCTCGATCTCCAGCGCATCGGCCACCCGATGGAGCGCCTGATGATGCGAGCTGTTGACCATCTCGAAACGATGGCGGGCGCTCGCGTCGAACCGCAGCGGCTGCACGTTCTGCAGTTTCATTTCCGGCGCGTCGTGCCCGCGAATGTCGAGATGCAGCGTGCCGCCGAGCGCCACGTTGAGCACTTGCAGGCCTTTGCAGATCGCGAAGATCGGCAGCCCGCGTTCGTAAGCGGCCCGCACGGCCGTAAATTCCCACGCGTCGCGCTCCGGCTCGGGATCGATGATCAGCGAAGGATCCGCGGGCGGCTCGACGTGAAACTCCGCGGAAATGTCCGGCCCTCCGGTGATGAGCAACCCATCCAGCGTGGATAGATCGACCGGCGCGAGTCGCGCGTTGCGGAGCGCGATCTCCGGATGCGGAGCCAAAAACCGGGCGAAATTATCGTCGTCGCTCTCCCTGATCCAGGAACCCAAGTGCGGCATGCGCCTATTTGCGCTGCCGATCCGGGCACCGCAAGCGCTTCCCTCTTTTACCGGGATTTTTGTTGCAGGACAGCGCTTGCCATTTTTTCCCCAGCCGCCTAGCAATGGCGCCCATGAAAAAAATCGAAGCCATTATCAAACCTTTCAAGATGGAGGATGTGAAAGAGGCATTGGCCGAAATTGGCATCGAAGGCATGACCGTCACGGAAGTGAAGGGTTTCGGCCGGCAGAAGGGCCACACGGAGATCTACCGCGGCAGCGAATACACCGTGGACTTTCTGCCCAAGGTGAAATTTGAACTCGTGCTCGCGGATGACCGCGTGTCGAAAGCGGTGGACGCCATCGTGGGCGCGGCCAAGACCGGCAAGATCGGCGACGGCAAAGTCTTCATCCTCCCGATCGAGGACGCCATCCGTATCCGGACCGAAGAGCGCGGCGAAGCGGCCGTCTAAATCTCCTGACACTTTTCGAAGGCAGCGGTTCGCCCGGGTATCGAGCAACTCCTGCCTTCGCTTTTTGTACTTATGTCCGAATGGCTCGCTGCAATCATCCTCGGCATCATCGAAGGCATCACTGAGTTCATCCCGGTTTCCTCGACCGGACATTTGCTGCTCGCGGAACAGTACATGAGCCTTGATGGCCAGCCGCTCCACGAGTCGTTTTTTGGCACGGAGGTCTATAACGCGGTCATTCAATGCGGCGCGATGCTGGCCGCACTCCCGCTCTTTTCCGAACGCCTGGCGACCCTGAAGCGCTGGCGCGAACCGGAGCACTTTGGGTATTTTTCGAAGATGGCCCTGGCCTTTCTCATCACTGTGGTCGGCGCGCTGATCATGAAAGGTGCCGGGCTGGAATTGCCCAACAACCCGAAACCGATCGCGCTCGCCCTGCTCATCGGCGGGTTGCTGTTCGTCGGCGTGGAATGGTGGCTGCGCGGGCGCCCGGCGACGACGGAGATCACCTGGACGCTCGCTGTCGCCTTCGGATTGGCGCAATTGGTCGCTGTCGCTTTTCCCGGCGCGTCACGTTCCGGCAGTACGATTCTTTTTGCGCTCATCCTCGGGCTGGGCCGCGGCCCGGCCACGGAGTTTTCCTTCCTCCTCGGCGTCCCGACGCTCTGCGCCGCCGGAGTGAAGACCATGTACGACGCGCTGCAGGATCAGGTCGTGATCCTCTGGGGGCCGCTCATCGTGTCCACGCTCGTCGCCGCGGTCTGTTCGGTCTTCGCCGTCCGCTGGCTCCTGCGTTATGTCCAGACCCACACCTTCACCGGTTTTGGGATTTACCGGATCGCGCTCGGCATCGCCCTGCTGCTCCTCGCGCGCGAGGCGCTGCCGCATTAAAAACCGCGCCTTCTGGCGTTGCCACGCCGCGGCTTTTCCCCGTAATCTGGCCATCCCGATGCGCTTGATTTTCCTCTGCACACTCGTCTTTGCCGCCAGCGCGGTGCTGCTCTGTGCCCAGGACATGGCCTCGGTCCGTTCGGCGGATGGTTTTCAGTGCCCGGTCGGGCCAAATGGCAGCGGCGAAGGGTATTACATCGCGCGCAGTTTCATGGGCAATGGCCACCTCGGCGACGACTGGAACGGCGTCAAAGGCGGCGATACCGACCTCGGGGATCCGGTTTATTCCACGGCCCACGGCCTCGTGGTTTACGCGAAAAATTACCACGTTGGGTGGGGCAATGTGGTCATCATCCGCCACGCCTATTACGAAGGATTGACGCTCAAATACGTTGATTCGCTCTACGGTCACCTGCTCGATTTCACCGTCACGGAAGGCCAGCAAGTGCGGCGCGGGCAATTGATCGGCCGCATCGGCAGCAACAACGGGATGTACGATGCCCACCTGCACTTCGAGATGCGCAAGAACATCGCCATCGGCATGTATCGCAGCAGTTTTCCCCGCGACTCGACGAACTACTGGACGCCCAACGCCTTCATCGCCGCCCATCCGACCTGCCCGCGCGGCAATCGCATGGTCTCCGTGCCGATCAATACTTTCCCGGCCAACGCCCCGCCGAGCTACGCCGGGGGGCCACGCGTCCGCACTCCGGTTTATACCCCGCGAACCGCGCCCGCCTCGCACCTTCCGCCAAGCGGAGCGGCTGGACGCAGTGCCTCCGCGGGAAATGATTCCGGACCGACGATCATCACTTCCACCCGCGATGCTGATCCGAGGCGCGCTCCCGGCACGCCGACCAGCCCGATCCGGCGCGGATCGCAGAGCTTCCGGGTCGATCGTTTCGAGGATCTGCGGGGCAAAGGTTACTGACGGACGCTGCGGCCGAGCTTGAACTCGAAGCTGTCCACCAGCGCCAGCCAGCTCGCTTCGATGATGTTGTCGGACACGCCGACCGTGCCCCAACTCGTCTCGCCGTCGCTGGAATCGATGAGCACGCGGGTCTTCGCCGCGGTGCCTTGCTGGCCGTTGATGATCCGGACTTTGTAATCGTCCAGTTCGATCGTCTCGATCTCCGGATAGAAAGGACGGAGCGCCTTGCGCAAGGCCGCGTCGAGCGCGTTCACCGGGCCGTCGCCCTCCGCCACGGTATATTCGAGCGTGCCGTCCACGGTCAGCTTTACCGTCGCTTCGCATTTGTTCCACTGGCCATTGCCGGTGCGGCGGAACGAGCAGTGATATTCGTCGAGTTGGAAAAGCGGCTGCGCCATCCCGAGTTGCCGGCGGACCAGAACGTCAAACGACCCTTCGGCTGCCTCAAACTCGTAGCCTTCGCTTTCGAGCCGCTTCACTTCGTTGAGAATCTGCGCCACCTCCGGCGAACCCTTGCCAAATTTGAAGCCGAGCTTTTCGAGCTTCACGATCACATTCGCCTGCCCGGACATGTCCGAGATGGTGATGTTCCGTTCGTTGCCGACCAGCGCTGGATCGACATGCTCGTAACTGCTGGCCAGCTTTTGCACCGCATGCACGTGCTGCCCGCCCTTGTGCGTGAAGGCCGCGGTGCCGACGTACGGCGCGCGGATATTGTGCGGCACATTGGCCAACTCATCGACGAAGAGCGAAAGCTCGCGGAGCCGCGTGAGGTTTTCGACGACCGGCGTTTCCAGCTTGAGCTGCAGATTCGCGGCGATCGTCACGAGATCACAATTGCCGACGCGCTCGCCGTAGCCGTTGATCGTCCCCTGCACCTGCACCGCGCCCGCGGCGACCGCGGCCAGCGCGTTGGCCACGCCGAGACCAGCGTCATTGTGCGTGTGGATGCCGACCGCCGGACTGACCTCCGCGATGACCGCGCGGGTCGCTTCGGCGATGAACTCCGGCAGCGAACCGCCATTCGTATCGCAGAGCACCAGCAGGTCCGCGCCCGCGCCGTGGGCCGCCTGGAGCGTGGCAATCGAGTAGGCGGGATCGTCCTGGTAGCTGTCGAAGAAATGCTCCGCATCGTAGAGCACTTCGCGCCCGTGCTTTTTTAAATAGGCCACGGTGTCGGCGATCATCGCGAGATTTTCTTCCCGGCTCACGCCGAGCACTTCCACGACCTGGAGCGGCCAGGTTTTCCCGACGATCGTCACCGCGGGCGTCTCCGCTTCGAGGAGGATGCGGACCTGCGGATCGTCTTCCACGCGCATCTTGCCGCGGCGCGTCGCGCCAAACGCGGAGATCTTCGCGTGCTTCCAGGTGCGCTTTTTCACTTCCCGGAAAAACTCCGCGTCCTTCGGATTCGAGCCGGGAAATCCGCCCTCGATGTAGTGCACGCCGAAGGCGTCGAGCTTCTCCGCGACGCGAATCTTATCGAGCACCGAGAACGAAATACCGGTCCCTTGCGTGCCGTCGCGAAGGGTGGTGTCGTAGAGGGTAACTCGGGGCGTTTTCATAAAAAAGGGGACGACATTTACCCCGGAAGCGCCCTCGAAGCAAGGCGCGCGACCGCACCCTCAGCGCGCCGCCGCAGGATGCGCGCACCCCACGGCGGCCCTCAATCGGATCGCCGCCGCCGCGACGAAGAGCGCCGTCGCCGTTTCGATTTCTGGATTCCGCTGAGTTGCGAAAAGAGGAGGGCGCAAAGGGCCAGCACCAAAAAAAGGCCCCCCGACAAACCCCCGGAGGAACCCATCGAACCCCCTCCGAACCAGCCCATCTGCACCGCCGGATCGAGGATCCCGGGCGGCTGACCCGCCTCCGAGAACAGCGCGGGTTGGCCCACCAACCGCCCTTCGACCAGCGTCGTCGGCGCGATCTTGGGCACCGCCGCCCCCTCGCTCATCGGCAACGCCGCGAAGCGGATGCTGGCGGCCAGCGCGCTTGTCCCCGGCGTCCGGGCGCGCCAATCGCCCGAGCCTGCGGAGTCGACCGCGGCCATCCACCCATTTTCGTCCTGCATCCAATAGTGCGCGCCCAGACTCTGCCCGAACTCGTTTTCGTGGATCGGTCGGAGGAGTGCCCGCGCTCCGGTGATCGTCGCCGCCGCGTCCAGAAATGCCGGGAATTGGAGCAGCGGCACCTCGTATTTGGCGGCGGAAATTTCCCCACTTTCGTCCTCCAGACCGCCCCGCTCGCCGGCGATTCCACCCACCGGGCCCGCCCGCAGTTCCTCCAGACTGGCGAAGATCGCCACCGCTCCAAGTGCGCCGAGAATCCTCCAGGTTTTCATCGCATCATCAGATTGGGAAAAATGCCGGCCGCACCGCCGCTGCCGGCCGTTACACGGGTTCTGGTTTTCGACCCCGCGGCCACTCGCGGAGTTGTTGCTTCGCCGCTTCGACCTTCTCCGGCGATTGATTGCAGAGGGCCACACCCATCAGGGCCTGAAGCTGGTAAGCGCGAACGATGAACTTCTTCTTCGCCGGATCGCCCTCGACTTCAAACCGCGTGGACGGTCGGGAGAAATCACCGATCAAATCGAAATGCAGATCGAACACCGTGCTCACCGCATGCGGCAGGTATTCAAACTTGATCCGTTTCTTGCCGCTCATGTTCGCCCCCGCCACGCGGCCCTGCGCGACCGCTGCCTCCCAGTGCTCGACCCGACGTACACCCCCGAGAATCTTGTCGGGGTAAGACGCGATGTCGCCCGCCGCGAAGATGCCTTTCTCGTCGGTCTCGAGATATTCGTTCACCGGCGTCCCGTGCGGATAGGACAGCGGGGTGTTGGCGACCAGACCGAGGTTCAGCTCCGTGCCGAGCGCGACGATCGCCAGGCCCGCGCCGAACCGCTCGCCGCTCTTCGTCTGGATGTTCTTCAAAACCGTCCGCCCCTCGAAACCATTGAGCGTCTCGTTGAGCATCAGCTTCACGCCGTGCGCGGTCATCTGTTCGCCCAGCCACGCGCTCAACTCCGGCCCGAGCATCCGCGGCCACAAGGACGACCCGCGATGGAGCAGGGTCACGCGCGCCTTCGGCAATTGCGCGAGCAGCGCCGCCGTCTCCAGCGCAATGTAGCCACCGCCGATGATCACGATCTGATGCTCGGTCTCGGCGATTTCGCGCAGCGCCTGCACGTCGCGCAGCGTGCGTAGATAAAAGACATTGCCGAGATTCGCTCCCGCCACCTGCAGCCGACGCGCGCGTCCCCCCGTGGCCAGCAGCGCCTTGCGAAACTCGATCGCCTGCCCGTTGCCGAGCACCGCGAGATGCCGCTCCACATTAAATTGCGTGACCAGCGTATCGAGCCGCAGGTCGATGTGGTGCTTCGCAAACCACGCCTCATCATGCACCGCCAGTTTGTCCACCGCGCCGGGATTCTTGCGTAGCAGCGTCTTGAAGAGCAGCGGCCGCTCATACGGCGCGGCGATCTCGTTGCCCACGAGCATGATCGTCCCCTTCCGGTCATACTCGCGCACGCCCTCGCACGCACTGATCCCACCGGCGCCCGCTCCGACAATAAGGTAGTCTCGACGAATCATTTTCTTACGTGAATTACCGCCAAGGGCCGTTCCCCGGCGAGGATTTTCTTACGCAGCGTAAGCCCGCACCCGGTTGCGCCAGCCCGGCAGCCAGCGTCCTTCGTTGCGTTCCGGCGGCGCGTTCTTCACCCGGCGCGTCAGCACTTCGTCCGCGCTGCGCGCAAAAGCCGCCGCTGGCGACGCCGCGTTGCCCATGTTTTCCAGCACCTGCAGCAGGCCCCAGCCCTCGCCGCGATAGCGCTCCGTCTCCTTGGTCCCCTCGCCTTTGAAGTTCACGTAATCGATCAGCGCGAACGTCCCCGCCGCCGTCCCCGCCAGCCGTTCGAAATTCTCCCGCACCCGCTCCCGCCGCGCCGGCCGCGCCGCGGCCAGCATCTTCGGCAGCGCCCCCTCCATCCGCAGCGCGAGAAAGCGCGCCTGCAGTTGGATCGTGTTCGCCAGCAGATCGCGCAACTCCGTCACCTTCGCGCCCTTCGACGCCGCGAGGAATTCCGCCCGCGTATCCCACGGGCAATCCCCATCCAGCCAGCCCGGCGTCCTCACCCCATTGGCATCGAGGAACTTCACCAGCCGCGGGAAACTCTCGTCGAACGGCCCGTTCACCCCCTGCGGATACCAGATGAAATGTCCGATCCCGAGCGACGCAAAGTTCTCCCCCGTATTCCACGCCGTCAGCCCCTCGCGCGTCCCCCCGCTTTCATTCTGCCACACGCGGCGGCCGATCGATTCGAGTTCACGCGGAGTGAGCGCCGAGGCCGGCAGCGCCGCCGCGAGCGAGAGGCAGAGGAGGAACGAGAAACGCATGCCTGCCAGTTCCGGCTGGTTCCCATTCCGAGCGCAAGCTTTTCCTCACCGACCCACGCGCCGCAGCAGATCGCGCCAGAATTCCGAGAGCAGCGCGAACGGAAAATTCCCCGGTAGCCTGCGCTTCCTCCAGCCCAAATCCCCGCCCCCCGCACCACACTTCCGCACTCGACACCGCCCGCCCGGCGCGGCATTTTTTCTGCCCCTATGGCACACCAAAAAGCTGACGGAATGAACTACGCCCCCGAGGGCAAACCCGCACCCGTCGTCGAAAAAGGCGAGTTCCCCTTTGCCGCCGTCGCCCTCGACCACGGCCACATCTACGGCCAGTGCAAAGGCCTCACCGAAGCCGGCGGCGAATTGAAATACGTCTTCGACCCCGACCCCGCCAAGGTCGAGAAATTCTGCAAGACCTTCCCCGGCGTCGAACCCCTCGCTAGCATCGACGCGGTGCTCGAGAAACCTGAGATCAGACTCATCGCCGCCGCCGCCATCCCCAACGAACGCGGCCCCCTCGGCTGCCGCGTCATGGACGTCGGCAAAGACTACTTCACCGACAAAACCCCCTTCACCACCCTCGGCCAGCTCGCCGACGCCCGCGCCAAAGTCGCCGCCACCGGCCAGAAATACATGGTCTATTACAGCGAACGCCTCCACGTCGAATGCGCCGTCCGCGCCGGCCAGCTCATCGAGCAAGGCGCCATCGGCCGCGTCGTCCAGGTCACCGGCCTCGGCCCCCATCGCAGCAGCCCCGGCAGCCGGCCCGACTGGTTCTGGAGCCAGGAAAAAACCGGCGGCATCCTCGCCGACATCGGCTCCCACCACTTCGAACAATTCCTCTCCTGGAGCGGCGCCCGCAGCGCCCAGGTCGTCCACGCCGCCGTCGCCAACTACCACCACAAGAACTTCCCTGAGTTCGAAGACTGGGGCGAAGCCAACCTCATCGCCGACAACCACGCCACCAACTACATCCGCATCGACTGGCTCAACCCCGACGGCCTCGCCACCTGGGGCGACGGACGCGCCTTCATCCTCGGCACCACCGGCTACATCGAACTGCGCAAATACATCGACATCGCCCGCGAAACCGAAGGCGACCAGCTCTACCTCGTCGACGGCAAAGGCGAACACCACCTCCGCTGCCACGGCCAGGTCGGCTACCCCTACTTCGGCCAGCTCATCCTCGACTGCCTCAACCGCACCGAGAACGCCATGACCCAGGACCACTGCTTCCGCGCCGCCCAGCTCTGTCTCGAAGCGCAGGCCATGGCGAAGCGGATCGAATAGCGCGCCGATCAGAAAACTCGCAGCACCGCCCCGGGCGTCGAATCCATCGGCGCTTCGGGCGGTTTTCTTTTGCGGCGGAGCATTGTCGGTTTCCAGAGGAAAACACACCCCCGAAACGCTCCGTGGATACGCCCCCACGGATCATCCGCAGGCCGGTCACGGACCATCCGTAGGCGCCGACAAACCCTGCGTGGGCGCCCAAGAATCAACCGTGCCTGGCAATCGCGCCCATCGACCGCACATTTCCCAGACGAAATCTGCCGCCGGTGGCGTTACTCTCCATGAAGCCCCCGCTTTCATGAATGAACGCCCACCTGCCGATGCCTGGAGAGCCTGCTACCGCGAGCTCGCGCCCAAGCTGGTGCTCTTCGCCCGGCAGTGGTGCCGCGAGGCGGCGGATGCGGAGGATGTGGTGCAGACGGCGTTCGTCAAATTTTGGAAGCGGCAGCCGGAGGCGCAGCGCGAGCATTGGCCGCTGCTCTTTGCGGCGGTGCGTTCGACGGCGCTGGACCACCTCCGCGGCACCGAGCGGCGCGTGCGGCGGGAGGCGGAGCCGTCGGTCTCGGTGCTGCGCGAGGATGCGACTTTCTTCGATGGCACGGTGGAGCAGCGGGAGGATGCGGCGCTGGTCGAGGCGGCACTGCGGGAGCTGCCGCCGGAGCAGCGCGAGGTGCTGGTCCTGCGGGTGTGGGGCGGGCTCACTTTTGCGGAGGCCGCGGCCACGCTCGGCGAGCCGATCAATACCGTCACGGCGCGCTATCGCTACGCATTGGAGGCGCTGCGCCGTCAACTGAAGCCCTATGCCCATGAACGATTCTGACTTGGAAGATCAGCTCCGCAGCTTGCGTCCGGCGGCTCCGTCGCCGCGGCTGGAGGAGCGCATCGCTGGCCATCTCTCCACCACTGCAGCGGCCACGACGGCGGGGCCGCGCTCGGGCGTCCTCTCGCCTCCAGCGAATGGGCGCGCGGGTGGGTGGCGGGGGTGGCGCGATCTGGCTTGGGCGGCGGCGGGCGCGACGGCGGCGCTGGCCGTGGGGGCGTTTCTCGCGCCTTCCGATCCCGCGGTGACAGCTCTGGCTGCGGCACCGGCGGCACTTCCCGCGGCGGCGGAAGAGACGGCGTTTGAGCCTGCGGGCACGACTCGCGAGCTGCTGGCCGCGGAGGATTCCACGCAACTGCTCGAGACCAGCGAAGGCCTGGTGCGCGAGGTGCGTTACAGTTTCCTCGAACGTCACGCATGGACGAACCCGCAGACCGGCGCGCGGATGGAAGTCGAGGTGCCGCGCCAGGACGTCTATCTCGTTCCCGTTTCTCTCCAATAAACCACCCCAAACCCATCCTATGAAAACCACCCCTCATCTGCTCCTCACCGCCGCGCTCGCGCTCGGCACCTCCCTGGCCACGGCTCAGGAGGGCGACAAACCCCAGCCTCCTCCGCCGGCCGAGACGCCGGCGCGCCCGCCACAGGCGGAGCGTCCGAACCCGCCACGCCCGCCGGAGCGGGAGCGGATGCGTGATGACCGGGAGAAAGAGCAGCGCGAGCAACGGGGCGAGCAACGGGGCGAGCAACGGGGCGAGCGGCCCGGCGGGCGGGAGCGCCAGGAGGGGCCGCGCGGCGAGAAGGATCGCGGACCGGAGCGCGACCGTCGCGAAGGCCCGGGCAAACCGGGCGAGATGCACCGCGGCCCCGGCCCCGGCCCGGGCGCCGGCCACGGACCAGATCACCAGCGGGGGATGCCGATGGCGCCGCCCGCGCCGTCGAAGCCGACGCCTTACATCGGCGTGGTGACGATGCCCGCACCCGAGGCGATTCGCGCGCAGTTCGGCCTCGCGCCGGGCTTCGGGCTGCTCGTCGCCGAAGTGCTGCCTGACAGCCCGGCCGCCGCGGCGGGCCTGCAGAAGCATGACGTGCTGACGAAGTTCAACGACCAGCAACTCGTCGATGGCGGCCAGTTTTCCACCCTCGTCCGCGCGCAGGCCAAGGACACCGCGGCCACGCTCACGCTCTTCCGCAAGGCGCAGGAGCAGAAGGTGCCGGTGAAGATCGGCGAGAAGATGATGCCGGAGCGGCGCCCTTTCCCGATGGGCCACATGCCGGACATGGAGAAGATGAAGGGCCCGGCGATGGAGCACATGAAGAAGATGCAGGAGCGCGCAAAGGATTACGGGCAGAAGATGCGCGAGTTTCAGGAGCGCATGAAGGAGTGGCAGCGCAAGCCGACGGCGGACATGCCGGAGGCGCCGAAATTCGACGACGGCGAGGTGCTCCAACTAAACACGGGTGACGTCCTGCGCGAGGTGCAGCCGGGCGGTTCGCCGGTGGTCACGCTGGTCCAGCCGGACTCGGCGATCAGCTATCACACCCGCGAAGCGAAGCTGCTGATGAAGGACGACAGCGGCGAAATCGAACTGAGCACGAAGAACGGGCAGCGTCAGCTTGTGGCGAAGAATCCGCAGGGCGAGACGATCTTCGAGGGGCTGATCGACACGGCGGAACAGCGCGCGGCGTTGCCCAAGGAGTTGCGCGAGAAGGTCGAGCTGATCGACACGCAGACGAAAATCGTGCGCTTCGATCCGCCGGCCTTCACCCCGGCAGAACTCGAAGGCGACGTGCAGTAACGCGCCTCATTTCCACCACTCAAATCGAGCACGGGCGGACTGTTTCAGTCCGCCCGTTCTTTTTGGCCCCGGTGCTTGTGCAGCGCGACGAAGCCGCAGAAGACCGCGCAGCGTGGCACCACCGGATGGAGCACGGCGTGTCGAGCAGCGTGCGCGGCGAATGGCGAGCGCCAACGCGACCTGTCCGCCGGATGTCCGGTCGCGGGCCGCCGTCGATCGCTCAAGGAGTCGGTGGCGTCGGCGGAGTCGGTGGCTCGATCCTGGCCAGCGCCGCGGTGATCGGGCCGCGCAGTTTTTCTTCCTGCGTGAGCAGTTCGCGCAGTTGCGGCGCGGCGTCCTTCGCCGCCGGGCCGAGCCTGGCCAGGGACTCGCAGGCCAGCGTGCGCACGCGGTCGTCTTTGATCCCGAGCATCTTTTTCAGCTCGGGCACGCTGTCCACGCCGATGGCTTGGAGCGCGCGCATCGCTTCGCCACGTTCGTTCGCGCTCGGCAGCATGCGCACGAGCGCGGGGACGGCGGGACGCGCCGCCGGACCGTGCGGAACGAGCGCGGCGGCGGCCGCGCGACGCATGCGGCCCGAGGAATCCGCGGGCAGTGGCAGCAGGATGGCGAGCAGCTTGGGCTGGTCTTTCTCGATCGCCGCGAGGGCGGTGACGGCCGCCGCGCGCACGTCGCTCGCCTGGTCGTGCAGACACTCGTAAATCAGCGGCAGAGCCGCCGCAGACGCGGGGCCGATCTTCGTCAGCGCGGGCAGGACGGAGGCGCGCTGGTCGGTGCTTTTGGCGAGTTCGACGAGGCGCGGCACGGCGGGTGCCGCGGCGGGGCCGATCTTACCGAGAGTCTCGATGACCTGCGATTGCAGCGCGAGATCGCCGAGTTGCGCCGCGAGCGGCTCGACGGCGGGCGCGGCCTTTTCCCCGAGTTGCCCCAGCGCCTGCGCGGCGGCGAAGCGACCCGCGGCGTCGTCGTCCGAAAGAAGGTCGATCAAGCCCGGCACGCCGAGTTGGGCGGCCCCGCCGAAGGCCGCGGTTCCGGCCGCACCTGCCCGGCGCACATCCGGGTGCGTGCTGGCCAGCGCGGCTTGGAGCAGCGGTTGGAGCCGGGCCGCGTCGGCGCGCTGCGCGACCAGCGCCCGCAGGGCGGCGGCTTGCACCTCCGGGTGCGCGTCCTCCGTCAGGACAAAGAGCGGATTGACCGCATCCGCTGCGTCGCGGCCCATCGCCCCGAGTGCGCTGGCCGCAGCGGCTCGGACTGGGGGCTGCGGGTGCTTGAGCGCCTCGCTGAGCACCGGCACGGCGGGCGCGCCGAAGCCGCGCAACGCGCGTAGAATCCACGCGCTTTCCTCGGGCTTACCCTCCTGCAAGCCTTTGAGTAATTGCGGCAACACCGCGGGACCCACCTGCGCCAGCGCGTCGGCAAAGGCGGGCGCACCGCCGGCGCTACGCGTAGCCGCCAGGAGCGCGGGGAGCTGCGGGGAAGCTTCGCCACCGAAACGGCCGAGCGCCCGGGCGGCGCGTTCGCGCACCGCGGGATGGCCGTCGTGGAGCGCGGTTGCCAGCGGCGGCAGGGCCGCCGGGCGGAGCGCGCGCTGACCGAGGACGGCGTTCAGCGCGGCGTGGCGCAAAGCTTCATCGTCGCCCAAAACCGCGGGCAGCAGTAGCGCCAGGCTGCGCGCCGGTTCGAGTCCGACTTTCGGCACGGCCGCGAGCAAAGCCGCGCGCACGAGTTTGTCCTTCTCCTGCCCGAGCGCCTGCTCGACGGGGGTGCCCGCGGCCGGAAAAGGCGGCGTCATTTGCGCCAGCGCCAGCGCCGCTCCGGACCGCCGGCGGGCATCGCCATCGCTAAGCGCCACGACGAGCGCGGGTCCGGCTGCGGGACCGATCTGGCTGAGCGCGAGCGCGGATTCCTCGCGCACCGGATCGCGCCCGTCGGCGAGGTTGGTGACCAGCAGCGGGATCGCGGCGCGCGCTTCCGCCCCCATCGGCCCGAGCGCGTGAGCGGCGCCGATGCGCAAGCCCGCGTCTTCCTTGCCCAAGGCCTCGACGAGCGGCGGAATCACCGCCGGGCCCATGCGCGAGAGCGCGTAGGCGGAACGCATCACGAGTTGCCGGCCGTCGCGCTGGCGGCGTCCGCGCAGGGCGCTGGTATCGAGCGCGCCGATCAGCTTGGGAATGGCGTCCGTCGCCGCCGGTCCGAGCGCGGCGATGGCGGTGACGGCCGACGACCAGACCTGCTTGTCGTCGTCGTCGAGCGCCTTGATCAGCGCGGGCAGTGCAGGTTTCGCCGCCGGGCCGAGCCGTTGCAGTTGGTACGCGGCATCGCGACGCGTGCCGACTTCCGAGGCGCCGAGTTGTTGCGCGAGCTTTTGGGGCGACGGCGCACTTTCCTCCGCGACCGCGGAAAGCAGCAGCGCACCGGCGACCGCGACGACCGCGCGGAAGAACCCCGGCATCACCCCTCGAGCCCGCGCAAGGCGCCCGTGCTGTCGCCGAACGAATCCACCGGCACGTCCATGCGGTTGAGCATCGAGACGAGCAGATTGGCCATGGGCGTTTCCGCAGCGTAGCGCAGGTGCCGTCCGGGCTGGATCGAGCCACCGCCGCGGCCGGCGAGGATGAGCGGCAGGTCGTCGTGCTGATGACGGTCGCCATCGGCGAGGCCGCCACCGTAAACGATCATCGAGTGATCGAGCAGGTTGCCGTCGCCCTCGGGGATGGCGCGCAGGCGGTTGAGGAGATAGGCGAATTGCTGGACGTGGAAACGGTTGATCTCGCGGATCTTCGCGTGTTTCGCACGGTCGCCCTGATGGTGGGAAAGCTGATGGTGGCCGTCGCTCACGCCGACGTTCCGGTAGCTGCGATTGCTCCCTTCATTCGCGAGCATGAAGGTGCAAACGCGCGTCGAGTCGGACTGGAAGGCAAGCACCATCATATCGAGCATCAGCCGCGCGTGATCTTCGTAGCTTTCGGGAATTTCCTCGGGCACTTCGTAGCCAGTCGCCACCGAGACGTTCGCGCTCGCGACCATCCGTTCGGCGCGCTCGACCCGCTGCTCGATTTCGCGCACCGCGGTCAGATATTCATCGAGCTTCTGCCGGTCGCTGCCGCCGACTTTGCCCCGCAGCGCGCGGGCGTCTTCCATGACGAAATCGAGGATGCTTTTCTTGAGCACTTCGCGG
>JBBQIZ010000073.1:0-19986 GCA_038325425.1 Chthoniobacterales bacterium
TAGACCTGCGTGCCGGTGATTTCGACGTCAATGAACTCGCCGACCGGCGCGGGACGAGAAAGCAGGATGCGTCCGTCGATGTCCGGCGCGTCGGCCGCGGCGCGCGCGACGAGCGGCTGATCGACCAGCGCGCGGAGCGTCTTGCCGACCGACGCCGCGGAAACTTCGCGGGCGATGCGCTGCTGGAGTTTCATCGCGCGTTTGTAGCGCGCGGCTTTCACCTTTTGCGGAAGCTGACCTTCCATCTTCGCGGCGCGCGAACCTTCCTCCTGCGAATAGGTGAAGATGCCGAGCCGCTCGAAGCGGGTGCGTTCGATGAAGTCGAGCAGGTATTGGAATTCCTCCTCGGTCTCGCCGGGAAAACCGACGATGAAAGTCGTGCGGATGGAGATGCCGGGGATACCGGCGCGGATGCGGGCGATCAGCGTCTCGATGTGTTCACTGCTCGTTTCGCGGCGCATCAGATCGAGCATGCGCGGGTGGATATGCTGGAGCGGGATGTCGATGTAACGGCAGACGTGGCGGCTTTGCGCGATGGCGGCGATGAGTTCGTCGCTCCAATGCGCGGGGTGCGTGTAGAGCAGGCGGATCCAGAACTCGCCTTCGATTTCATCGAGCGCGGCGAGGAGTTTGGTCAGCGTCGGGCCGCGCGAGCTATCGACCTGCTGCCGCGGGCCCGCTTTTTCCGCCCACAGATCCATGCCGAAATACGTCGTGTCCTGGCTGATCAGGTTGATCTCCTTCACGCCTTCGGCGACGAGCGCGCGCACTTCGGCGACGACGCTTTCGATGGTCCGCGAGCGGTGTTTGCCGCGCATTTGCGGGATGACGCAGAAGCTGCACGGATGGTTGCAGCCCTCGGCGATCTTTGTGTAGGCGGTATGCGCCGCGGTCAGGCGAAAACGCGGCGTGTCGTAGTCCGGGATGTAAACCGGCTTGCGGGTGACGAGATTGAGCGGCTCCCACTTTTCATCGACGAGGGCGGTCCCGGTGCTGGTCGAAATGGTGGCGGTGTGGTTGGGCCGCGCAAAAACCTGCTCGATGATCGCGGCGGCGTCGGCGACCTGGTCGAGCCCGATGAAGGCATCGACTTCCGACATTTCGCCCGCGAGTTCCTTGGAAAAGCGCTGGGCCATGCAGCCGCTGACGATGAGCTTCTGCCCGGCGCGCCGCTTCAATCCGCGCGCTTCATGCGCCTCAAGGATGGCCTCGATGGATTCCTCCTTGGCCGAGTCGATGAACGCGCAGGTGTTGACGATCAGCACGTCCGCTTCCTCGGCGTCGCTCGTAATTTCCATGCCGCGACTGAGCACGCCGCCGAGCATGATCTCGGCATCGACGAGATTTTTTGCGCAGCCAAGGCTGATCATGCCGATTTTTTTCGGCGGGGCGGTCGGGGTAAGCATAACGGGCGGAGTTAGTCGGCGAAGATGACCCGCGCGTCAACGGAGAGATGCCGGTGCTACTGCACGGGTTCACCGCTGGCCCGGTAGGCGTAGGGCAGGCCGTTTTTGGTGATTTGGACGGAACCAGGATCTCGGGCCTCGATGAAAAAGCGCGCGCCCCGGAGCTTCAGCGGACTGGCGTTGGGATAGACGTAGTCCTCGAAAATCGGCGGTGCCTTGGGATCGTCCCGCCGCACCGTGACCCACGTTTTTTTCACCGTGGCGACGAGCACCTCATTGACTCCGCCGGGAGGAAGCATCGGCGCGGCGGCGGCTGCTCCATCCACGGGCGTGGACGTGACGAAATCCTGATCGGACGCAGCCAGAGGTGACGGACCCGGAGCCCCGGGCGGCGGGGTGGCGGGCGCGCTGGAAGCGGGGTTTGGGGTTGGCGTGGCCAGGTCGGCGCGCGCGGGAATTGCCGCGACCACGGCTGGGGTCGGATTCGCTGCGGGCGATGGCGGATTACTGACGAAGGCCGCATCCGGATTGGGCACGGGTGCCTCGGTGCCTTCCGGGGTGCCGGAAGTGGTGGCGATGGGCTGGGCCTGGATGCGTTCGTAGTTTTTGTGGATCCACATTCCGGCGAATCCCAAGCCGACGAGGATCAGAAAGAAAAAAAGCGGCGCGAGCGACGGGGGGCGGCGTTCTTCGCGCCGCACGGCCGTAGTCTCGCGTGGAATCTCCGGGGCGTTGCTCAGATATTGGTAGTCGCTGATGCTGATCGGGTTGGCGTTGTCGAGCGTCCGCGCGAAGTCGGTGACATCCACGTTGAGAAAGCGGCCGTAGATATGGAGGAACCCCTTCGCGTAAATGTTATTCGCAAAACGAGAATAATCGTCGGCTTCGAGCGCAGCGATTTTGTCCGGCCGCAGCTTGGTGGCGTGCGCCGCCTCGTCGATCGTCAGTCCGCGCTGGAGGCGCGCCTGATGAAGTTTTTTACCTACGGATTCGACCATATCGCGCGGCAACTAAACGGCCACGGGGGGCATGAATAGCACGGAACCACGGCAGGCGCAGGTCCGGGCTTTCGAGTGCCCCGCGGGAAGCGCGGTCGAAAGACCCTGGCGGTAGAAATTGGCGATCCGTGTTTCCATAAGGAATGGCGTTCCGGGGAGGCAGCGCAGGAATCGTGCGCGGTGGCGAAACTCAGGCCAGCGCATCGAGATCGACGAGAATTTCGCGCGGCTTGGCTCCTTCGCCGGCGCCGACGTATCCGCGCTGCTCGAGGATGTCAAGGATACGGGCGGCGCGGGTGTAACCGAGGCGGAGGCGGCGCTGGAAGAGTGAAGTCGAGGCCTTCTTTTCCTGGCGCATGACCTCGATGCATTTCTCGACGAGCTCCTCGTCTTCGTCGCTCACTTCCTCCTCTTCGTCGGCGGTCCCGGACGCCTGAAGACGCTCGTGGATGGAGTGCTCGAAGGCTGGCTCGCTCTGCGTGGAGGCGTGCTCGACGACTTTGCGAATCTCCTCGTCGGTGACGAGCACGCCCTGGGCGCGGATCATCCGCGAAGTGCCGGGCGGGCGATACATCATGTCGCCCTGGCCGAGCAGCCGTTCCGCGCCGTTTTCATCGAGGATGACGCGCGAATCGAGCGCGCTGGCCACTTGGAAGGCGATGCGGCAGGGCACGTTCGCTTTGATCACGCCGGTGATGACGTCGGCCCGCGGCGTCTGCGTGGCGATGATCATGTGGATGCCGGCGGCGCGCGCTTTCTGCGTAATGCGGGCGATGGCGCTTTCGACGTCGGCCGGCGCGGTCTGCATGAGGTCGGCGAGCTCGTCCACGATGATGACGATGAAAGGCATCCGATCCGGGATAATGAGGTCGTCTTCGCGCGTATTGCGCGGGGTGGTCATGCGGGTGATCCGCTCCTCGGAGGTCAAACCTTCGGGGCCGGCGCCCGGTTTCGGTTTGGCGACGTTGAAAATCTCGTCGTCGTTCATCGCGTCGAAATCGACGGTCTGCTCGATCTCGGGATCGACGATGGCCGCCGCCGCCTGAGCCTCCGCGGCTTTAAAGAGGTCGCTTTCCGCCTGTTCGGCATCGAGCTCCTTTTGCGTCCTGGCCTTGGGCCGTTCGTTGAAGGTGCCGATGTTGCGGACGCCGGTTTTGGCGAAGATGGCGTAGCGTTTTTCCATCTCGTCGATCGCCCAGCGCAGCGCGAGGAGCACCTTTTTCGGATCGGTGACGACCGGGACGACGAGGTGCGGCAGGGTGTTATAGATCTGCATCTCGACGACCTTTGGGTCGATCATGATGAAACGCAGATCCTCGGGCGTGAAACGGTAGAGGATCGACGCGATGATCGAGTTGATGCAGACGCTTTTGCCCGAACCGGTGGTGCCCGCGACGAGGCCATGCGGCATGGCGGCGAGATCGGCGATGATCGTCTTGCCGTAAACATCCTTGCCGAGCGCGATCGGGATTTTCGCTTTGGCGTTTTGGAAGTCGTCGCTTTCCAGCAACTCGCGCAAGGTGACTTTCTGCTTTTTGGAATTGGCGATCTCGATGCCGACGGTGTCCTTGCCGGGAATCGGGGCGAGGATGTTGATCCGCTCGGCTCGCGTGGCGCGGGCGATGTCGCGCTCGAGGCTGACGATCTTGTCCACGCGCACCCCTTTCGCGGGATAAACCTCGTAGCGGGTGATGGTCGGCCCGCGGGTGATGTCGCCCCGGGAGACGACGATGCCGAACTGGGCGAGCGTCTCGATGACGGTGTCCTGGATGGCGAGGAGTTCGGCGGGATCGGCGGCCTGGCGGCCTTCGGTTTCGAGCGGATCGAGGAGATCGAGCGAGGGCAGTTCGTAGCCTTCGCAGGAGAGCGAGGTGAGCGGCGCGAACTTGTCTTTCTTGTCCTTTTTCTTCGGCGGCGGCGGCAGCGTACTGTCGATAATCTGGGGCTGGGGGCGCGCGGGTTCGGGTTCGCCGAGCAGTTCGAGGAGAGGATTCGCGGCCGGTGCGGGAATTTCCTCCGAGGGGGCGGCGCCTTTCCTGGCGAGGCTCTTTTCCAGCTTTCGGCGCTCGCGTTCGAGGCGCGCGGCTTCGAGTTCCAGGCGTTGCTGGTCGTCCGCGCGGGCGAGTTGGGCGGCGCGCCGTTTTTCGATCCACTGCCCCGGCAGAGCGGCGATCTGGCGGGCGGCCGCGAGCGGGTTGAGGCCGGTCAGGAGGATGAGACTGGAAACGTAAAGCAGGAGGAGGACGATGACCGAGCCGACGATGCCGAGCAGGTTTTTGAGCAGGAGTCCGCCGATCCATTTCCCGACCCAGCCGCCGGCGCCGGCGATATTCAGCCGCTCCATATCGAGCAACGACCACGGCAACAGGTGCGCGAGGCAGGCGCCGGAGGCGATGAACGCGACGCTCCACCAGGCGCGGGCCTGGAGCCGGAGGTCGGGGTTGAGGAGTTTCGCACCGCCGTAGCCGAGGAGCAGGGCGGCGACGAGATAGGAGGCCGCGCCGAGAAAGGCGTAGCTGCTGCAGGCGACAATCGCGCCGGTCCGGCCGATGAAATTCAGCACCGGTCCGCGCGGCGAGGCCACGCTGCTCAGCGGAAACCAGCTCGGCACATCTGCCGGGGTGTAGGAAATGAGCGCGAGAAAGAGGAGCGTGCCGAGGCCAAGCAAGACGAGGCTGAGGACCTCGTGGAGCGAATGGGTGTGATTTTCCTGAGCGCGAGCCATTGGGCGGGATAGTAGTCGCATCGGCTGGGCTTTCAATACGGGAACATGATGCGGGTCAGAGGGTCACCTTTTTTGCTGGCGCCCGAGCCGCCGCTGCCTTTCACCTTTCCCGCGTCACATGGACGAGCCGATCATCTTCGAACCCCTCTTTATGGAACGCGTCTGGGGCGGACGCCGCTTGGAAACCCTGCTCGGCAAACGGCTGCCGCCGAGCGTGCGGATCGGTGAAGCTTGGGAGCTGGTCGATCGTGAGGAAGCCCAGAGCGTCGTCCACGACGGGACCTTTCGCGGGTGGACGCTGCACGAACTCTGGACCGAGCGGCGCGCGCAGATCTTCGGCGCAGACCTCGCCGACACGCCGCGTTTTCCCCTGCTCTGCAAGATCCTCGACGCCCAAGAGCGCCTCTCGGTGCAGGTCCATCCGCCGGCCGACGTGGCCCCTCGGCTCGGGGGCGAACCCAAGACCGAGATGTGGTATCTGCTGGATGCGCTGCTCGATAGCGACCTTTACGCGGGCCTGAAGCACGGGGTGACGCGCGAAGCTTTCGAACGGGCGTTGCTGGCCGGGGAAGTCGCCGGGCAAATCCACAGTTTCCCGATTAAGGCCGGCGACATCATGTTCATCCCGAGCGGCCGCATCCACGCCATCGGCGCCGGCAATTTGATCGTCGAGATCCAGCAGAACAGCGACACGACGTATCGCGTGTTCGATTGGAACCGGCTCGGGCTCGACGGCAAACCGCGCAAGTTGCACGTCGCCGAGTCGCTGGAGTCGATCAATTACGACGACGCGGAGCCCGGCGTGCAGGAGCCGTCCGGGGAGCTGCTCGTCGAGTGCCCACTTTTCCGCGTCGAGCGTTGGGAACTCACCGAACCCCGGGCGGCTGAGCCCGGACGGTTCGCGATTTTCACGGTCACCGCGGGGCGGGTTGCGTGCGGAGGCCGCGAATTTCAGCGCGGCGCTTTTTTCCTCCTGCCGGCCTCGGCGGCGGGCGGTGAATTGCGCCCCTTGGAAGCCGGCACGCAAGTCCTGCGCACCACCGTGCCGCGGTAGTTCAGATCCTCAGCCCGCCGAGGCGGCGATTGGCGGGCCAGCGTTTCAGCACCCGCACGCTGTCGATCTTCCAGCCGTTATCTTCCCGGACCAAGCGATAGAGACTGGGAATGATGTCGCCTTCCGGCAGGAAAAAATACGCCGGGATGTGCGCCTCGCGGCCGGTGAAGGACACCGGTCCGAACTCCACCCGCGCGGCCCGCAACAACCCCGGATATTCGCTGCGCGCGAGGTCCGAGAATTCCTCGATGTTCAGCCGCTCCTGAAATCCGCTGGAAACCTGATGGTAGGCGCCGAAGTAGTCGCTTTCGCGGAAGGCGGTCAGTTGTTTCCATACGACCTCGTAAAGCTGCGCGGGCGGGGTGGCTTGGTGCCTCCGATCGATGGTCTCACGCAACAGCGCCGCCGCCGCGCAGAGCACGAAGAGTGCGGCGAGCAGGCAGAGCTTGGCCGTGCGGTTCATGAGGACTGGCTGGAGGCGACTTCGCTGGCCAGGCGGCGCAGGTAGGGAAATGTGTAGAGCCCGGTGCCGTGACCATCGGCCCACGCGGGTTGGATGGCGTAACCACCGACGACGGCAAAGCCGCGCAGCTCGAAGCTCGCGGGCGTGTAGCTGACCTCCGGTCGGAGCACCCGCCCGAGCACATCCGGCTCGCCGCCGCAGGACGCGCACGGGCAGGCGCGGCGGAGCGTTTCGAGCGGCAGATACGACTCCACGCCGTCGTTCCAGACGATGGCGAGTTCGGACCCGATGGCCTGGATATTGGTCGGTGCGAGGCGGGTGGACATGACGTCGGTTGGTGCAAGGTGGCTCATCGTCCGGCGTATTCCAAGCGGTTCTCGCCCGAGTCGGGGAGCAGCGGATTTAGCCGTGGATTGCTCCACCGCTTTTGATGCTCTCCAATTCCTCCCAGCGGGCGTAAAGACGCGGAACGGCTTCTTTCGCTGCCTTCAGGCGGTCTTCGTAAGCCTGCCAGTCGTTCCCGTGTTTCATGTAAAAATCCGGCGCGGCGAGTTCCGTTTCGAGCCGCGTGACCTTTTCTTCCGCGGCATGGAGGTCGGCTTCGATGGTCTCCAGCTCCCGCGTTTCTTTGTAGCTGAGCTTGCGCACCTTTTCCGCCCGGCGCGGGGCGGCAGCTTCGGCGGGTTTGCTGTGCACGCCCACGGAACCGGTCAGCGTTCGGGCGGCGCGTTTTTCGAGATAGTAGTCGTAATTGCCGGCGTTGAGCGTGACCAGACCGTCGCCCTCAAAAGCGAGCGTGTCGGTGCAGACACGATTGAGGAAATAACGGTCGTGGCTGACCACGATGATGCTGCCGTCGAAGTAGCACAGCGCTTCTTCGAGCAGGCGCAGCGTGGCGAGGTCGAGGTCGTTCGTCGGTTCGTCGAGAATGAGCACGTTGCCGCCGCGCTTGAGGATTTTCGCGAGGATCACGCGGCTGCGTTCGCCGCCGCTGAGCTGCGAAATCTTGGTGTTGATCCGGTCTTCGGTGAACAGAAACCGCCGCAAATATCCGCGCAGCGTGATCGTCTCTTCGCCGAGCTTCACATGCTCGCTGCCGTCGCCGACTTCGTCCCAGACGGTTTTGTTTTCGTCCACCTGCAGGCGGTTTTGGTCGATGTAATTGATCTGCGTGCGCGCGCCGATTTCCACTTCACCCTGCGTCGGCTGAAGCTGGCCCATGATGATCTTGAGCAGCGTCGATTTGCCGACGCCGTTGCGGCCGACGATGCCGAGCCGCTGGCCGGCGGCGAGGTCGAGGTTCACATAGTCGAAGAGTTGGCGACCGCCGAGTTCCATGCCGACGTTGCGCAGTTCGATCACGCGATTGGCCAGCTTGGGTGCGGGCGGGATGATCATTTCGACATCCAACTCCTGCTCCGGTCCGTCCTTCGCCGCCTCCTCGAAATACCGCTCGATGCGATCGACGCTTTTCGTCCGGCGGGCGCGCGGCCCCTTGCGCACCCACTCGAGTTCGTGCTTCAGGAATTTCTGCCGCTTCCGCTCGTTCTCCTCTTCCGTCCCTTCGCGCTGCGCCTTGGCGATGAGGAAATCGTTGTAGCTGCCTTGATAGGACAGGAAGCCGCCGCGCGTGAGTTCCAGGATGCGCGTGGCGATGCGATCGAGGAAATAACGGTCGTGCGTCACGAAGAGACACGCGCCCGGATACCGCGCGAGAAAGTCCTCCAGCCATTCGATGCTCTCGGTGTCGAGATGGTTGGTCGGTTCGTCGAGGATGAGAAAGTCCGGCCGGGCGAGCAGCGCGCGACACAGTGCGACGCGCCGTTTCTCTCCGCCGCTCAGATTGCCGACGATGCGGTCCCGCGCCGGCGCGTGTAGATTCGTGGCGAGGCTTTCGATACGCTGGTCGAGGTTCCAGCCGTCGTGGTGATTGATCAGGTCGAGGATCTCCGCGCTGCGGGGGCTCTCCGGCGGCGTGGTTTCGTACTCTTCGAGGAGGGCGAGGATGCGCGCCGCGCCGGCTTGGATATTGGCGTGAACGGTCGCGCTTTCATCGAGCGCGAAGACCTGCGGCAGATAGCCGGTGATCAAGTCGCGCCGCCGCGTGAACTGCCCCGCGTCCGGCTGCAGATCGCCCGCGGCGATCCGCAGGAAGGTCGATTTGCCGCAGCCGTTGCGCCCGACGAGCCCGATGCGTTCCCCTTCCTCGATCGCGATCGTGGCGCGGTCGAGGACGGTGTGCGGACCGTAGCGGACGGTCAGTTCGGTGGCGCTGGCGATAGGGTCTGGCATGAGGCGGGCGAGTAGATGGCCTCAGCCGCCCCGAACCGCAAGCGCGCTATTGCGGGGCGGGGGGCGCGGCGGGCGCCGTCGGAGCGGGTGCGGCGGGTGAGGCGGGTGCGGGCGCTGTCGGAGTGTTCGCGGGCGGAGTCCGGCGCGGCGGCGCTGGCGGGGCCGCTGCCGTTGCCGCGGAAGCCGTGCTCGGGGATGGCGTCGTCGTCTTCAGGAAGCGCAGCAGTTCGCTATCCGTGGAAAGAATGAGCGTGCTGCCGCTGAGCACCGCCGGGTAACTCTCCATCGTCCTCATGAATTGGTAAAACGAGGCCGCTTCGGGCGTGGTGTTGTAGGCGCCGGCGTAGATCGCGGCGGCTTTGGCGTCGGCATCACCGCGGATTTTCTGCACCTCGCGGTAAGCCTCGGATTCGATCTTCCGCAGGTCGCGTTCCTTGTTGCCGAGGATCTTGGCCGCTTCGCCTTCGCCTTCCGAACGGAAACGCGAGGCGATCTTCTGCCGCTCGCTGATCATGCGTTCGTAGATCTTGGTGGTGACGCGCTGGTTGTAGTTGATGCGCATGAAACGGACGTCGAGCAGTTCGATGCCGAATTGCTCCAGCTTCGGCGCGGCTTCCTTGACGACTTCGCGTTCGATGGCCGCGCGGCCGAGACGGATGGAAGGTAGCGGATTATCGACCACGATCTCGGCGAGATCCTCGTCGATCACCGGCTTGCGGGTCTTGTCGGTGCGGACGATTTCGATGAGGTCGTGTTTGGCGAGCGCGTTGCGCACTTCGCTGCCGAGGATGTCGTCGAGCCGCGAGAGGGCGCTGGTTTCATCGCGCATGGTGATGAAATACTTGAACGGATCCTTGATCCTCCAGCGGCCGAAGGAGTCGATGATGACGTAGAGTTTGTCGCGGGTCGGCATCTCATTGGCGCGGCCATCCCATTCGATGATGCGTTTGTCGATGCGGTGGACGGTCTGGATGAACGGCAGCTTGTAGTGCAGGCCAGCCGTGGTGATGGGCTCGCCGACGGGTTTGCCGAACTGGGTGATGATGACCTGCTCGTATTCGTTGATCGTGTAGGTGCAGAGCTGGAAGCCAACGAGTGCGACGAGGACGATCAGCGCGAGGCCGAAGGAGCGGAGAATGGAAGGCATAAAATTACTTCTTGGGTTCGTTGGAGAGTTGGAGGAAGGGCAGGATCTGCTGGCCCTTGTCATCGACGATGATCCGGCGTTCCAGCGTCGGCATGACCGCGATCATCGTTTCAAGATAAAGGCGCTGGCGCAGGATTTCCGGGGCGCGCTGATATTCGGCCAGCAGCGCGGTGAAACGCAGCGCATCGCCTTCCGCTTCGTTGACCCGCTGGAGGGCGTAGCCCTGCGCCTGCGAAATGACCTGCTCAGCGGTGCCGCTGGCCCTCGGCACCTCCTTGTTGTATTCGCCGTCGGCGATGTTGATCGCGCGCTCCTTTTCCTGCTGCGCCTGGTTGACCTCGTCGAAAGAGCTCTGCACTTCGCGCGGCGGATTGACGTTCTTGAGCTGCACGGTGTCGATCGCGAGGCCCAGCGTGTAGCTGGCCACGACGGTCTGCAATTTCGCCTGCACGCTGCTTTCGATGTCCTGCCGGCCGATGGTGATGACTTCATCCACGGTGCGGTCGCCGATGACCTCGCGCATCACGGCCTCGGCGGCGGCGCGCATCGTTTCCTCCGGATCGCGCACCGCGAAAAGGTAGTCGCGCGGATTGGAGATGCGGTACTGGACGACAAACTCGACGAGCGCGGCATTGAGGTCGCCGGTGACCATCGCCTTTTCCACCTCGGCCTCGGAGCTTTCCTGGTAGGGATTGCTCGCGCCGCGCGTGCCGAAGCCGAACTCCATCTTCAACTGCCGCTTCCACGGGACGATAGTGACGACATCCACGCCGTAGGGGATCTTGAATTGCAGGCCGGGATCGACGGTTTTGAGAAAACCCCCGAAGCGTTGGACGACGCCGACGGATTCCGCCGGCACGGTGTAAATGCCGGTCCAGGCGAAGATGAGGACGATGAGCACCCAGAACCCGGCGAGGATCATGCCCTTGGGCAGGGTGGGGACGGTGATGACGGTGCGGTCGGACATTTTTATGGTGGGTCGGATGTTGGATGGTGCGATGTGAACCGCGGACGGGGAGCAACCTTTGGGGGGAAAAGTCTTTTCGGCAATCGAAAGCGACAGGTACGGGTGACGAACCGCTGCGCCGCTCGCTGGCGGGCCGGCCCGGGCGAGCGGACCGGTGGGTCAGGCGCCGAGGAAAAAGAGCAACAGCACGCTGAGCAAGGTGGTGAGTTGCACGAAGTCGCCGGGCTGGAGTTCGGCGCGCGGTGGGCGGTGGAAAAAGGTGCGGGTGGCGTTGCTGGGCACGTGGCGCAGCACCGCCTCGGCGCAGGCCCCGGAAAAGCGCGCCGACTCGACGCAGAGCGGACCCTCGGGAACCGGCGTGAGGGCGATCTGCTCGGGCCGCAAGCAGCGCGGCTGAGTGATCTGCGCGCGAAACCAGCGCCGCGCCTCGGCGGGCGTCAGCCAGTTGCCCGGCCCGAGGCAGGCCATCAGCTCTTCGTCCGGCGGCTCCGCATACAGCGCGGCCACCGGTCCGGCGTGCCAGACCCGCCCGGCCCGCAGGCAGAGCGCGTGTTCTGCTTCGCTGATCGCCAGCTCCGGCAGGCGGGTGGAAAAAACCAGCGCCGCCCCGGTGCGCGCGAGATGCTGGCGAATGACGTCCCAATAGCGTCCCGAGGGCGCAGGATCGACGCCGGTCAGCGGTTCATCGAGCACGAGGACCTCCGCCGGGGTGGCGAGGGCGCGCGCCACGGCCAGCCGCGCTCGTTCCTGCTCCGACATCTCGGCCGGACGCGCCGCGTCCCGCCCGGCGAGGTCGAACGCCGCCAGCAATTCATCGACCCCCGTCGTGCTGCCGCGGGCGATTTCGAGGTGTTCGCGCGCCGTGCAGTGCGGCCACAGCCCTCCATTCTGCGGCACCCAGGCGACGCGCGGAGCGCCGATGATCCGACCGCGATCCGGCTTTTCAAATCCGACGAGCACGTTGAGCAGCGACGTTTTTCCCGCCCCCGACGAGCCCATCACCGCGGTCACGCCGCGCGGGATGGTCAGCAAGACGTCGCGCAGCCGCGCCGGTTCCAGCGCGACCGCGTCGAGTTGCCAGACCGCCTCGGCAAACGGCGCGCCGTTCACTGTGTCCACCGCCTTTTCTCCTTCGGGAGGAAGTAGGATTGACCGGTCATCGACATGCTTCAGTGAGTACCGTCCACGTGCGCACTTGGAAGAGGGTCGCCAATTCGCTCTCGGTGAAGGCGAGCAGGAAAACGACGGCGCCGGCGATCCACAGCCCGGGACCAGCGCCGCGAAGGTGAAAACGCGCGGCTTCTTTCCACGATGACCGGCCGAGCGCATGGAACACGAAGCGAGCTTCCGCGGAGAGCCGAGACGGCAGGAAGGTCCGCACGACGACGGCCAGAGGAACCAGCTTCAGCGCAAGAATGGTGAGGTAAAAAATCTCACGCCCGGAAGGCGAGACGGCGAGGGCGGGATTCGAAAAGGCGGCGCCGATGAGCGCCGGGGGCACGAAAAACGGCGCGAGCAAAAGCACCCAGGCGCCGGTCCGGGTCGGACCGCTTTGGGCCGCCAGCCAGCCGCAGAGAGCACCGCAAATGCCCATCGCCACGACGGCGAGGAGCAGGGCCCGACCGAGCGCCAGTGCGATGTCCGCCACGACGCTCACGGCTGATACTCCGTCTTCAGCCAAGCCAGGCATTCCGCTCGCGCCGCCCCAAAAGTCGTGAGATCGACGCTCTCCTGCGCCCACTTCACGAGGTCGCGAACCTCTTCAGGCACTTGCTCCGAGGGCACCGGTCCGAGCGGGATCAGCCGCGCTTTCGAGCGTGCGAGTGCGAGTTCCGTCTCCGCGGAGAGCAGGAAATCGACCAGCCGGCGCGCGGCGTTTTTGCGTTTGGTCCCGCGGAGGATCGCCACGGTATTGGGAATAACGAGGGTCTTCCCGTTCTCCAGGCGCACGGGATGCATCGTGACGGCTTGGTCCGCATCCTTCGCCGCAAAAAATTCGTCCGAATCGGTGTAGCCGGCGAAACAAGTGCCCTCGGCCACGAGGTCTTTGACGGCGCCATTCACCTCGCATTCGCGCACGCCGCCGTGGTGCCACTCGTGATGCCAGGCCTGCAGCCGCTCGCCGCCCCAGAGTTGCCAGAGCGCGGTGTAGTGCGTGAGCGTCGTGCCGCGGAGCGGCTTGGCGAACGCGATCCTGGACCGGTCGCTGCCCGGCAGGAGCGCGCCGAGATTCGGCGGAGTGGTGCCGATCTTCGCCGTGTTGGCGATGATCACACGCTGCCGCGCCGCGAAGCCGGTCCAGCTTCCATCCCCGGCCTTGAAAGCGGCGGGCCGGCGCGCGTGGCCGGGACTTTGGTAGGGTTGCAAGAGGCCGCGCTCCTGCAAGTCGAGCGTGCCGAGTAGGTCATTGTCCCAAAAGACGTCGCCCGCGGGCGCGTCCTGTTCCCGGATGATCTGTTCGACGAGGCCGGGAAAACCCGCCCCGCGCTCGGTGAAGTGCAGCGTCACCGGCGTCCCGGTGCGGGCTTCAAAATCGCGCAGGATCTTCTCCGCCACGGCCGCGTCGGGCGCGCAATAGACGACGAGCGGGCCGGCGCGGTCGCCGGAGAAAGGCCAGAGCAGCCAGCCGCCAACGACGGCCAGTGCGAGCAGCAGCAGAAGGAACCGACGACGCAGCAGGCAGCCCCACGGCGGCGGGAGATTTTTCGATTCGGCGTTCACGCCATCCTGGAGGCGAGGCGCCGCAGCAACCGCGGGCGGAATGTCATCGGGGCGCGCGCGCGTTGCCCCCTCAGCGCCGCCGCGTGAGCGCCTGCGTTTTGGCGCGCGGCTTGTCATTCAGCCGAGTCTTCCGCTTGCGGAGCTGGCGGGCGAGTTTGTCCATGACCAGGTCGAGCGCGGCATAAAGTTCCTCGGAGGATTCTTCGGCATGAATGTCCGGGCCGGGCACCGCGAGATGCACCTTCACGCAGAAACGGTCCTTGGGTTTGGCCGTTTCATTATGAATCAGGACGACATGCGCGGCGACGATTTCACCGGCGAGGTCTTCCAACTGTTCGATCTTGGTCGCGCAATGACTGTGGATGGCCGCGGTCAGGCGGAGGTGGCGGGGACTGAGGTGGATTTGCATGGCGTGGGGATAAAGTGAGGGTGCGTCCGGCGGGTGACAACCACAAGCGCGGCGGGCGCTATTTCTTTGGCCCGAAAAGCAGGCGCAGGCTGTTCAGGACGACGATGAGCGTGCTGCCTTCGTGGCCGACGACCCCGAGGGTTAGCGGGATTTTTTGGAAAAGCGCGAGGGTGACCAGCGCGGCGATGACGCCGAGAGAGATCGAAAGATTTTGCCGGATGATGGTGCGGGCGCGGCGGGAAAGTTCGTAGGCGGAGAGGAAATTTTCCAGGCGGTCGTGCATCAGGACGACCGCAGCTTGCTCGAGCGCGGCGTCGCTGCCGCACGCGCCCATGGCCACGCCGACGTGCGCGGCGGCGAGGCTGGGCGCGTCGTTCACGCCATCGCCGATCATCGCCGCCGGTTCTCCGTTCTTCGCAAAGCCCTCGATGATCGCCAGCTTTTGCTCGGGTTTGAGTTCGGCGCGGACGTCGTCGAGGCCGAGTTCCTTTTTGAGAAAATCGGCGGCGCTTTGCCGGTCGCCGGTGAGGACGACGGTGCGCAGGCCGCGGTTGCGGAGCTGATCGATGAGGCCGCGAGCTTCGAGGCGGAGATCGTCGCGCAACAGCAGACGCCCGCAGAAGTCGCCGGCATCGAGCCAGACTTCGGAAACACCGATCGTCTCTGGCGGCGGGACGGCGGCGCAGCTTTCATGGCTGGTGTCCTGTGCCCAATTGCGTCGGCCCAGACGCAGTTCGAGACCGCGATAACGCGCCTTCAGGCCCGCTCCACTGGCCTGTTCGACCTCGGTCAATTCCACGTCGGTGAGGCCGCGTTGTTTAGCGTGACGGATGATGGCACGGGCCAGCGGATGGTTCGAATGGCGGTCGATCGAAGCGGCCAGGCGCAGGACTTCTTCTTCGCGGCCGGGCGGATAACTTTCGACCGTCTCGACGCGCAGATCGCCGGTGGTGAGCGTGCCCGTTTTATCCATGGCCACGACCTTCACCTCGGCCAGTTGTTCGACCGCCGCACCGCCGCGGAAGAGGATGCCGCGCCGCGCGCCCCAGGCGATGGCCGCCAGGATGGCGGACGGGATCGAGAGCACCAGCGCGCACGGCGAGGCCACGACGAGGAGCGTCATCGCGTGGTAAAACGCGCTGACGTTGCCGGGCACGGAAACGAAGGGACGATGGCCGAGCGCCAGCCACCAGACAAAGAACATCACCGCCGTGAGCGCGAGGACGGCGTAGGTGTAAGTCGTGCCGAATTTGTCGGTGAAGCGCTGGGCCGGCGCCTTGTTGCGCTGCGCGGATTGGATGAGGCGGATGATTTTTTGCAGCGCGCTCTCCTGCGCCGGGCGCAGGACGACGGCTTCGACCGAGCCCCAGAGATTCATCGTGCCGGCGAAAAGCGCGTCGCCGACCGCTTTGTCCACCGGCGCGGCTTCGCCGGTCAGGGCCGCTTCGTCCGCCGCGCTCTCGCCTTTCACGACCTCGGCATCGACCGGAAACTGTTCGCCCGGCTTGATCCGCAGCCGCTGCCCCGTCTGCAGCTCCTCGACCGGGACGGTGCGTTCGGCGCCGTCGGCGTCGAGCACGTTGGCCGTCTTGGGCGCGTGTTTGAAGAGCGAGCGGATTTCGTTCTGCGTGCGCTCCATGGCGTAGTGTTCGAGCGCGCCGGAGAAGGAGAAGAGGAAGAGCAGAATCGCGCCTTCCTTCCACTCGCCGATGAGCGCAGCCCCGACGGCCACGGCGAGCATCAGGAAATGGACGTCCATCACCCGCTCCTGCAGTTTTTCCCAGACTTCCTGCGCGGTGAACCACGCCCCGCTCAGGTAGGCGAGCAGGAACGCCGCGAGCGCCAGGCCGGGATGCGGCGCCAGCCACCCGAGCACGGTGAAGAGCAGGCAAAGGCCGCTGGCCGTGAGCTGCACCTTCCATTCGCCTTCGTGATCATGGTCGTGGTCGTGATCAGGATCGTGCAGTTCCACTTCGCGCGGCGCCATGCGCGGCAGCCAGCCGCGGCGCGGAGGGGCTTCGTGCGTGTGGGGATGATCAGGGGCGGTGGGCATGCGTGTCGCCCTGCTTCGCATTCGCCAGCTGGTTTGTCAGGCCCGATCCTGCGCGAACGCAACTTCGGCATCGCTTTGCGCAAGGGCGGTGTGGTTGCCTGCGCGAGGCGTTTCCCAGCCGCACCTTGCCGTGATCATCTATTTCCTCGAAACCGAACCCGCAGAGCAGAAATTCTTTGCGGCGCACCTCGCCGCGCATGAGATCCACTTCGTGCCGGATGCCAGCGAGGTGGGCGCGGACGCGGAGATTGTCTCGGCCTTCATTTACTCCGGGCTCACGCCGGAGTTCATCACCGCCCACCCGCGGCTGCGGCTCATCACCACGCGTTCGACGACCGTCGATCACCTGCCGGTGGCGGCCTGCCGCGAGCGCGGTGTGGCGGTGGCGCGCGTGCCCGACTACGGCGAAACGACCGTGGCCGAGCATACATTCGCGCTCCTCCTCGCGATTTCGCGCCGCCTGCGGGAGACGATGATGGCCCCGAAAGACGGCCGCTTTTCCTACGAAGCGGCGCGGGGCTTCGATCTCGCGGGCAAAACTCTCGGCGTGATCGGCATGGGGCGGATCGGGCAGCGCGTCGCGGAGCTGGCCCACGCCTTCCGGATGAACGTGCTGGCCTACGACGTCGAGCACCCGGCGGGGCTGGAGCGCAGCCTGCATTTCACCTTCGTCCCGCTGGCGGAATTGCTCGCGCAGGCCCACATCATCTCGCTCCACGCCTCGCTCTCCGCGGCCACCTTCCACATTCTCAACCGCGAAACTCTCGCCCAATGCCGCCCGGGCGTGATCGTGATCAATACCGCGCGCGGCTCGCTGATTGAGTCGCTCGCCTTGCGCGACGCCCTCGACTCCGGGCAGGTCGGGGGCGCCGGGCTCGACGTGCTGCAGGATGAACGTGTCATGCGCCAGCCGGTCTCGCAGATCATCGCGGCCGATATCGTGCAGCATCTCCGCTCCGATGCGCTCGCCCAGGATGACCGCGACGCGGACCGGGTGCGTGAGTTGCAGGAACTCCTGCTCGGCGACTCGCTGCTCGCGCGGAGCAATGTCGTCTTCACCCCGCACGTCGCTTTCAACAGCATCGAAGCGACCGAGCGCCTGCGCATCGTCACGGTCGAAAACATCCTCGCGTTTGGCGACGGGCAGACGTTGAACGTGGTGCCGTAAGGGACGAAAGGGCGGCGGCCGCGGATTCGCGGAAAGGCCGGGCAAAGGCGCGCCGTTGGGGACCAAATTTTGGTCACCGCGCGGCAGGAAACGCCCAAAAATTGCTGATTTATCGGCCGGTTCGGCCCGGTTCCGGTTGTTTCCGCCAGATCGCAATGCTATAAATAGGAGTCATGCTTTCCTGGCTAAAAATTAGGAAACCTAAACTGACGGCGCTCCGCCGCTCCGGCGAATGGCCGCCTCTGACGGGCTCCCGCGCCCGCCCGCTGGCGGAGGCTCCGCTGCCCCCGCACCCGCTTCTCGCCTTGTTGCCGCCGGGCGCCCTCGACCGCCTGCTCGCCGATTCTGCCGTCGCGGAATATCCGAAAGGCACGGTCGTTTACCGGCAGGGCGACCCGTGCGCCGCGATCTTCCTCATCCTGAGCGGACGCTGCGAAGTGCGCCGCCTGGCCGCTGGCGCGGAATTGGTGGAAACGGTCGCCGGACCCGGCGACATGCTCGGCGACCGCGCCCTGCTCAACGGCGAAGCCCACCGCCACACCGCGGTCATCGCCACCCACGCCGTGCTGCTTCGCGTCCCGGCGAGCGAATTGCGCGGCCTCTTCGCCACTGATCCGTCCGCGGCTGGGCGGTTTTCGCAGGCCGTCGTCGAGGCGCCCGACATCGGGCCGATCCTCGCTGCGGAGAAGCCGGGTTTGGTGCGGCGCGTCGTCTCGATCCTGCCGCTTTCCCCGCGGGTCGATGCCGAGGCCGTGGTCGCGCGCCTCGCCACTGCGGTCCGGCGGGTCAGCGGGCAGCGGGTGCTGCTCGTGCGCCTCGATCGCGCGGAGGAAGGCAAGGTCGGCGCGACCTGGTCGGCCCGTCACGCGGCGCTGCGCGCGGAGTTTTCCTTTCACCGGCACCTGCGCCCGCACGATGGCGGTTTCGACGAACTGCCGCTGCCCATCGGCCACGATCCGCGCGAAGCCGGCTCGATCGCGGCGTTGATCAGCCATTGCGCCCGGCATTACCCGTTCGTACTCCTCCACCTCCGGCCTGAGCTGTCCGTGCCCGCGACCATCCAGAGCGTCATCGAGTCCGATCTCGCCTACGTGCTGCTCCAGCCGAGCACGCAGAACTTCTACGATTTCCAGCTGCTGCTCCGCGAAATCGGCGGCCGTTCGCCGAACGCCGGCATGCACGTGAAGCCCATCGTCTGCGCCGAGGAAACGATCGCCGCGCCGGCCTTCTACGCCGACCTGCGCGATCTCGGCCATCCCGCACATTCGATCGCGCACGGGTTCCCGCTGATCATCCACCCCTCGACTTCCGACCAGCGCTTCGACCTGCACATCAATCGCCTCGCCCGCGAGATCGCGCGCTGCCGTGTCGGCCTCGCCCTGTCGTCCGGCGGCGCCAAAGGACTCGCGCACATCGGCGTCATCCAGGTGCTGGAGGAAAATGGGATCGAGATCGATTGCCTCGCCGGCGCCAGCATGGGCGCGTACGTCGGCGCGATCTGGGCCGCGGGGCTCGACGGCGACCTGCTGGAAAAAACGGCGCGCGAAGTGGAGGGGCGTTGGGGGCTGCTCCGGCTGGTCGATCCCGCGCTGCCGCCGCGCCGCGGATTCCTGCGCACGCAGCGCACCATCGCGCGCCTGCGCCGCTCGATCGGCGACGTCCATTTCTCCGAGCTCGTGCGGCCGCTGCGGGTCGTCGCCACCCAACTCGATACACTCGAGCGCGTGGTCTTCTCCGCGGGCGAAGTGGCCCGCGCGGTCCAGGCCAGCATCGCCATCCCCGGCGTCTGCGTGCCGGTCACGCTCGATGGCGAAACTTACATTGACGGCGGCATCGCCGATCCGTTGCCCGTCGATGTGCTCGCCGAGATGGGCATCGAGCGGATCATCGCGGTCAACGTCATCCCGCCGCCCGAACGCATCCGCTACTGGCTCGACGCGCAGCGCGAAAAGAACGGGCGCGAACCGCAGCCTTCGGCGGTCAGCCGCCTCTTCAACCAGCACCTCAACTACGCCGCGCGCGGCAACATTCTCGACACCATGATGCGCGCGATCAACGGCGCGCAAACCCGCGTCGCCGAAGCCGCCGCGCGCGAAGCCGACGTGGTCCTGCGCCCGCTCGCGGGCGACGCCGTCTGGCACGATTTCACGCGTCCGCAGAAATACATCGCGCTCGGCCGGGCCGCGGCCGAGGCCCAACTCGCCGAGCTCAAGGCGCTCGCGCACCCGCCGCTTTATGAAAACGAAACCCCGCTGGCCTTCACACCCCCGCTCGCTGCGTGAGTGGCAGCTCCGGCGCTTGCGCGCGTATCTGCGCGAGACCGTGCTGCCCTTCTCCGCGCACTACCGCCGCGTCTTTGCCGAGGCGCACCTTGACCCCGGACAGCTCCTCACGCCCGAGGATCTGGACCGCCTGCCCTTCACCACCAAAAGCGATTTCCTCCCCGGCAGCGACGGCAGTGATCCGGTGCGAGACTTCGTCCTCGTCCCCGATCGTGCCGTGCTCACGCGGCGTCCACGCACCATCGTCCAGGCGTTGTTGCATGGTCGCCATGCCGTGGCGGAAGGCTTCGAGCGCGAGTTC
>JBBQIZ010000074.1:0-19679 GCA_038325425.1 Chthoniobacterales bacterium
GGCGCCCGAGCCACCGGCGCAGCCAGAAAGAAAGCCATCGTCGCCGTCGCGAGGCAGCTCGCCGTGGATCTCTGGCGCTGGCAGACCGGCCAGTGCAGCGCCGCCCAACTCGGCCTCCAAGCTTGACCCCGCCGCCTTCACTCCCCATCCCCGATTCTCCAAGCCAGCCCACGATCGGCCAATCCCTCACTAACCCACTTACTTAACATCACCACGCTTTGGAACGTGGGGCGCGCTCGCAGCCTAACCTGGGTCGCCTCGCCGGGGCCTGTCGCCATAGATTGAGCCGCCCCCACGTTCCGCTTCATCCGACCTATAAGTCATCTTGTGCTGTCCGCCCAAAAGCAGGCCATGCACGCATACGAGTTTGGAAGCTGAAGGCATTCGGCTCACTCCCTCGAAGCGGAAGCGTTCCTCAAAGATCCCCGACCACCCACCCACCGCTGGCCCGTGCTTTCCAGTACGATGGGGGAACCACGTTTCCCCCAAACCCCCACCTCTGGGGGGAACAACACCCGCCCGTCCCCATCACCCACACCCCCCCCCAGCCCCCCCCCCCCCCCCCCCCCCCCCCCCCCCCCCAACCCCAAACAAAAACACCCAACCCCAAGTAAGCCGGGGGGGCGCCCCCCCCCCCCGTAAAAATTGTGTGTTGTTTTTTTTTGGTTGTGTGGGGGGGGGGGGGGGGGGGGGGGGGGGGGGGGGCACGCGGCGGGGTGAGGGTGAAGGCGGCGGGGTCAGGCTTGGAGGCCGAGTTGGGCGGCGCTGCACTGGCCGGTCTGCCAGCGCCAGAGATCCACGGCGAGCTGTCTCGCGACGGCGACGATGGCTTTTCCTCTCGTTCCCAAAGTTAGCGCAGCGCTTTGGGGACGCCCGGCGCGGCGAGACTCTGTCTCCCGATGGACGAACGCAGACGCCGAGAGCGCCGCTGTCCCCGCTTCCCCGGCCTCCGAAACGGAGTTTCGCCAGCGCAGCCCGTTCCCAAAGCGCTGCGCTAACTTTGGGCACGAGAGGAAACGAGGTGCAGGCCCATGGCATGGGCTTGTTTTTTGCAGGTTCTGGTGGCGTTTGCGGGATGGTCAGGCGGGCAGCGCGGTGAGGACGGCGGCGGGGAGGAAGAGCATGCCTTCGACCCACCATTCGTGGAAGCGTTCCGGGCGGGGTTGGCGCGTGGCGAGGAGGAGGGCGGCGAGGTAGAGCGGGGTGGCGATGCTCAGGGCGAGCCAGGCGCGGGTGTGGTGCGGTGGGGAGTGTCGCAGGGCGGCGAGGGCGAGGAGCGCGATGACGATGAGGAGGGCGATAAGCAGATGCCGGGTGCGCTTTTCTCCCAACAGGACGGGCAGGCTGCGGACGCCGCTGGCGCGGTCGCCGGGGAGGTCGCGCAGGTCGCAGAGGATCATATTAAACAGGAGGAAGCTGCCGGTGTGCAGGGCGGTGAGGAGGAAGGTGGTGCGGTCGGTGGCGAGGCCGCGATGGAGCAGGGGCAGGCCGAGGAGGGCGGCGGTGATGATGCTGGGCGCGAAGAGGGTTTTGAGCAGGGGCACGTCTTTCCAGCGGAAGCCGAGCAGGGGGATGGAATACTGGAGGCTGATGAAGGTGCCGCCGAGGACGAGGCCGAGGGTGAGCCAGTCGCGCTGGAGGAGGGGCGCAGCGATGAGGTAGAGGGCGGCGCCGGCGCAGACGGCGCGGCTGAGGCGGCGCCAGCGGTGGCTGGCGGCGGCGCGCTGGGGAAGGTTGAGGCGATCGGCGGGGTCGGGGTGGAGCCGGTCGGCGTTGTAGATGAGGAGGGCGGCGCAGAACCACAGGGGGAGCCAGGGGGCGGCGGGCCAATCGAGCAGCCGGCAGACGGCCCAGCCGAGGGCGGTGAGGCCGGCGGCGCCGTAGAGGTGGAGGGTGTGGAGGAGGGTGGCGGATGCCCGGGCGCCGGCGGCGATGTTCACACGGGCACGAGCCGCCAGCCGATGGGCTGGTCTTTTTCCAAGGTGAGCCACGCCCAACTGGCGGGGGCGCCGCGGTTCGGGCGGGTGATGCAGCCGGGGTTGAGGAAGCGGGTGCCGTGGTGCATCTCGTCGCGCGGGACGTGGGTGTGCCCGTGGAGGAGGAGGTCGCAGTGGCGCGGGGGGAGCCGGGGGGGGATGTGTTCGAGGTGCAGGCGGGTACCTTCGAGTTCGAAGTCGAGGGTGAGCGGCCACTCGAGCTGGCTGTCGCAATTCCCGCGGACGACGCGGACGAGCGGGCCGATGAGGCGCAGGCGCTGGAGGATGGCGGGCTCGCAGATGTCGCCGAGGTGCCAGATCTGGTCGGCGTGGCTGAGGCCGGCGGCGACGCTTTCCGGCAGCCGGTCGTGGGTGTCGGAGAGGACGGCGATCCGCATGCCGGCGGGGCGTTAGCGGCCCGAGTTGGACTGGATGACGAAGGAGTTCTGGATGACGTCGCGGACGCGGCTCGCGGGGAGCACTTTCTGCGTCTGGTAATCGACGTTCCCGTCCTTGCCGATGATGACGATATTAAATTTGTCGGTGACGCCATAGGCGCCGGCGACGGCAGGGCCGTTGGTGGCGACGCTGAAGGGGATGTCGGACTTGATGACGCCGGGCTCGCCGGTGAAGGCGGCGACGAAGACGACCTGTTTGCTGGCAAACTGCTGGTAGATGTCCTTGAGGTTTTTCGCCTGTTTCTTGAAGTCGCCGCTGCGGGGCGACTCGGCGATGACGAGGACGACGGGCTGGCCGCGCAGGCTCTTGAGCGTCTTGGCTTTATTGCCGATGCCGGGAAAGGTGAAGTCGGGCGCGAGGCGGACGACGGCGGCGTGCGCGGTGGCGACGAGGGCGAGCAGGGTGAGGAGGAGGAGCAGGCGGCGCATGGGTCAGACTTTGAGGATTTCGGCTTCCTTGTGGGCGGTGGCTTCGTCGATTTTCCTGGCGAAGCTGTCGGTGAGTTTCTGGATTTCCTTCTCGTAGGTTTCGAGGTCGTCTTCGCTGATCGAGCCGTCTTTCTGGGCTTTCTTCATCGTGTCGATGCCGTCGCGTCGGGCGGAGCGGAGGCGGACCCGGGCTTCTTCGGACATTTGTTTGATGCCTTTCACGAGGTCCTTGCGGCGCTCTTCGCTGAGCGCGGGAATGGGCAGGCGGATGATCTTGCCATCGACGATGGGGTTGATGCCGATCTTGGATTCTTTGATCGCGCGTTCGATGTCCTTGGTGGTGCTGCCGTCAAAGGGCTGGATGACGAGGAGGCGCGGCTCGGGGGTGGTGATGAGGGCGAGCTGCTTGAGTTTCATCGAGGCGCCGTAGGCTTCGACGTCGATGTTTTCGACGAGCGCGGGGGAGGCTTTGCCGGTGCGCACGGCGGAGAATTCGTGTTGGAGATACTCGAATCCTTTTTCCATCGCGGTCTCGGTTTCGAGGAGGATTTCATCGGGGTCCATAAGCAGTTATTCGGTGGTGACGAGGGTGCCGACTTTCTGGCCGAGGACGACGCGGCGGATGTTGTCGTGCTTCATCAGGTCGAACACGATGATCGGCATTTTATTGTCCTGGCAGAGGCTGAAGGCGGTGGAGTCCATGACCGAGAGGCGCTTCGAGAGGGCTTCGGTGAAGGTGATGCGATCGTAGCGGGTGGCGGTCGGATCCTTGAAGGGGTCGGCGGTGTAGATGCCGTCAACTTTGGTGGCTTTCAGGATGACCTCGGCGCCGATCTCGTTGGCGCGCAGGGCGGCGGTGGTGTCGGTGGAAAAGAAGGGGTTGCCGGTGCCGGCGACGAAGATGACGACTTTGCCCTCGTCAAGCTGGTGCATGGCGCGGTTGCGGATGAAGGGCTCGGCGACGTTGTCCATGCGGATGGCGGTCTGGACGCGGGCGTCGAGGCCGAGGCCCTGGAGGGCGCTTTGCAGGGCGAGGCCATTGATCACGGTGGCCAGCATGCCCATGTAATCGGCGGTGGTGCGCTCCATGCCGCGATGGCTGGCGCTCAACCCGCGCCAGATATTGCCGCCGCCGATGACGACGGCGATCTCGACGCCGAGATCATGCACGTCTTTGATCTGCGAGCAGACCTGCTGGACGATTTCGGGGGAAATATTGTCCGCGCTCCCGCGGGCTTTGAGCGCTTCACCGCTCAATTTCAGGACGATGCGCCGGTATTTGGGTTGGAGGGTCTTCGCGGTTTTCTTGGCAGTCGGCTTGGGCATCGCGCGCAGAGTGAACACGAACCCGTCCGCGCTTGGGAAGGGAAATCCTTGTGGGGATCAGGCCCGGACCGCCTTCGGCTAGAGCGGGGCGACGGGCCGGCTGGCGCGGTCGGCGACGCGGGCGGAATGCTCCACGAAATCGCCCGCGAAATTGATCACGCACATCCCGCCATAAGTGGCGTGGTAGCCGCTCGCCGCGCCCGTCACGCGGAAGTCGCGGCTGAAGATGTTTTTGCGATGGCCGCGGCTGCGCACTCCGTCATCGATGATCAGGCGGACGACGATCGCGCGGGCGTCGCGCACGCCGTAGTCGATATTCTCGCCGGCGCGGCCGAGCCACTGGCCGAAGCGCGCCATGCGATCCCACGGCTGGCTGCCATCGCGGCCTTTGTGGCCGCGGCCGCCGACCGGGCCCATCGCGTGGACGTGGGAAAGGGCGCTGTTGCAAATGCCGTCCGAGACGGCGAGCGGGGCCAGCGGGCGCTGCTTTTCGAGGAAACGGATGGCTTCGCGGACCACCTTTTCACCCTCCCTGCCCCGGTATCCGACGGTACGGCTGGCGACGATCTGGGCGTAACGCTGGGGAGCGGTGCGGGCGAGGTTCATCTCGGCGATGACTTCATCGGCGAGGTCCCGGGCCGAGGCGGCGATGGTTGAAATTAAGAGGATGAGTAAACTGACAGTGAATTTCACAAATACTATAAAGCAGGCCGGATGCCATGCTTCCGATGTGGAAATTTGGGACCGCGAAACGGGTCCTCGGCGTGCTCGCGACTGTTCGAGCGAGTGGACGGAATGGATGATTCCGGGTCAAAGAATTTCCAAATTTCCTGCTCCGGTACCCGGGATTTGGCTGCTGACCGCGCCGGACAGGCTCGCGGAATTCGCCCCGGCACGGGAATCGCTGAAGGTGGCTTGGCTCCCGCTTGCCTTGCGATGATTCCGCAGTAGCGTGCGCGCCTTCCTTCAATGCCTGTTCAGCCTCTCTCCTTTATTCCGTCTTCCCTCTGCCTTTTTCGCTGCCGTTTGCTGATCGCCTTCGCCGCCGCCGGTCTGTCCGTCCTTTCTTCGGTCAGCGGGGCGCAGGAGAAGTTGCTCCAATTGACCCCGCCGACGGAGGTCGCCGCCTCGACGCTCCGCACCGCCCGCGTGACGGTGGGCGGTTCTACCCCGCCGAAAGTCCCCTCGGCCGTTCCCGCGGCCTTTCGCGCACGGCCCGGCCCGTGGGGCGAGTTGGAATATTTCACCGTCTATCTCGAGGCTTCCGTCGCCACCCTGAAGAGCATGGACTTGCAGACCTACGAGACGCTGTGGCGCTTCGTCGGCTATAGCGAGGACCAGGTGGCCGCGCTTTTCTCGTCCGCCCAAATACCTGCGGAGCTGCAGGCGGAACTGCTCGATCGCAAAAAATGGCGGCGAGAGGAGAAAGACATCGTCGTCCTGCCCAGCCAGGAGGTGCTGCTCGGTCTGTCGCCCGAGGCGCGCAGCGCGATTTATCAGGTGCTCGGCCGCTGGGGCGAGAACCCCTTTCATCACGAACCCCACCTCGTCGCCGGGGAAGGTGTGCGCGACTGGCTGGCCCGGGCGCGGTTGCCCGAGGAGATCGTCGCCACGATCGAAAAAGGGGCCTACTTCCGAAACAAGAACCTCGTTTTCGCCGACACTCCGCTCGTCCTGCGCATGGTCCAGACGGAGGAAGAGCGGCTGAAAATCCGCAAGGCCTTGAGCCGCACGCCGTCGCTGGTCGTGAAGCTGAAGCTCAATCCGGGGACTGAGATCGCCAAAATCGCCGAGTATTGGGGCGGCTACTCCCGCACCAAAGACGTGCAGCCCTTCCTGGAATCCATTTCCGAGATCCCCGGCGTCAACGTAGTGGATATCATCCACCTCCTGCCGACCGGCGTCCGCCGTCTGCTCTACACGTTCCCGAGCCCGAGTCATGGCCGCAGCGGTTATTATCCCGACTGTCATTGGTCGTCGCTGAATTTTGGAAACTTCGATCCGCTCGAGCGGCTCGGCGACCCAGTGCTGGCCACCGCCTACACGCTGGAAAATTACTCGCGCATTCCTGCGGGCCAGTCCTTTCGCTTCGGGGACGTGCTCTTCCTCATGGACGGCAATACGGGCAACGCCGTCCACTCCTGCGTCTTTCTCGCGGACGACATCGTGTACACGAAAAACGGGCGGTCTCCGACCCAGCCGTGGGTGCTGATGAAACTCGACGACGTGGTCTCGTTTTACAGCATGTATTACCAACCGCAGCTCGCCTGTTACCGGCGCAAGGCGGAGTAGTTCGCGCCCCAGTCCAGAGCGCCGCGCGCGGCGCGGGTGCCGGTCGCGAAGCAGCCTTGGAGCAGGTATCCGCCGGTCGGCGCTTCCCAGTCGACCATCTCCCCGGCGACGAAAATGCCGGGTTGTTTTTCGACCATGAGATGCGAGTTCAGCTCGCTCCAGCGCACGCCGCCCGCGCTGGAGATGGCCTCGGCAATCGGACGCGGGCCGGTCAGCCGCAGCGGGCAATTTTTGACCAGCGTCGCGAGCGCTTCCGCGGACGTGCAGGACTCGGCCGCGGCGCAGTGCGCGAGGATGGCGGATGCGGCTTCGCCCAAGCGCCAGCGAGCGCGGGCTTCGGCGAAAAAATTACGCCGGATCGGCCCCATCTTCGCGACGAGCTGCGCGACGCGGTTCGCGGGTTTGAAGTCGATGGTCAGCACCGGCTCGGCCATCGCGCGCAGCTCCGGCCCGAGCTGATACAGCGCGCCACCTTCGAGTCCGTAGCGCGTGATCAGCAGTTCGCCTTTCGCCTCCGCGTCGCCCGCCCGGACGGCGATGCTTTTCAGCGGCGCGCCTTCCGCGGCGGCGAGCACCGCGGCTGGCCACGGAAATTCCCAGCCGCAATTCGCCGCCTGCAGCGGCGCGACCGAAACGCCGAGTTCCTGCAGCGGTGAGGTCCACGCGCCGGTCGAACCCGTCTCCGGCCACGAACCGCCGCCGAGCGCGAAGATCACGGCATCGGCTTCGACCGTGCGGATTTCGGAACCCGTCTGAAAATCCAACTGCCAGCGGACGCCCGGCCGGAGCCCGGTCCAGCGATGATGCATGGCCAGCTCCACGCCGAGCTGGCGCAGCCGCTGCACCCAGCGTCGGAGCAGCGGCGCGGCTTTCATTTCGCGCGGATACACGCGGCCGGTGGACGCGGCGAAAGTTTCCACGCCCAGCTCCGCAGACCACGCCCGCAATGCGTCGGAATCGAAATCGGCGAGCAGCGATGGCCACCAATCCCGCGGCCCGGAATAGCGCTCCACAAAACGTTCCCGCGGCTCCGCGTTGGTCAGGTTCAGGCCGCCTTTGCCGGCGACGAGAAACTTCCGCCCGACCGAAGCCTTGGCTTCAAAAAGCGTGACCTGCGCTCCGCCCGTCGCCGCGACCTCGGCCGCCCGCAAGCCCGCCGGCCCGCCGCCGATGATCGCGATTTGCACGGCTTAAATCACCTGATCGCGCAACGCCTCGTCGCGCTCGAAGCGCCGGAGGTTGTCGAGGAAATGTGCGATCAGGCGGTCCTGCTCGTCGTCGTGCCCGCCCGCGGTGTGCGGCGTGATGTGGCAGCGCGGCGCGGTCCAGAGCGGATGCTCCGGCGGCAGCGGTTCGGGATCGGTGACGTCGAGATACGCGGCACCCAGCGTGCCGGCCTGCAGCGCGGCGAGCAGCGCATCCTGATTGACCGTCGTCCCGCGGCCGACGTTGTAAAAGATCGCGCCGGGTTTCATCGCCGCGAGCCGCGCGGTATTGACGAAGCGGATCGTCGCGGGATTTTCCGGCAGGATGTTGACCACGTGATCCGCACTCGCGAGCGCCGCGTCGAGCTGGTCTTCGGTCACGACCTCGACGTTTTCATCTCCGGACGGCTTCCGCCTCACCGCAGTGACGCGCATCCGGAAAGGTGCCAGCAATTCGGCCAGTCGCCGCCCGATCGCGCCGAAGCCGAGAAGAACCACGCTTTGTCCCAGCATCAGCCGGCAAAGCGCGCGGCGCTCCAGGTGAGGCCACGCGCGATCGGTGCGCTGGCTCTCATGCGAGGCGGGCAATTGCCGCGCCTGCGCGAGCATGAAGGCGAGCGCCTGCTCCGCGCACGGTTCGTCATAGACGCCCGAACTGTTCGTCAATTTCGCGCCGCGTCCGCTCAAGCCGCCACGAAACTCCGGCGTGTCGTAGCGCGTGTAACCGGCGGTCGTGAGCTGCACCCAGCGCAGTTGCGGACTGGTCAGCGCGCTCTCCGGATCGGGCTGGCCGAAAGCGATATCGGCTTCCGCGAGCGCCGGATCGGGCGCGGCTTTGGCGAGATTCGACGCCGACAGTTGCGTCGAAAAGAGCAGCCGGTGCGGCTTCACTCCTTCGATCAGTTGCGTGCGCGCGGCGTCGGAAAATTGCGCGTTGGTCCAGATGGTCGGCATTATTTTTTGATCAGGTTTGATTGCAGATAAGCGGTGATGTCGGCGACGGATTGCGCGGTCAGCCCGAGCGTCTCCGGCGCGAACATCAGCGAACGCTCCAGCTTGGTGACCGACTTGATGAGGTTCTCGTCGATCTCCTGCCGCTGCCCGCCGGTCGAGCGGATGACGGTCGGATCGCCCGTGGCTTGGACGATGCCGTCGATGAGCAGGCCGTCGGTCGTTTCAAGCCGGCTGCCTTCGTAGCCGTGTGAGATGTCTTTCGACGGTGTGACGATTCCGGCGACGATGACTTCGCGCGGCTGCGTTTTGCCAAACTGCGTGAGGTCGGGTCCGTAATCGACGCCCATCGCGCCAACCTTGTGGCAGGCGTAACACGCGCCGATCGCCGCCTGGCCGCGTTCCGCGTCGCCGGTCAGCGCGAGAATTTCCTCGACGGTCGGCGCCTTGGGCGCATCGGCGGGCGGTTCCGGGATCACGCTGCTGACCAGCTTCACTTCCTTGAGCAGCCCGGCCTGGCGCATCGCTTTGGTCAGGCCAAAGGGTTTCCACGCGCCGCTGCGCCGATGGTTCAGCCACCACGTCGCCTGATCTTTGAAGGGGAATCCTTCCGCTTTGGCGATGTCGATCATCGCCGCGGACGCATCGCGCGAGTCCGTAAAAGCGAGCGCGTCCATCGCGAGTTTGCGCTGCGGTTCGGCCAGTTCCTCGGCCAGCGCCCGGGAGCGCAGGTCCTCCACCGCGGCGGGCACATGCAGGCGCCAGGCGAGCCAGGCGAATGCTTCCGGCCACTGCGCCGCGGGCCCGGTCACGGCCTTGCGGAGTGCGTCGTAAACTTCCACTTCCTTCCCCTCGGCGCCGGTGCCGAACGCCTCGAGGTAAGCGCGATCCTGGCCGTCGAACTGCTGCGCGATCTGCACGAGCAGGTCGCGGCTTTCCGCCAGCGGCACCTCGCGCAGGGTGAGCGCGACTTCGCGCCGGATCGCGGCGGATTTGTCGCCCGCCATCTTTTTGGCATGGGCGAGCACATCGATCTTCGCCCGGCGCAGAGCGCGATACGCGACGAGCCGGGTGGCTTCGTCTTTCGCGTCGAGCAGCGGCTGCACTTTGGCCACACCCGTCGGCCCGAGTTGCGCGAGCAGCCAGACGGCGCGCGCGGCGATGAACGGGTTTGCATCCTGGAGCAGTGCAGCCACGGCCGGCACCGCCTTTTCGCCCTGCGCTTTAAGCCGCGTGAAGCCGCTCTCGCGCACATTTACCGCCGGGCTTTTCAGTGCCGCGATTTGGCCTTCGGTCGTCTCCAGATCGATCTTCGGCACCTGCGAGCGGAATCCTTTCGGAGCCACGCGATAGATCGTGCCAGAGATCGTTTTGTCCAGCGTGCCGTGCCCGCCGACGCGCGCGTCGAACCAGTCCGCCACATAGATCGCGCCATCCGGCCCGACCGTGACGTCCGATGGGCGGAAGAGCGTTTTCAACTCGTGGGTGACGCTGGTGGTTCCGCCGAGAAAGTCCGAACCGGCAAATTCCTTCTCTTTGTTCGAGGTCAGGAAATCGAACCGCTCGAGTTTAAAGCCCGCGCCGTCCGGCTTCGGCAAATAACCGAAAACCACGTTGCGGCCAGCTTCGCAGGCGAGCAGCAGGCCGTTCCATTTTTTGTCGAGTGCGCCGTTTTCATAAAAGCCGACGCCGGTCGGCGAACCGCCGCCATAGACATCGCCCGACGGCATCGTGCCGGGATCTTCCTGCCGCCACTCCGCGGTCGGCACATCCTGGCCGGGCCGTTTGTCCGCGCCCCACGAGCGTTTCCCATCACGCGAAGCGAACCCGGCGTTGCCGTATTCGAGCACGGCGGTGACGCGGCAGGCCGGTGGATCGTCGTTGTCGCTTTGGAAAATGTCGCCGAGCGACGTGACCGCCTGCTCGTAGCTGTTGCGGTAGTTGTGACCGATGATTTCGACGTTCGTGCCGTCGGGATTCATGCGTGCGCCGAAGCCGCCGACCCACACGCGACCGTCGTCACTCTTTTGCCCCGAGATGGTGCTCGGATCGACGACCTGCTTGCCGTTCGGATGCACGTATCCGCTGCCGATGCGGAAGGTCTGGCCCGATTTGTCCGTGAAAAGCGCGCCGGTGTTCCCCTGATTCCAGTACCACAGGCCGTCCGGCCCGATGGTCACCGAGTGCAGGCTGTGATCGTGCTGGCTGCCGTTGAAGCCGGTGAGCAGCACTTCGCGTTTGTCCACCTTCGGATCGAAGACGCGGTCACGATTCACGTCGGTGTAAACGAGCAGATCGGGAGGCTGTGAGACGACGATCTTGTTGCCCAGCACGGCGATCCCGAGCGGCGCTTTTAACCCAGGCTCCTGCACGAACACGGAATCTTTGTCCGCGCGCCCGTCACCGTCAGTGTCTTCCAAAACCACGATGCGATCCCCTTCCTTTTGCTTACCCGCCTGCCCGCGATAGTTGACCCCTTCCGCGATCCACATCCGCCCGTCCTTGTCGAAGTCGATATTGGTCGGGTTGCGGAGCAGCGGGGTCGTCGCCCAGACCGTCACCTCCAGCCCATCCGGCGCGGCGAACAGGGGCGCCGGCACGATGGTCGGCGCGGCGGAATCCTGCGCGGAGGCCGGTCCGGCGAGGGGGAGGAGAGAGGCGATGCTCAGCGCGAGGGCGCGCAACGGGAGGGCGGAAGGTGAATTCATAAGACGGGTGGCGGAGGATATTCCACGGCTGGCGCGCGGCGTCGAGCCGCACGTGGGGGCGAGAGGACGAAGCAACGTGCCGCGCGCAGAGATATCCGGGAAGCACGTTCGCAAAGATCGGCTAGAGCTTGATTCGGTGGAGGCGCAGCGGCGTGGTGGCCGCAGCAGGAGTGTGCTTCGTCAGACGAACGCATTTGCCCCGAGCTGGCCGGGTTTCTGTTTGCTCGCAAGGTGGGCGTGGTGTTTCATCGACCGATGTTTTCCGTCACGATTCTCGGCAGCGGCAGCGCGGGCAATTGCGCCCTCGTCGAGACCCCGCAGACGCGCCTGTTGATCGACGGCGGTTTGAGCGCCAAACAAATCGGCCTGCGGCTCGCGCAGTGCGGCGTTCACCCGACGGAAATCGACGGCATTTTGCTGACCCATGAGCACGGCGATCACTGCGGCGCGCTGCATGTCTGGTGCAAACAATTCGCCACGCCGATCTATTGCAACCGGCTCACCGCGGAAGTGCTGCAAAGCGGCGCCGCATCGGAGACGCGCCGCGATTGGCGGATGTTCGTCACGGGCAGCGAGTTCACGATCAAGGACATCACCGTGCAGACTTTCCCGGTGCCGCATGATGCGGTCGATCCCGTGGGATTTGTGCTGCATCACGGCGACGACGCGCTCGGCGTGCTCACCGATCTCGGCGTGGCGACCAAGCTCGCGCAGGAGCGGGTGCGGGCCGCGCAGACACTGCTCATCGAGACGAATCACGATGAAAAGCTGCTGCAAAATTGCACCAAACGGCCGTGGTCGGTGAAGCAACGGATCATGTCGCGGCACGGCCATCTTTCGAACGCGGCGGCGGCGGACGTGCTGGCCGACTTGCTCGGCGGGCGGCTGCGGCGGGCGGTGCTCGGGCATCTCAGCCGGGATTGCAACAGCCCCGAACTGGCCGTCGGCACGGTGCGCGCGCGCCTCGCTGCGCTCGGCGCCAATGAGGTTGAGGTCGTTTGCGCCGGGCAGCGGGAGATCAGCGCGCGGCTGGCGGTGGCCGCGACGTGCGCAGCGTGATGCGGTGTCGGGCGAGCAGTGGGAGGAGCGTCGCGTAGTCGGGTTCCTCGGATTCGGCGCCCGGATGGAAATAAAGTTCACTCGTGCCGACGGGCAGTTTCTCCAAAAGCTCGGCGACGACGGCGGTGGTCATGCGCCCGGTCGTTCGCAGGCCGAAGACCTGGTCGGAAAAGGTGATGCCGTTTTCCGTCAGATGCGGAATTGCGGCGCGGCTGAGCGCTTGAAAAATCATGGGCACGGGGTTGATCGTGGCTGGTTCACGGACCAGTCGCATGGCGCTAAAGCCGTGCTCGCGAGCGAGGGGCAGCGTCAGTCGGAAGATGGTCGGATGCAGATGCAAATGGGTGTGGCCGTCCCAATAGCTCGGCGGAAAACCGAGCGCGCGGAAGCGCTCGAACTGCGCGCGGATCTCGGCGCGAAGCGGTTCGACGAGCGCCGTGGAAAAAAAATAGCGCACCCCGGCGCGCGCGGGCGACGCCGCGAAATCGCCGCGCGCATCCGTCAGCGCGGAAACGCGGCTGGCGCGGCCGGCACAGAGCGTGAGGTGCAGCCCGATCATCAGCGCAGGATTGCGCTGCGCGATGCGGACCGCGTCCTCCACGGCGGGTTCATTGACCATCAGGCTCGCCTGCGTGAGGAAACCGGCGCGATGCGCCCGTTCGATGGCGGCGTTGATCTCCGGGCTGCGACCGAAGTCGTCGGCGGTGAGGATCAGTTGTTTCAAAACGCGGGCGGCGCCGGCATTCTGCGATCCTCTCCGATGACGACAAGGCCGATGATCGCCCCGCCCCGCCGCGCATGACGCTGTTCGATGTCAGCACCGCGCTGCTGGTCGGCCCGGCGGTGACCAGCGCCCTTTATTTCTGGATCGCCCATCATCGGCTCACGCACTGGCTCCGCGAAGCGCCGCCAAATCCAGACCGCGAGGAAGTCCTCCCGCCGGTGACATTCTTCCGGCCGTTGAAATCCGGGGTGCCAAACCTCGCGACGAAACTTGCGGTTCTCGCCGAGGCCGTGCGGCCCGGCGATCAACTGCTGATCGGCGTGGAACGGGAGTCCGCGGAGTGGGCCGCGGCGATCGCGCTGGCGCAAGCCCGCCCGGAACTGGACATCGCCGTGGTCGTCTGCGAGCGCGCAGTCGCCCGCAATCCCAAGATCTCCAAGCTCCTCCAAATGGAAACGCTGGCCCGCCACGCGCACTGGATTTTGAGCGACAGCGAAGCCGTCACGGATGCGAAGTTTCTGGCCGCGTTTCGCCGCGAATGGACGCGGTGCGACGTGCTCACCGCCGGCTACCGCTTCATCGGGATCGCGACCTGGCCGCAGCGCCTCGATGCCGCGGCGGTGCTGCTCACCCTCTGGCCGGGACTTGCCATCCTGCGGTCGCGGAGCGGCGTCCGATTGACGCTCGGTGCGTGCACCGGCTTTCGCCGGAGCGACCTTGAAGCGGTCGGCGGATGGGGCGCCTTTCGTGACGATTTGGCGGAAGACAATCGTCTCGGTCAGGCGCTGGCGACGGCGGGGCGAACGATCCTTTTCAGTGCTCAAGTAGTAACCCTCGAAAGCGATCCACTCTCGTGGTGTGATTATTGGCGGCACCAGCGCCGCGTCGCGGTGACCTACCGCGTGGCCAACCCCGCGGGTTTTGCCGGCGCGTGGCTCGGCCAGGGTGTGACCACGAGCCTGCTCCTTGCGCTCCTGCGCCCGATGGAGATCTGGACTTGGGCGCTATTCGGCATCGTTTTTGCCAGTCGCTGGCTGACCGCTCGGGGCCTCGCGCAGAATCTGGCTTTTCGCATCACCCGACTCGCCCCGACGGTCCTGCTGGCGAGTCTGGTCGAAACCGCCTGCTGGTTGTCCAGTTGGGGCACGCGCTCGGTCTGGTGGGGCGGAGTCCGCTGGCGCATTTCCAGGCGCGGCCGGTTGCGCTCCGCAGAACGCGCCTGACGACTTTACCCTTCGAGGGCGCTCTGCTGCTCGATCTCGCGCAGGCGGTGGTGCGCGTTGGCGGCGTGCCGCGTGCCGGGGAGCGCCTCGATCAATTGCTGGAGCAGAGCGCGGGCGCGCGCGGCATCGTGCTGGTGGTGCCAGTAGATCTCGACCAGTCGCGTTGTCAAAAAAGCGGCATCGTCGGCCGCCCACTCGCGTTGCATCGCCTGTTCGATGGTCTGCGCGGCCGCGTCGGGGTCGGCGAGGTGATCGCAGTAAATCTTGGCGATTTCGCTGTAAGCCAGCAGGTCGTCCGGTTCGGATTCGAGGAATTTTTGGTATTCCTCAACGGCCTCGGGATAATCGCCGCGCGCGAGAGCCGCTTGGGCAGCGGCGTGCGGGTCGGGAGTGGCCTGCTGATTCGGCTGGAAGAAAAAGTTCCCGATGGCGTCGCCGATTGCCGGCATGACCATGAGCACGAACAGAATCCCGGCCAGCCCGCCGACCAGCACGACGGCTCCAAAGAGCAGGACAATCTTGCTCGGGTCCCCGTCCGGTTGGTCATTGATCGCGCGCGCTTCGCTGAAAAGCACGAAGGCCAGCCAACCCAGGCCGGCGAATAAAATGAGGCGGGGGAGCAGGCTCATTGGGGTTCTGGAGAATAGCCACCCTGCGTTCATCCCACAAGCGGCACGACGCGCGAAAAAGCGCTTGTCTTTGCCGAGGGCGTTGGCAAATTGGCGCACGGTTTTCGCGGGTATAGCTTAGTGGTAAAGTTCCAGTCTTCCAAACTGGCCATGCGGGTTCGATTCCCGCTACCCGCTCTCTTCCTTTCGATCAGGGTTCGCAGGCGTGCGCTTCCGGCCAGAGGACGTTTGGGGCCCCCAACCGCTGTAACGGGGCGATTGCAGCCCATCGGCAGTCTGCCGGGAAAGAATGTTTTATCACCCCGTAGAACACGACGTAAAGCGCTCGGGATGAGTCGTGTGCATAAACCCACGACATGGCTGCGCCTGAGATAGTGTGTCTTGTAGGCCTGATGCTTTGGATATCGGTCGGGGTCGGGCTTTACTTTGCACTCCGAGAAAACGAAGGCAGGAGCGAAGCCGCGGATGCAGAGAACCGCTCTGGGGGCGGCTTCTCGCGAAGCCACCCCAAGCTTTCGCGGTCTCTGATCCTGAACATTAGGCGTCATTCACGCGTATGAGGCAATTTATTGATCCGTCTCCAATTCCCTACGACGCGATTGACCTTTCGTGGATCGTTGGCCGCATGATTTCCAAGGCTTCTTCTTCGCTTCGTCAGAGCACATTGGCGTGGAGTGTTTATCGCGCATCGTTCACGGCGAGCGCATTGTTCGCACCCGCGACGATCATGGTCAGCAGTTCGAGCATCCTGCTCCGGTCGATTCCGCTCAGCAGGCTACGAAGCTACGGCGCTAGTGTGTCATCAGGCAATGACCGCGGGGGGCCTGGCGCGCCGGCGCGACGCGAGCGCCAGAACACCTAGCGCGACGAGTGCCGCTGTGGACGGCTCGGGTACGACTTGGAAGTGGAACGTTTCCGTGGCGCTCTGCACGCCATCGGTGGCGTGGGTGCCCGACATCGTGATGGTCAGGAAATAGTCGCCGACAGCGGAGAAGGCGTAGTTGGCATGGTCGTGCGCACCATTACCGACGGAGAACCAATCGTAGTGATCGTCGGCCGCCGACACGACGCCATCCGCCGTGTCCCAGATGGGGCTAGGCTCGCCGCTTTGATACATGGCGAATTGGCCGGGACCGGAGAATGCGGTGAGCGCGAATTTAACGTTCGTCCAGTCGGCGCTTTCCAAGTCTTCCGTCGATAAGCCGAGATACGGAGCGGCATCCGCGGCGGCGGCACCTTGGGTCTGTTCCAATTTCCAATAGGTGGTGAAGTCGCCGATGCCGAGGAATCCGGCACCGGTGCCGCCGGTCGTGGCGCTGGTGTTCGGGACGCGGATGGTGATGGCGGCGGCGTCGAATTCGCCGTTCGATGTGAGCCCATCGACGATGCCACCCTCGGCGTGGAAGTGGTTGTAAGGCTGGTTCAGCCCTTCGTAGGCGAATCCGATGTCGCCGTGGCCCGAGGTATAGACTGCCGCCGAGGCGGTGTGGATGCTGGTGAGGAGCCCGAGCGCGAGAACTGCGGCGGGAGCGGCGTGGTTTTTAGTCATTGGATTGTGTGGTTGGTGTTGTTTGCGGTGCTTCATGCAGGTCATCTGCATGGAAGATGGGTGCGCCTTTTGTTAGTCGGCGCGTTGGGAAAGGGACGGGGCGTCGCTCGGTGTCCTCCGCCGGCGGAGGCTGGCCAGCAGGAGCCCGGTGGCGAGCAACGCGCCAGTGCCGGGTTCGGGCACGACGAGGAAAGTCGAGAGCTGCCAATCCACCTCGTAGGAGCCGGCCTGGGTGAAGCTCCAATTGAAATGATCGTGGCCACCGACTGCATGAAAGGCGCGATCCTGCGCGTCCACGCCGTTGACGAAAGACGACATATAGACCACTGGCTGATCGAGGGAGTCGCCATCCTGCCAGAACGAAAAGTGTCCGGGACCGCGCACGGCGATGAGGCTGATCTGAATGAACTTGTTCAAGTAGCCGGCGTTCTTCGCGGGCTCGCCGGGATTCCAGGCCACGAGTTTGGAGAGGTCGGTCTCGGCGGAGTTGATGCCCAGATAGATCATGCCGCCGGTGAGGCCCTGTTCGAGGCTCCAGAGCGTGCTATTGGGCGTTGCCCCCGTGAATTCAAAGCCGGGCGGCACTTCGTCGATCGTGTTGGCCGTGTTGGCATTTCCGACCAACTCAGCGGACGCACTCGGCAGGGTCGTGCCGCCGCCTGTTGTTGTGTTGGCGTGGCCGAATCGAATGTTGATGGCTCCCGATCCTCCGCTGAAGTTCACCAGCACGTCGGTGTGAGAATTATCGACCGCGGTGGAGCCCGGCGGGATCATCGCGCCACCGATTGAAAAATGGAGGGTGGAGACGACGCTATTTGCCCACACACTTCCGGGCGGAGCAGGCACCGGTGGGTCCACGGCCATCGCCGCGGATGCTGCCAGGATGATGCTAGCGACGAGAGGGAGGGCCATCGTTGACGGTCGAAATTTGCGGCGAGGAAAGAATGTTTTCATTGGTCGTTGGGCTTCACAAAATTGCCGCTGGTGGTCATGCGTTTTTTGAATTCCGTGGCCTCGATGTTTTCCACATGACCGTCGCCAAAGAGGTAGTTGGCCGAACCGCGAGTGCGGTCGGGAGACGGGGAACCGGACCGGTGGCGATCAGGCTGAATGTCCTGCAACACGAGGTCCCAATTACCGAGTTCGCCGGAAAACCAGGTGCGCGAATGGGTATGATCGGCAGTGACGTGGGCGGGAAGACTGTCGGCGCCGATGAAGGCGATCATCACGCTGGAGGGGCGTGGGAGCCGGCGAATGTTCGTGTAGTCCTCAACCACCCGCCGCGGAAACCCGGCGATCAACGGCACGGCGATGTATTCGTTGAGCACATAGCTGGTGCCGCCATTGCGCAGCCGCTCTTCGCCCTTCGGATCAGCCGGACACAACCGGATTTTGTCCACGTCTCCGACATACGGTTTCAGCGTGAAGACCCACGATTTCTCGTGCGCCTGGCCGTGGGTCGTCTGTGGGAAGTCGCCGTTGTTTTCGTTGGTGTAGAGCAGGATGCCCGCGCCGATCTGCCGCATGTTGGAAGCACACGCTGTTTGCTTGGCGCGAGCCTGCACGCTGCCGACCACCGGCACGATGATCGCCGCCAGGAGCGCGATAATCGCGATGACGACCAGCAACTCGATGAGGGTGAACGCTCGGCGTTTCATACAGTAAGCGGGGCTCAGTGGGCGTGGCCCGCCGGATCGACGAGGGGTGTGAGGAGAGCGGGCATGGCGAAAAGCGTTCGGCGGAGCGGTGTGGCGTTATTTCGTAGCGCAAATCACTTGCAACTAAAGTCACTGCGTTTGCAAGTTATTTGCAACAAAATTTGATCATGCCTGTCCTTCTCCGCGATACCCGCCAGCGCCGCGGCATCCGCGCCGCGAGGCAAATTTCATCAATTCGTGCTGATCGGACGCTGCGTGGAGTGCGCTCCAGCGGCATGAACCGACGCATCCCTGGCAACCGCGCGAGAAGGAAAATCAATGCCGGAGTAGTGCGCTTCGCCGCCACCCGCTTGCACTAAAGGTCGCTACTTTTGTGCTCCAGTCGTCTTCATCCCTCGCCGTGAATCTTGCGCCCCCGCCGCATTCGCAGGTGCGCGCCCTCGTCAGCGACCGCGCGGGGATGCTCATGCAGCAGATGTTTTTCTGGGGCTGCGACGCGCAGCATCGCGAGGGGAATCTGCTCGTGCGCGTCGGCGCGGAACGACTGGCGCGGGAGTATTCGCATGGGGAAGGGAGCAGCCGCTACCGCTTTGCGTGGCAGACAGGGACGGTCGAACTGCACAGCTTTTGCGCGGGTTGGTATCCGCGGGAGGCGGCGGAGTCGGGCGTGGTTTTCATCCGCGGGCGCGAGCGTTTTTTTGACTGCGCGGGCGCGACGCCGCTCACGCCGGGGCATTACGAAGAGGGCCGCTTTCGCTTTGCCAATGCGGAGGAAATGCTCGTGCTCTGCCGCCCGCTGCTCTCATGGCTGCTCGACTACGAGCGGCAGGTCGCCAGCGCCACCCGCCCCGGCTACCGCGCCCGCTGCTTCGCCGCCTATCGCCGGCACGGCCACAGGAAACCGTGGCTCCCACCCGACGAAGCCATCGCCTGGCTCGCCGGTTTCCTCGAATCCCCGGACACTACCCGCCGCGCCAAAAAACTCCTGCGCGAACGCCATCAAAACTTCCGGGAGCGCAGCACCCGCACATCGGATTCGAAAACGACCATGCCGTAGCGCGGAATCAGCTCCTTCTCGATCCGCGCGAGCAACGCACGCGCGGCGTCGGCGGTGAGGACGATTTCGATCTGCACGTTGGCGAACTCTTTCGTCTCGCCGGTGGGCACCCCGCCGGCACCGGCGCCTTCGACGGGAAAATGCGTGCAGCCGTGCGCGCCGACTTCGGGTGGGTGTACATGGCGTTAGCGGTAGAGGACGCGGGGCGATCTCGAGAGATCGAGGGTGATGTTGAAGGGGAAGGTGATGGCGAGCGACGAGGTGAGGTAGAGCGTGGGATTCGCCTCGGGCAAGGACATGCGGATGGCGGCGGGCGCGGCGATGTAGGAGGCGCTCGAAGAAAGCACGCCGAGCAGGGTCGCGCCGCCGAGTTCGAGCCCGGTCATCTTGCCGAGCAGGACGCCGAGTGCGCCGTTGATGATCGGGACGATGATG
>JBBQIZ010000075.1:0-19404 GCA_038325425.1 Chthoniobacterales bacterium
GGCGGACGAGTCGCGCGGTCAGCCAGTCGCCGAGGCGTTGATCAATGCGGCTGCCGAAAGGGAGCCGGAATTTTTCCCGGAGATCGAGCCGGGCGACCGGGAAATACGGGTGCAGAAAATCGTTGCCGTGGACGGTGACAAAGACGTGCGCGTTCTCCCGCGCGAGCCACGCATAGGCGGCGTTCATCACGTGCCAGACATCGATGCCGGACGCCTCCAGAATCCGGCGGTCGAAGCGACGGCGAAGTTTTAGGTCCGGTAGGACGCGCACGCCTTCCGGCGCCATCTCGCCGCCGGCATGCTTTTGCGTAAAGACCGTGACCGCGTGGCCGACGCGCGCCAGTTCCGCGGCATACTCCCACGCGTAGGTCTGGATCCCGCCTTTTTCGGGCGGAAATTCCGGCGAAACGATGCCCACATGCAGCGGTGGCAGCGTGGGCGATTCCATGCCGTCAGCGCGTCGCCGGCAGAGCCTCGACCTTCCACTCCACGCGCGGGCAGACCACGCCGGGCCACGGCTCGGGGTAGGTCGAAGCGTGATTGCTGACGCCGTCGATCATGAAGCTGAGGTATTCGGTTGGCGGGAGAATCGCGCGCTCGCCCGGGATTTCGCACTCCAGATTGACCACGTAGCGCCGCCGATTCAGCAAACCGCCCGGAATCACGCAGGAGGTCTTGTAGGAGCCGGGCGGTTGCGTCTCGGGTTGAAACGCGTGGTCCGTCGCGGCAAAAGCGAGTTCGCCTTCCTGCGTGAGCAGGAGCAGGCAGAAGCGGGCGCCGCGCAGGCGCTGCCGCACGTCGTATTCGACCTCGACGGTCACCGGTTGGTCGGCTTCGAAAGTCGCCTGCGGGACGCCGCTCGCATTGATCAGCCGGATGCTTCGCAAGATGACTTCGTCGCTTTGCGGCGCGTCGTTTTCGTTTTCCCAAACGATCTGGCCTTCGATCTCGCCCTCCTTCGGCGTGGAAGCGGCGAGGTAATGACTGATGATTTCGCTGGGTGTGCCATCGAGGACGAGGCGGCCGGCGTCGATCAGGATCGCCTTCTCGCAGAGCGAGCGGACGGCGCCGAGATTGTGGCTGACAAAAAACACCGTCCGGCCGAGTTGCGAAGCGACTTCGCCCATTTTTCCGAGGCACTTTTTCTGAAACCCGGCGTCGCCGACGGCGAGCACTTCGTCGATGAAAAGAATCTCCGGATCGAGATGCGCGGCGACGGCAAAGGCGAGGCGCACGAACATGCCGCTCGAATAACGTTTCACCGGCGTATCGATGAATTTGCCGATCTCGGCGAACTCGACGATTTCGTCAAACTTGGCGGCGATCTCGTAGCGCTTCATGCCCATGATCGTTCCGTTGAGGAAGATATTCTCGCGTCCGCTGAGCTCGGGGTGGAAGCCGGTCCCGACCTCCAGCAGTGAGACGACCCGGCCCCGCATGATCGCCCGGCCGCTGGTCGGTTCGGTGATGCGCGAAAGCACTTTGAGCAGGGTGGACTTGCCCGCGCCGTTGCGCCCGACAATGCCGATGACCTGCCCGGCATTGACGGAGAAAGAGACGTCCTTCAGACCCCAAAAGGTGTTTGGTTCCGGACCGCGCCGGGCGACCGGAATCTGGCCGGTCTTGTCCTCTTTTTCGACCACGGCCGATTTGCGGCGGAAGAGCAAGTTGAGCGATTCCCGCACACTCGAGGAGCCGATCGCGCCGAGGCGGTAGAGCTTCGACAAATTCTGGACTTCGACGATTGGCTTCATACGGAATCGACCACAGTGCGCTCCACTTTTTGGAATGCGGCGAGTCCGGCCACGAGGAGGAGAAAGGTGACCGCGACGGAGATCACGGCCGCGAGCGGATGGAAGGTTCCCCGGCCGAGCAGGAGCAGGCGGATGACCTCCGTCGGCGCGGTCATCGGGTTCAGTTCGATGAGCCAGAGCCAATGCGAGGGCACTTTCGAGAGCGGGTAGATGATCGGCGTGCCAAACATCCACAGCTGGACGATGAACTGATTCAGGTGGAAGAGGTCGCGATACTTCGCCGTGGAGGCCGCCATGAGCAGGCTGACGCCGAGGCTGAGCGCGGCGATGTGGAGCAGGGGCAGCGGGAGGAGCAGGATGCGCCAGGAGAGGCTGATCGCGGCCGACTGGCTGCTGAAGATTTTGTAGTAAGCAAAGAAGGCGAAGAAGGGGATGAGCTGCAGGGCGAAGGAGACGACGTTCGCGACGACGATGGAAAGCGGCAGGATGAGGCGGGGGAAATAGACCTTCCCGAAAAGGTGGGAGTTGTTGATGAAAGTGCCGCCGCCGAGGGTGATGTTTTGGGCGAAGTAATTCCACCCGAGCAGCCCGCAGAGATAGAAGAGCGGCGTGGGAATGCCGTCGGTCGGAAGGCCGGCGATGCGGCCAAAGATGACGGCGAAGACGAGCGTCATGATCACCGGCTGCAGGATGAACCACAGCGGGCCGAGGACGGTTTGCTTGTAGCGCGAAATGAAATCGCGCTGCACGAGCAGGATGAGCAGATCCCGAAACTCCCAGATTTCGTTCCAGGGAATCTTCAGCCAGCCGCGCGACGGCTCAACGACAAGTTCGAATCCGGTAGGTGCTTTCACTGCGCCCAGGCCCAGCATTCGAGTTGAAAATCGCCACCTTCGACGGCCAGCGCAGCGGCGTAACCGGCGGCGGGCGTCAGCTTGAGCAGCGACCAGCGGTCCGGCGCGACGACTTTCAAACCCGCGGCGATGCCCGAGCCGGAGGCTTTGAGGCGCGCCTCCGCGCTGGTCCACAGGTCGTAGAATTTCCACGCCCGTTCGGTGGGCGGAAGGAGTCGTAAATCCCAAGCTTCCTCGGGGTCGAAGTAATGGTCGGCGAGGGTTTGAAAAGGCATGTCGGGACGAATCATTTCTAGGTCGATGCCCACGGCCCGCGCATGGGTGACGGCGAGCAGCATCAGATCGTTGGAGTGGCTGAGATTAAATCGGAGGGAACTGCAAACGCCGGTCAGCTCCGGCTTGCCGTTCGGTCCTTGGGTGAAACGCAGCGCCGCGGGATCGAGCCCAAGGTAACGCCCGAGAATCGTCCGCAGCAGGCCGCGGCCCGTGATGTAGCGCGCCCGATCGTCGGCAAAGTGAAAACGCGCGGCGCGAATGCATTCGTCCGGCGAGAGCGTCTCACGCCAGGCAGGGGATGCCGCGTCAGCCAGCCCCGCCCGCCAGACATGCACTTCCCCGGCGCCGAGCGGCGGGTGATGGGCAGCGGTTTTCCAGTCGGCAGGTGGTGGGAGATTCATGCGGGTGATTTACTGAGCAAGCTTTCGGCCTGAATAATACATTTTCTGATGATCGTGGCGATTTTCGCTACATTGGCGCTCTGCGCGACGCTGGTGGCATGGTCGCCCGGGACTTTCACGACCTCGAGTCGCGGGCAAAGGTGTTCCCATCCAGCGGCGGCGCCGCGGGACGAGAAGACTGGTTCGTCCGCGGGCCAGAGCAACACCGTGGGCGCGTCGCAGGGTCCGGGAATATACGCACGACAGATGTCATCGTAGACATTCATGATCGCTTCTTTGTGCCGGGCGGGTGCGGGAGTTCCGTCGCCGGGGCGAGGCGCCTCGGGCGGACGCATGGATTTCGGCACGAACCGCCGCAGCACCCGGCGCATCTTTCGCCACAGACGGGTGCATTGTTCTCCGGGTGACTGCTTGATCAAGTCTTTCGCAGCGTTGACGTAATGAACGCGCAACGCGTCGTAGTTGCAGATCGTGTCGTAGATTTTCAGGAACTGGCGGCGCTGGGCGGCTTCGTCTTCACCCCGCAGCGCGCCGGCCGCGGCGCTCAGCCGCTGCAGCCATTGGAAGCGGATATTCGAGCCGTCGGCAAAGAGCATCAGCACGGTGGTGACGGGTTCCCCAGCCGCGCGCAGGAGGCGAGCGGTTTGATGGGCGAGCAGCGCGCCGTTGCAATAGCCGCCGAGGAGGTAGGGGCCGTGCGGCTGGATGCGGCGAATCCAGTTCGTCCGCTCTGCGGCCATCGCTTCCAAGGACGGCGGAATCTCGCCGCCTTGGGCACCGTGCGGCGGCAGCACGTAAAAGGGACGGTCGGGGCCGATCTCCGCGGCGAGCGTTTGGCAATACATCCCGCCCCCGAGAACATCACCGTGAAAGAAGAATACGGGAGTCTGACGGCCGCCGGGATGGATCGTCGTGAAAGGATGCGCGGGAGCTGGCGTCCCGGCGGCGCCGATCCGCAGCGCGTGTTTTTCAATCGTCGGATGATCGAAAAACTCGCCGAAGTTCAGCCGCCCTCCGATGCGCTCGGCCACCAGCGCGATGGTGCGAGCGGCGAGCAGGGAGTGGCCGCCCAACTCGAAGAAGTCGTCGTGAATGCCGATCGGCCGGCGATCGAGCACCTCTTCCCAAATGGCGACGAGCTGAGTCTGCACGGGATTCTGCGGCGGCGTGAAATCGCGATCCGGCTCGACGCGCGCGGTGGGCGCAGGCAGTGCTTTGAGATCGAGTTTGCCATTGGCCGTGAGCGGGAGCTGCGGCAGCCAGACGAAGGCCGACGGGACCAGCGCCTTGGCTACGCGCCCGCGGAGAAAGTCGCGGACTTCCTCGGTCGGCGGCTGGTGGCCGTTCTTCGGCACGAGATAACCGGCTAGCGCGAGTTCGCCGTGCTGATCGCGGTACGGCACCACGGCGGCCTGGCGGACATTGGGAAACTGCTGGAGATGCGTTTCGATGTCACCGGGTTCGATGCGGATGCCGCGTAGTTTAATCTGCCGATCGGCGCGCCCGAGGATGTCGATCACCCCGTCCGGCGTCCAGCGCGCGCGGTCGCCCGATTGGTAGATCCGCCCGAGAGGAGTGGTTAGAAAACGCTGCGCCGTCATCTCGACGTCGCCGTGGTAGCCGATGGCCACGCCGGGTCCCCCGATGAAGATTTCTCCGACCACGCCGATCGGCACGGGCTGCAAGGCTTCGTCGAGGATGAAAACATCGGTGTTGGCGATCGGCCGCCCGATCGGCACCCGCCCGCCGCGTACTTCCGTCAGCTCCAGCGTCGTGGCGAAGGTCGTCGTTTCCGTGGGTCCGTAGGCGTGGACGAGGTGCGCCGGCTTTCCATGGGCGAGCACCGCGCGGACGGCGCTGGCGTCGCACATTTCGCCGCCGAAAATAACGCAGCGCATCTTCGAGAAAAGGGTCGGGAATTCGCGGGCGAAGCGATTGAAGAGCGCGGTGGTGATGAAGGTGATCGTGACCGCGTGCTTCGCGTAGTGCGCGACGGGTCCGTCGTTCCCGAGGAGGTGCTCCGAGTGGGTGACGAGAAGACGCGCGCCGTTGAGCAATGCGCCCCAGATTTCGAAAGTCGCTGCGTCGAAGCTGAGATTGGAGGCGAAAGCGATGACGTCGTCGGTTTGGAAATGGACGTAATTGGTGTTCCAAACGAGGCGGGTGATGGCGCGGTGCGGCACGACCACGCCTTTCGGCAGGCCGGTCGAACCCGACGTGTAGAGCAGATACGCCGGTTGGCTGGCCTCAACCTCGACTTGCACCGGCTCGGCGCTGGCGGTGGCATACGCGTCGGCCTCGAGGAGCATGATCGCGCAGGTCTGCTCGACCAGGCGCACGCGCTCGGCTGGTTCCTCGGGGTGCAGCGGCAGATAAGCGCCGCCCGCGCGCAGGATGCCGATCGCCTCCCAGGCGAACCGCGCGGAGCGTTCGCCGCGCACGGCCACGAATTGCCCGGCTTTCAGCCCCGACGCCACGAGGTAGTTGGCGACCTGATTCGCCCGCCGTTCAATTTCACCGTAGGTGACGGCTCGGTCCTCATCGATGACCGCAATCGCATCGGGCTGCTGCGCCACGCGCCGGCTGAAAAGAACGTGGAGCGGCGTGTCCGCCGGATACTCGTTGGCGGGCCCGCGGGCCAGCGCCAGCACTTGATCGCGCCCGGCGTCGTCGAGCAGTGAGAGGCGCGCCAGCGGCGTGGTCGGGGCGGCGACGATCGCCCCGAGCAGAGTGCGGAAATGAGCAAGCCATCGCTGGATCGTGGCGGCGTCGAAGAGGTCGGTATTGAAATCGCAATTGACCCGCAGCGCGCCGCGCTCCTCGGTGCAGTTGAAGCTGAAATCGAATTGGTAGGCCGAGCGCGGGTTGAGCACGATCTCGTGCTCAAGATCCCCGTAGCGAAGATCGCTGACGTGCGGATCGAGATTGAACGTGCTGCCAATCAGCGGCACCCGGCTGGGATCGCGGGGCAGCGGGAGATGGCGGATGAGCTGGCCGAAATTGAAGCGCTGATGCTCGAAGGCCTCGAACAAGCCGGTGCGGGTGGCGCGCAGGAAATCTGCGAACGTCTCGGTTCCTTCGACGGTCGAGCGCAGCGCCATTAGATTGACGCAATGGCCGATGAGGTCTTTGCCTCCCGCGAGATTCTGGCCGGCGGCCGGCACCCCGACGACAAAATCACGCTCTCCGCTAAGGCGGAAAATCAGCGTTTTAAACGCCGTGAGGAGCATGCCAAACGGCGTCGCACCGAGCTGCGATCCGACGTGCGCGACTTCGCGATAGAGCTCCGCTGGGACGATGATGTATTCGCGGGAACCGGCATGCGAACGTTGCGGCGGACGTGCCCGATCGCCCGGCAGATCGAGCGGCGGCGGCAGGGTTTTGAATTGCTCGAGCCAGTAGCTTCTATCGGCGGCGAAAGCGGCGCTGCCTTGCTGTTCGCCCTCCCAACGCTGGTAGCCAGACATCTGCATCGGCGTGGGAAGTCCGTGCGGTCGAGCTTCGCAGAGCGCGGTATAAATCACGCCGAGTTCCCGGAGGACGATGTCGTAACTCCAGCCGTCGCACGCGATGTGATGCGCGGTGAGGATCAGCGCGTGGTGTTCGGCGGTGAGCTTGATGAGGCGCGCGGCGATGAGCGGGCCGCGCGTGAGGTCGAAATGGCGCGGACCTTCGGCTCGCTGCAAGGCCTGCAACCGGCGTTCGTGCTCGGGAGCGGGCAATGCGGAGAGGTCTTCGACCGGTATTTCGATCCGCAGATTCGGCTGCACGATCTGCGTTTCGCCATCGTGACTGAAAACCGTGCGCAAGGTATCGTGCCGATCCACGACCGTCTGGATCGCGCCGAGCATCGCGTCGATTTTGAAATCGCCGCGGAAATGAATCGTGCAGGTTTCGTTAAACGCGGCGCTGGCCAGCGGCCCGCGCTGGCAGGCCAACCAGATTTCGCGTTGCGCTTCCGCGACCGGCCCCGGCCCGCTGGGCTTCGCGGGCGGCGGCGTTGCTGGCATCGGCAAAGGCGTGGGCGTCTGCTCGAGCTTCGGAGCGGCGGGGCGGACGACGTGCTTTTCGAGATGCGCCGCGAGCGCGCTGAGCGAACCGAGGTCATCGAAAAGATCGAGCAGCGCGATGCGCACGCCGAAGCGCTTCTGGATGACGATGACGAGCTGCGAGAGGAAGAGTGAATCGAAGCCGAGATCAAGCAGCGTCGTCTCTGGATCGGCGTCGCTGAGGTCGGTGCCGGACTGTTCCTTGATTAGCGCGGTCAGTCGCGCGAGAGCGGAGTCGGCGGAATGTGAAAATTTTTCGTCGTCCGTGGCTGTGGCGGAAATCTCAGCGGTGGGCGCGGAAACGGTCACGATTCCGGCGGAGACGGTGGTGAGTGGTTCGCCGTCCTGCGCCACCGCGGTGAGCGGGAGCGGAGTCCCCGCGGGCAGATCCGCGAAGTAGCGCTGGCGCTCGAACGGATAGCCGGGAAGGGAGACGCGGCGGCGGATTTCGCCCGCATGGACGCTGGCCCAATCGAGCGGGACACCCGCCAGCCAGAGCCGGCCTTGCGCGGTGGCTAGCGTCGCGGTTTCATCCGCGTTTTCGGCGAGCGTGTGGGCGAATTCGTGCGCAGCGGTTTTCGCGGGATGCTGCCGGGCGAGTTGGGTAAGGGAGTTGCCGGGGCCGACCTCGAGCAGCGTGCGACCGGTGGCGTCGAGCAATTGGCCGAGGCCATCGGCGAAGCGCACGGCGGCGCGGACGTGGCTGGCCCAATAGGCGGGATCGGTCGCCTGTGCGTCGGTGATCCACGCGCCGGTGATGTTCGAGACAAATGGAATCTGCGGCGCGCGAAGCGGGACCGCGCGGACCAGGGCGGTGAACGGCGCCACGACGGGCTCGACCATCGCGGAGTGAAAGGCGTGCGACGTGGAAAGCCGCCGAGCCGGCACGTTACGCGTGGTTAATTCCACTTCGATCCTGGCGATGACTTCCGTCGGACCGGAGAGCACGCACAGGCGAGGGGAGTTGATCGCGGCGATGGAAAGCTGCTCCGAAACAAACTCCTGCGCTTCCTTTTCACCGAGGCGGACGGCCAGCATCGATCCGCCGGGCTGCGCCTGGACGAGCCGCGCCCGCGCCGCGACGAGCCGGGCGGCATCTTCGACGGTGAAGACGCCGGCGAGCGTCGCCGCGACATATTCGCCGACGCTGTGGCCGAGCAGCGCGTGGGGTTGCAGGCCGAACGACAGCCACATCTGGGCGAGCGCATATTCGATGGTGAAGATCGCGGGCTGGGTGATGCGCGTCTGCCGCAGTTCCTCCGCATTGCCGGAAAAAATCACGGTGCGCAGATCGAGCCCGAGATCGGGCTGCAGCAGATCGGCGACGGTGTCGAAGGCGGCGCGGAAGGTTGGTTCGCTGGCGTAAAGCTGCGCGCCCATGCGCGGATATTGCGAGCCTTGTCCGGGAAAAAGGAACGCGACCGGCGTGTCGCGACGGTCGTCTTTGCGGGTCAGCCTGGCCTCGCCGCGGAGCGCGGCGCTGGCTTCGGCGGCCGTGGCGGCCACGATGCAGCGGCGCTGGGCAAACTGCTGGCGGCCGGTTTGCAGCGTGAAGGCGGTATCGGCGAGCGATTGATCGGGATGGTCTTCGAGGTGCGCGGCGAGATCGCGCGCCGCTTGATCCAGCGCGGAAGCGGATCGGGCGGAGAGTGGCAAAAGTTGCGTCGGCCGGCCAGGGCTGGTCGCGGGTTGTTCCGGCGCTTCCTCGAGCACCGCGTGCGCATTCGTGCCTCCGACGCCGAAAGAGCTGACCCCCGCGCGCCGAGGCTCGGCGCCGCGTGGCCAGTCGATGGTTTTGGGCGAGATGTAGAAGGGCGAATCTTCGAGCCGGAGTTCGGGATTGGCTTTGGTGAAATGCAGCGTGGCGGGAATGCGCGCGTGGCGCAGCACAAGCGCGGTCTTGATGAAACCCGCGGCGCCGGACGCGGCTTCGAGATGGCCGACATTCGACTTCAGCGAACCGAGCGCGCAGAACTGTCGGCCCGCACCGTCGCCGCCAAATGCCTGCGCCAGCGCGGCGACTTCGATCGGGTCGCCCATCGGCGTGCCCGTGCCGTGCGCTTCGACGTAGCCGATGCTTTCCGGCGTCACGCCCGCGAGGGCCTGGGCGAGCGCGATGGCTTCCGCCTGCCCGTCCACGCTCGGCGCGGTGATGCTCACTTTGCCGGCGCCGTCGTTGTTCAGCGCCCAGCCTTTGACCACCGCATAAATCTGATCGCCCTCGGCGAGCGCGTCGGCGAGGCGCTTCAAGACGACCACCCCGCAGCCGTGGCTGAAGACGGCGCCCGCGGCCTGTGCATCGAAAGGCCGACACGCGCCGTCGGGCGAAGTCATGCCGCCTTCGCGGAAAAAGTAACCGCGGGTTTGCGGAAAGGTGATCGAAACGCCGCCCGAGAGTGCGGTGTCGCATTGATAGCTGGCGAGGCTTTGGCAGGCGGTGGCGATCGCGACGAGCGAGGTGGAGCAGGCCGTGTTGATGCTCAGCGCCGGGCCGCGGAGGTTCAATTTGTAGGCCAGTCGCGTCGTCAGGTAATCCTTTTCGTTGCCCATCATCGCGACCAGTTCGCCGACGGCATCGACGAGATCACGCCGGGCGCGGACGAAGCGGCCGTAAGTGTTGTTGGTCATCCCGGCATAGACGCCGATCAGCCCGGCGTAACGCGTGGGATCGCAGCCTGCATCTTCGAGCGCGTGCCACGCCGTTTCCATAAAGACGCGCTGCTGCGGATCGATCGCTTCGGCTTCCTTCGGCTGGATGCTGAAGAACGCGGCGTCGAACCATTCCGGCCGATCGATGACCCCGCGCGCGGGCACGAAGCCAGGATCGGTGCGAAGCGCGGCAGGATCGTAGCCGGCGGCAGCAAGTTCTGCGTCGGTGAACCTCGTGATGCCGTCCACCCCCGCGACGAGATTGCGCCAGAACGTGGGCACGTCGGGCGCGCCGGGAAACCGACCGGCGACTCCGACGACCGCGATTCCTTCCGCTACGGATTCAAGGGTGGGCATTCTCTAACGTGCGAGTAGCCGAGATCGTGCCAGCGCGGCGCGTTCCTGCGCGCGGCTGACGGCAGAGGTCGGGGCGGGTGCGCCGGCGCCCAAGTGGCGGGCGAGCGCGCGGATGGTGGGAAATTGAAAAAGTTCCACGATGCGGGCGTCCCGACCGATCGCGGTGCGGAGTTGCGAGTGTACCCGAAGCATCAGCAGCGAGGTGCCGCCGAGGTCGAAGAAATTGTCGTCGATGCCGGCACTGGGGAGGCCGAGGACGTTTTGCCAGATTTCCGCGAGTTGCGTTTCGAGCGGAGTTTGCGGGGCGACGTAATCTTCGCGCGGGCTGGTCCGCTCGGCGGTCGGCAAAGGCAGGGCGTTTTGGTCGAGCTTGCCGTTGGTCGTCAGGGGAAGGTGATCGAGTCGCACGAGTCCGGCGGGCAGCATGTAAGCGGGCAGGCGCGTTTTCAGAAACTCGCGCAGCGCGGTGCTGTCGAGTTCCGGCGCGACGACGTATCCGCAGAGCTGCTGGTCGTCCGGCGGGACGGCGCGCAGGAGGACGACGGCATCGCGCACGGCGGGAAATTCGCGGATGCGCGCTTCGATTTCGCCGAGTTCCACGCGATGCCCTCGGATCTTCACCTGATGATCGATGCGTCCGAGATACTCGATATCGCCATCGGCGCGGTAACGGGCGAGGTCGCCAGTTTTGTAAAGGCGTCCGCCGGGTTTGTGCGGATTGGCGAAGAAACGTTCGGCAGTGAGTTCCGGGCGGCGCAGATAACCGCGGGCGAGACCGGCGCCGCCGACGTGCAGTTCTCCCGTCGCGCCGATCGGCGAAGGCTGGAGCGCGGCGTCGAGGACGTAGAGATCGAGATCGGGAATGGCGCGACCAATCACGCTGCCGCGTTCCTGCGCATCGGCGGCGGTGAGCGGGCGATAGGTCACGTGGACCGTCGTCTCGGTGATGCCGTACATGTTCACGAGTTGTGGCTGCTGATCGCCGTGCCGTTCAAACCACGGACGCAAGGCCGCGAGATCGAGCGCTTCGCCGCCGAAGACGACGTAGCGCAGGGCGAGCGGGCGCGGGGCGGAAGCGGTGGATTCCGTGGCGATCAACTGCCGAAACGCGGACGGCGTTTGGTTGAGCACCGTGACTCTTTCGTCGGCGAGCAGATCGAGAAAACTATCGGGCGCGCGAGTGACGAGCTGCGGCACGACGACGAGTCGCCCGCCGTAGAGCAACGCGCCCCAAATTTCCCAGACCGAAAAATCAAAGGCGAAGGAATGGAAGAGCGTCCAGACGTCCTGCGGACCGAAGTGAAACCAATCTTCCGTCGCGGTGAAAAGACGGACGCCGTTGTGATGCGTGACGCAGACGCCTTTGGGCTGACCGGTGGAGCCTGAGGTGTAGATGACGTAAGCGACGTGCTCCGGCTCGATCGGCGGGTCGGGATTGGCCGTCGGCTGCTGCGCGAGCAGGGCGCGGTCGCGGTCGAGGCAGACAATTTGCGCGGCGCTGGTGGCGAGGCGAGGGAGCAAGCTTTCCTGCGTCACGAGCACCGGGGCGCGGGTGTCATCGAGGATGAAGGCGAGCCGCTCGGCGGGCACTTCCGGGTCGCACGGCACGTAGGCGGCGCCGACTTTCAGGATGCCGAGCAGGCCGACGATGAGATCAAGGCCGCGCTCCAGACTCAGCGCGACGAGCATTTCCGGACCGACGCCGAGGGCGCGCAAATGATGCGCGAGTTGGTTGGCGCGCGTGTTCAGTTCGCCGTAGGTCAGGTGCTGCCGCTGGAAGGTCAGCGCCGTGGCCGTGGGCGTGCGCGCGACTTGCGCCTCGAAGAGCTGGTGCAGCGTTTCCTTCGCCGGAAAAGAGCGCGTCGCCTGATTCCAAGCCAGCGTGGGCGCCGGCTTCGATCCTGATTCCGGGGTCGATGGGGTGTCGCGATTCATGAAATTGTTTGCTTGCAGGGTTGGTCGCGCGAATGCTCGCTGGTCGATGTGCAATACTCTTGGAAGCAACGCCAGCGTTGATCTTATGTCGATTACTTCGCGAGTGCAGTTTAGCAAAGCTTGTGCCGGGCGGCGGCGGCCGGGGCGATGATTCGGCTGGAAGGTTACACGACGGGCGACTTCGCGCGCGGTCGGCCGTGGTGGTTTGAGGCGCTGTGGCAGGCGACGCGGGCGCTTTTTTTCCTGAATCCGATTCCGTGGCCGTCTGCGCTGCGCGTCGCGCTGCTCCGCGCTTTCGGGGCGACGATCGGCGAAGGCGTCGTGGTGCGCGCGGGCGTGAATATCACGTTTCCGTGGCGGCTGAGGACGGGCGATCACGTGTGGTTTGGCGAGGAAGTGCTCGTGCTGAGCCTCGCGGAGGTTTCGATCGAGTCGCACGTCTGTCTGTCGCAGCGCGCTTTTCTCTGCACCGGCTCGCATGATTTCCGCTCCCCGGGATTCAATCTCGTGACTAAACCAATCACCATCCGCCGCAGTTGCTGGGTCGCCGCACAGGCGTTTATCGCGCCTGGCGTGGAAATCGGCGAGGGGAGCATGGTCGCGGCCGGGAGTGTGGTTTTGAAAGACGTGCCGCCGCAAGCGCTCGTGCAGGGCAATCCGGCGGTGGTCGTGAAGCGCTTCGAGTAAGCCCGGTGCGCATCCTTTTTCTCAACCAGTATTTTCCGCCCGATCCGGCGCCGACCGGGGTGCTCCTGCGGGAATTGGCCGACGACTTGCAGGCCCGCGGTCACACCGTGGAGTTCGTGGCGGCGCGGCAGGATTACCGGGCGACGCAGAAACAAGGCGGGCGGATGATTCGCGAAGCGAGGGCGCTGGCGCGGATGTTTTTCGACGGCTTGCGCCGGGCGCGCCCGGATGTCGTGCTGTCGGCGACTTCCCCGCCGTGTCTGCTGCTCGTCGCCACCGCCCTCGCGTTCTGGCATCGCGCAAAGTCGGTGCATTGGATCATGGACATGTATCCGGAAATCGCCGTCGCGCTCGGCGAGATCCGGGCTGGGGGGCTGGCCGGCGTGTTACAAAAACTGTCGGGCTGGGCCTATCGCCGCGCGGCGGTGGTCGTGGCGTTGGACGAAGACATGGCGGAGCGCGTGCGCCAGCATGGCGTTACCCCGGAGATCATTCGGCCGTGGGTTTTTGCCAGCATGCTGACCGCGCTGGCCCGGACGACAGATGCCCCGCAGCCGCCGTGGACATGGATTTATTCCGGCAATCTCGGTCGCGCCCACGAGTGGGAGACGCTGCTCGCGGCGCAGGCGATTCTGGAGAACCGAGGCGCGGACATCCGGCTGTTGTGGCAAGGCGGCGGCCCGTCGCGGCCCGCGGCGGAAGCACGCGCGCGGGAACTCGGTCTGCGGCAGTGTGCGTGGGCGGGTTATCTCGACGAAGCAGAACTGCCCGCCTCCCTGCGCCGGGCGCAGGTCCTCGCCGTGACCCAACTGCCCGCCGCGCAAGGCCTGCTCTGGCCGAGCAAACTCGGGCTCATCCTCAGTCTGCCGCGATCGATCCTCTGGATCGGCCCGACGGACGGCGCGATTGCCCGGACGCTGCGCGCGCTGCCGCACGCGGGCGTCTTCGCGCCCGGCGAAGCGGCACCGGTCGCAGAATGGCTGCTCGCGCAACAGGCGGCAGGACCGACCGTTGCCCCGGCGATCGATCCCGCCGCGCATCGGACCGCTGCGCTCGCCGCCTGGCAAACGTTGCTGGAACGCCTTGCGTGAACTCTTGCCGCCGCGGACCCGCGGTGGCATTCATGCTGCTCAGACGCGTGCCCCAAATGCCATTCACGGAACTCCGGTCGAGGCCCTCCACCAGACTTTTTCGCGACCTCCTTCCTGATCGGAAAGGAGGCCGCCGCGCATGATTTATACGCTGCTCTTCTTTCTTCTCGGCTTTGTTGTGGCCGTGTTTTGCACGCCTTGGGTCATTCGCCTGGCGCACCGCGGCATCGGGCTCGATTACGCGCACGAAGCGCGCAAAAAGCAGACCGTGCCGATTCCCCGCCTGGGCGGCATGCCGTTGATGCTGGCCATGTCGATCGGCCTGCTCGTCATCTTTTCCGTCAGTCCGGACAACGCGACCAACTGGTTTCCCATTCTGATCGGCAGCCTGCTGATGTACGGGCTGGGGCTGTGGGATGATCTGAAGCCGCTCGGGGCGAAGCGAAAACTGATCGGCCAATTCGCCACCGCCTGCCTGGTGTTCAGCCTCGGGTTGAATATCGAAAAGTTTTCCTACCCCGGCGCGACGGGCAGCATCGATCTTGGCGCGTGGAGTCTGCCGGTGACTGTCTTTTGGCTGATCGCCGTGCCGAACATCGTCAATTTGATCGATGGTTTCGACGGGCTGGCCGGCGGGCTGGGGCTCTGCATGTCGGTCACGCTCGGCATCGTGGCGATCGGCAACGAGCAACTCGCGGTGGCCTGCTACGCCTTCACCATGGCCGGCGCGCTGCTCGGTTTTCTCGTCTTCAATTTTCCGCCCGCCAAGATCTACCTCGGCGATGGCGGTGCGTATCTCATCGGTTTCACGATTGCCGCATTGTCGCTGACCAGTTCGAACAAAGGTTCGGTCGCCAAGGTGCTTTTCGTCACGCTGATCGCGCTCGGCGTGCCAATCCTCGACACCACCTTTGCCATGCTCCGGCGGGGCTTGCGCGGCTACCCGATCTTTCACGCCGATGACGAACACTTTCATCATCGGCTCGAAAAGCTGGGCTTCTCGAAGCGGCGCATTCTCTTCGGTCTCTACGGGATTTGCGTCGTCCTCAGCATCTTCGGCCTAAGCATCATCTGGAGCCAGGGGAGCACGCTGCCGATCGGCATCGGGGTGCTCTTTCTCCTCGCGCTGCTGGCGCTGCGTTACTTTCATTTGCTGCGCAGTTGGGACGATGTGCGGCTGCGGCTCAATCGCCTGATGCACCGCCGGCAGGTCGTGCAATACGCGCTTTTGCAGGCGCAGGTGCTGGAACTCGAAGCCGACCGCTGCGATTCCGCGCAGGAGTTTTGGGCCGTCTTCGACCAGACCCTGCGGCGGGTCGGGTTTGTCGAAAAGGGGGAGACCGAGGCCGCCTACGACATTCAGGTGAAGTACAACGGCAGCACGCCGTGGACGCTCCACGCCCCGCGGCACAAGGGCACCTCGCTCGAATGGCAGCGCATCGCGGAATGCTTCCGCCCGGTAATCGTCAAGGCGAAGCAAAAATGGCGGGCATGAGGCGCCACGCCCTGACCCACGCAGAAGGACCGTCGTCCCACTGGTCACTGGGGCGGGTGGTCGCGCTGTCCGTCTTTGCGCTCATGGCCGTCGGCGCGCCGCTTTGTTTTGGCGCCGTCGATCGACTGCCGCAGGTCGCGCTGCTGGTCCTGCTGCTCATCGGCATCGTCGCGCAACCCCCCGCGGTCGTCCCGCTCAGCCGCTGGGGAAATCGCCTCGCGATCGCCTTTGTCGCGCTCGTGCTGTTCAAGGAATTCGCGCCGGCGGCATGGTTTGGAGAGACGGCGTGGCGGACCGCGGTGACGAGCGAGTTCGCGCTCGCGCTGCCCGCGACGCATCATCCCGAGCCGGGGCGGGCCGTCGATGGGCTGCTCGCCGGGGTGGTCGGGATGATTTGGTTTCTGTGGGTGCGCCGGCTGGCGGCGGAGCCGGACAATCGGCCGGTGCTCGCGTGGACGCTGCTCACTGCGGCGGCCATCGTCGCGGTGGTGTCATTCGTCACGCGCCAGCCCGAATCCCAAGCGATCTTCGGCCTGCGTTATACGCCGGGCTGGAGCGGATTTGCGCCGTTTCCGAATCGCAATCATTCGGCGGACTATTTCGCCATGGCCGCAGTGCTCGGCTGCGGCTGCCTGACGTGGGCGGGTTTGAAAAAGAACTGGTGGCTGCTGGGTTCGGGCGCGGCGCTCGTCGCGGTCATTGTGGTCGCGCTGCTGATCACGGAATCGCGCGGCGGGCTGCTCGCTTGTACCGTCGGTCTCGCGGTCTTCATCAGCTTCTGCCTGATGAAATTCCGCAATCGCCGCGCGCTCGGTGCCGCTCTCGGCGGCGCGCTGGTTTTCGGCGCGATGGCGCTGGCCTTCGGTGCGCAAGTCTTCGCCCGTTTCCAGTCGCAGGAATCCGGCGGCGCCTCGACGCTGACCCGGCTCCAAGTCTGGCAGGACACGCTCGGCATGTGGCAGGACGCGCCGCTGCTCGGCCACGGCATCGGCGCCTTCGCTTCGCTTTTTCCATTTTATCAAAAAATGGAACTCGAGAACCAGATCGTCATTCATCCCGAGAGCAGTTGGCTGCAATGGCTGACCGAGCTCGGCGCGCTGCCGGTGCTGATTGCGGTCGTGGCGGCGGTCTTGTTTCTGGGCGGGCAAGTGCGCGCGAGTTTCTCCCGGCAGCGCAGTTTTTTCCTGCGCGCGGGCGGCTTCGCGGCGGCCGCGGTATTGCTCGCCCATGCCTTCATTGACGTGCCCGGGCATCGCTGGGGCACGGCCGGTTTCGCGCTTGCGGCGCTGGCCATCGCCTGCCCGCTGCGGCTCACGAGGCGCCGCGTCATCGAACCGCGCGAAGCGGCGCTCGTCCCCCTGGCGATCGCGATTTTTTGGGCGCTCCCGTTTTTGTGGGACACGCCGCGCTGGTCGCCGACTTCGCTGGTCCGCCTCATCGCCCGCCACGCCACGCCGCCCGGGGTGCCGCTCACCGAGCTGGAAGCGAGCCTGCGTTGCTTTCCGCTCAACGCCGAGTTGCATCAAAGCATCGGCTTCCGCCTGCTGCGGTTGAACGGCCCGGAAGCGCCCGCCGGGTGGCAGCGGCATTTTGCCATCGCTGCGCGGCTTACGCCCGGTTCGTGGTTCGTCACTTCGGCGCAGGCCGAAGCGGTGCAGCGCCTTTCCACCGTCCTGGCCGTTCCCTACTGGCAGCAATCGGTGACGCGGGGCGGGGTGCATCGCGACGAGATCTTCGCCACCGCGTGGAAGGAAACCGGCGCTTCGCTCGCGGCGCGCAGCGCGTGGGGTCGCTACGCGGAAGCGCACCCGCATCTGCTCCTGGCCTACGCCCGGCTCCTGCCCGCCGCGCAAGCGGGCTATTATTATGGCCGCTGGTGGAAATCGCGGGCGTTGTCCTCGGAGATTACCGAGGCGGAAATCCGCGACTTCTACGCCCTCGCCGGACGCTTCGGGAATCGCGGGCAATTCGGCGATTGGGTCATTCATCACGGGACGCGCGAACTGCGGGACTTTCGGGCGTGGGCAGCGCTGCTGCATACTTGGGGCGAAGACGCCCGCGCGTGGAAGTTGCTCGCCGCGCATATTCCCGAGCCCGCCTTTCCGGAAAAAGCGCCGACGACGCCGCTGGCGCAACTCGAGAGCACCTGGCGCAGGACGCCGCAGAACGCCGTGAATGCGCAGCATCTGGCGCAGATGCGCGCCGCGGCGGGCGACGCTCAGGGCCGGGATGAGATCCTGTTTGCAGTCGCCGAACACGCAGATGCCCCGCAGTGGTTCGTCGAAAAAGCGGCTTACGCGCTCGCTCGTGACGACCGGACGAAAGACGCCGTCGCGCTGCTGCTGCGTCCGCGTGGATGATTTTTGCCCTTGTCCGAAGAATCCGGTTGTCCGGGCTAAGGTTTTCCCGTTTGCCGCGTCTTCGAGAGGAGTCGCAGAGTTTCGGTGCCCGGAGCTGAAACTGTCCCGAGCTCGAATCCAGCTTTGCCGCGTGTTTCCCCTGGAACGAACGCCCCAAACCCAAGGAAATAAAATGAGCAAATCGAAGATTGGAATCTGGAGCGTCGCGCTCCCTTTGTCGGTCGTCTTTCTCGCGGCCGCCTACTACGCCAAGGTGCCCGAGGTGCGCAAAGCCGTGGACGCGCGCACGCCGCACGTGCGCCATCTTCTCGGGCGATTCGTCCAGGAATCCGGCACCCAGATCATCGTCATGCAGGGGGAACAGGATCCCGCCTTCGCCCGCCCGAAACCCGCTCCCGGACCGGCTCCGGTCCGCGTGGCGGCCATGCCGGAGCCGGTCCCCATCCCCGCGCCCCCCGCGGTGGCGCCGCCGGTCGAATCCCGTCCGCCAGCGGCGCCCGTCGTGTTCGATCTCCAGAAAATTGCCGCGGATCCGAGCTTGTGGCCGAAAAAGGTCACGCTGACGAAGCCGGCCAAGTTTCCCGCGGTCCTGAATGGCCGGATTGTCGGCGAACTGATCGCGCCCGCCGGCTCCGAGGCGACGCTGAAGTTGATCAAGAACGACCAGGTCGGCCTCGAATTCAACGGTGGCGGCGCATGGTTGCCCGCGGCGGAAACCGATCTCAGCGCGCGCGTCCAGGCCACTCATTGATCCGGGACGAGGGGGTTTGACGCCCCCCCGACGTGGCCGCATACTGCGCCCATGCGACCTGGAATTCACGAACGCGTTCACGCTTATCTTGCCGAGAAAGGTCTCCGCAAGACGCCGCAGCGGGATGCCATCATCCAGGCCGCGTTCAGCACCACCGAGCATTACACCGCGGAGGAGTTGCTCCTGCTCGCGCGCAAAGTGGATCCCTCCGTCTCCCGGGCCACCGTCTATCGGACCCTCCCGCTGCTCGTCGAATGCGGCGTGCTCAAGGAGATGGACTTTGGGAAGGACCACAAATTTTACGACCCGAACTACATCGAGCATCCGCACCACAACCACCTGATCTGCGTGGACTGCAACAAGATCGTCGAGTTTGAGGACCAGCACATCGAACTGCTCGAGGACTGCATCAGCAAGCGGCTCGGCTTTTCGCCTTCGATGAAGAGCCTGCGGATCGAAGCGAGCTGCGATGAGCTAAAGAAGCGCGGGGCTTGTTCGAGCCGGAAGGTGGGGAAGTAGGGAAGGAATCAGTGGTCAGCAATCAGTCGGCAGACTAGATCGTGCGCGCGCTGATTTCCTACTGATCACTGCCGACTAGTTACTGATTACTCCTGACTTCCCCAATGTGGCACGGCCGCTTTTCTGAACCACCCGCGGAGCTTCTCCAACGCTACAGCGAATCGATCAGCTTCGATTGGCGGCTGTGGCGGCACGACATCGAAGGCTCGATCGCGCACGCGGCGGC